>JACWEQ010000009.1 GCA_014653365.1 Pelagibacterales bacterium SAG-MED49 | reverse complement strand
AATTTTTGCTGTAATATTTTTTGGACCAATTATAAAACATCCTGTAGATCTATCTTTAATTATAGAATTCATTAATTTACTTAGCTTATTATTTGTCAGATCATCTAAGCTTTTTGCAATGGTAAAGCGAGTAAAAGGTTTAAGTTCTAATGCTGTTAAATCAAATTTATTAAAAGGAAATATCAGTTTTTCAATAATTTCATTTTCTAAATTAATATTAATTATTCTTTTTGAATTATTATGTTCTGTAATTGTTAAACCAGTAATTTGTTCCATTATAAGTACTCACTTAGTAATGTCATCATGATAGCAGAAATTACTGTTGGATAAACAAAATTTCTATTAGAGATAAAGAAAATAAATAAGCAAAACAATACTACTGTTGCTCTACTTAAATAACTTGTGTCAGACAACACTCCAACTGGAAAAATAATTGTTCTAGCAATCAATGCCGCTAATGTTGAATAAGCTAGGCAATTAAACCATCTGAATAATTTTGAATTTTCTTTTATTCCATTTGAAGAAATTGCTCCTAAAAATCTAGATGAAAAAGTTGCTAATGATGTAACTATAATTGCAAGAACTATACTAGCTGACATTTAATTCTCCAATAAGATATGCAATAGTTCCACCGATAATTCCACCAAGTAAAATTGACCATTCTGGAGATACAAAATAAAATATTGGGCCAAGTAATAATCCTAATATTACTGATGCTGATATTTGCAAGGTCTTCATTGCACCTACTAACATACATAAAAAATAAATTGGGTTTAAGATTGCTAAACCCATCATCACGTTTTTATCCAAATAATCAGATGTATAAAACCCAATAAATGTACCGATTACAGCAATAGTCCAAGTGGCAGAACCAATTCCAATCCAAAAGTCAATTCTATGTTTTTTTTCAATATTTTTGTAATTACTTTTCATTATCAGCCATGCAGACACTGCAATAAAATGACAAGAAAAATAATATTTCCATTTTGGCTGACTTTTGTGCATCATTAATGGAAATAAAGAAACTGTCATTGGATATAATCGAGCATTGACAAACCATACTGCGAGAAAAATATTTAATAAAGATGCTCCAACTAATAAAGACTCTGCCATAACTAATGAACCAGGCAAAGCATAAGTTAACATTGTGGAAAAAATGCTTTCATGAATATTAAATCCTAAATTTTTCAGAAGTGCGCCAATTGCAATAAAACAGCAGCCCAATGCAATAGCTGGGCTATTAGGAGCTAAAATAGACTTAAACCCTTTAAAGAAAAACCTTTTATTAATCATTAACCACCAAGGAATAATCTACCAACATCAGGATTGTCTAACAACTCATCACCTTTTCCAGCAATTGCTGTTTGACCAGAAACTAAAACGTAACCTATATCAGCAAACTCTAAACCTTTTTTTGCATTTTGTTCTACAAGTATGATTGTTTTTTTTTCATTTTGTTGAAGATCTCTTAAAATTTCAAAAACCATATCAATATATCTTGGTTCTAATCCAATTGAAGGTTCGTCGACTAATAATACTGATGGTTTCATCACAAGAGCTCTTGATATCTCTAGCAATCTTCTCTCACCACCGGACAGAACTTTAGCCGGTTGATTTCTTCTATTTCTTAATCTTTCATATTTTTCAAAAATTTTTTCAGCCTCTTCGTAGGACTCGTCAGTTTTATCTTTAATATATCCACCCATCAATAAATTTTCTTCAACTGTCATATCTGGAAATACAGAATTATCCTGAAGAATATACGCTATTCCTACTGACTTTAATTTTTCAGCTGGAGTTAAATTTGTAATTTCTTTTCCATCAATTTCTATTTGGCCAGAAAATATATTTGTAAAACCATATATTGAGTGAAGTATTGTAGATTTACCTGCACCATTTGGTCCAATCAAACATAAAGACTGAGCTTTATTTACAAATAAATCAAAGTTATGCAAAATTTCCATTTTTCCATAACCTGCATTTAAATTTTTAATTGTTAAATGAATTTCATTTGAAGATAATTTCTTTAAATCTTCTGCAGTTGGCGCTTTTCCTAGTACCTCGTATTGATTTGACACTATTGTGCTCCTAAATAAGCATCGATTACACGCTTATCATTTTTAATTTCATCTGGAGACCCATTAGCTAACATCTTACCATGAGCTAAACAAAATATATCTTCTGCCAATTGCATGATTACCTTCATATTATGTTCAATAACTAAAAGAGTGATTCCAAAGTCTTGATTTACCTTGATCAATCTATCGATAATTCCATTTATTAAAGTAGGGTTAATTCCAGCTGTAGGCTCATCTAATAAAAGCATTTCTGGCTCATTCATTAAAGCCATTGCAAGTTCTAGTAATTTTTGCTGACCAAACGATAAATCTCCCGCTCTCAACTTTCTTTTTTGATAGAGGCCAACAAAACTCAATAAATTTTCTGCTTTATCTGTTAAATCTTGAGGAATTTTAGAAAATATCTTAATTAAACTTTCATCACTCCCTTTATGGCTAATTAACATATTGTCTACACAGTTTAATTTTCCATAAATTCTTGTTTGTTGAAATGTTCTAAGCAAACCAAGTTTTGCAATAATTGGAACTGGTAACTCAGATACCTCTTTATCGTTAAATTTTATAGATCCACTGTCTATTGGATAAGTTCCAACAATTGAGTTAAATAAAGTTGTTTTACCTGATCCATTTGGTCCGATTAAACCAACAATTTTTCCTTTTTCAACTGACATAGAAATATCAACATTAGCTTTTACACCTCCAAAAGATTTACTGACATTATTTACTTCTAAAATACTCATTTTAATTCTACCTGAGCTTTGCGATCAGCCTCATCAACTACTTCACCAAATTTCTCTGGATATTTTTCTCTGAGCCACCCCATTAATCCTTCTGGGAAATAAATTACAATTACAACAATCAAGACACCTAACGCAACATACTGCCAACCCAAGAAGTAAGTCCAAAAACCTTCTTTAAATAAGTGAAATAAAGTTGCACCAATAACTGGTCCCCACAAAGTTCCTTTACCACCAAGTATTGCCATCAAAACCATGAATACACCCATTTCTCTTCCATCAAATGCAACATCTGTTGAATCAATATAACCAACTAATCCTCCCATGATACCACCAGCCAAACCACAGAAAAATGCTGAAATCATCCATCCAATAATTTTATATTTCATTGTTTGGATACCCATAGCTTCGGCTTTATCTTCGTTGTCTCTTATTGCATTAAGAACTAATCTAAATCTAGTTGAGTAAACTGATTTTACTGCAACAAAAGTTAATACAAGTACCACAAAACTTAAAAAATAAAAAAATTGTCCTCTCGACTCTAAGCTTCCAACATCTGGAAACGGAGGTGTTGTAAACCCTTGACCTGCTCCAATAATTTCGATCCCACCTGAAATTTCGCCAGCAGCAACACCTAAGCCTAAAGTACAAATTGCAAAATAATGTCCTCTAAGTCCTAAAATTGCATAACCTATTAAGCCAGCAACTATTGTTGGTACAATTGCTGCAGCTAATAGTCCAAATGCCATACCTTGAAAAAACTGGGTTGGCGAATGTACAAAAGTTTTTTCTCCACCGCTTTCAGTCCACTCTGCTAATGGAAAAAACATTCCAACTTGAACAGAAGCGCAAATATACATACCAAGACCATAAAAAAGAATATTTCCAAAAGAGTTATAGCCCATTTCACCACCTTGAATATTCCAAGTTAAGGCTAAAACAATTAATATACAAAGAATAGATAGTTGGACCTTGAAGGCTGGTAGCATGAATGGTGCAAGTACACCAAAAATCAGTATTGCAACATATAAAATAATATTATTATTTTTCATTTTAGATACTCTCTTTTTTTAGAAAGTTTAAATCTTCGGTAAACTAAAATTAAAACTAATAACAAGAATACTGAACCAATTCTAAACTCAGTCCCCAGAATATAATCAGCAAATTCTTCAAACACTCCTAAACCCATACCTGAAACTGCAACTCCTGGTAAATTTCCAAGTCCCGCAATAATAACAATCATGAAAGATCTAATCGTATAAGGAAGTCCCATATAAGGATGGATTGTAAATGTAATAGCAACCAATGAACCTGCTACACCACAAAGTGCTGCATTAATTCCAAATGTTGCTGCATAAACTTTTTCTGTATCAACTCCTAAAATTTTTGCTGCTCTAGCATTTTGAGCTGTTGCTCTAATTGCACGACCTAATTTGGATTTTTTCATATAAACAACAAGCCCTATTGCAAAAATAATACTTATAATGGCTGAGAATATTTTTGAATTAGGCAATGTTACTGAATTATCAAACAACATTGTTGTGCCAAATTCAGAGTTTGCAAGAACAACATCTGCACCAAATGCAAAGTTCATTAACTGCATGAAAAGAATGCTTATGCCAAATGTAGCAAGTATTGAGATAAATAAATCTCTATCAACAACTTTATTTATTACCAATTTGTAAAGACCTACACCTACAAAGTACATTATGGCAGGTGCTACTATTACACCTAAAGCTGGATGAATTCCTGAGAGATACATAAAATAAGTAATATAACCTCCAAGAATAACGAGATCTCCATGAGCAATGTTGATAATATTCATTACTCCCCATTGAAGAGCCATTCCATAAGCTATAAGTGCAAATAAAATCCCAAGTAATATTCCATCTAATGATGCTTGAACCATTAAGATTGGAACTTGGAATATAAGTAGATCCATAATTTTTTTGAAACTTTCTAAATAAATTTTTATCTTTTTATATAAAAATGCCCCCTATTACTAGGGAGCACTCCATATATTAGATATTATCTTTTAGACCAAGAAGGAATTGGGTGTATCAATTCAGCTGAAGCCCACTTAGTAGGAGCTACAACTTTATTTTCACAATTATCCCCATCACACATAACTTGGAATAACACCATTGGTTTATCAACATTCTGACCACCTTCTGCAAATTTTATGTTTCCATAAAAAGTTTGCATATTAGTAGCTGCAAGCGCATCTCTAACTTTTACTTTGTCAAAAGAATCTGCTCTTTCAAATGCATCTTTAAAAACCAATAAAGCTGCTGAAGACTCAGCTGCTTGATAAGGTGGTGCATAATCAAATAATTTTTTAAAGTCAGCATCGTAAGTCATACCATCTTTGAAGAAATCATCCTTATATGTTAATGTTTTATGCCATTGAGAAGCACATAATGCGTACTGCGAATTTTTACCATGTTGCTTTGATAATTTTGCAGCATCACAGTGGGTCATTGCAAGCATTGGTACATCCACTTTCATTTCAGCAATTTGTCTAATAGCTGTTAAAGCACCTTTAGTATGACCTGAAACTACAAGAACATCTGGCTTAACAGCTTTAACTTTAGCTAAAGTAGCTGCCATATCATTTAGTTCTTTAGGTAACTTATCATCTATTACTTTTTTTGATCCTGTTCTATCAATTGCTTCCAAAACACCTAATCTAACATCTTGTGAAAAAGCATCTTGTTCAAAAGCCATAGCAACAGTTACTGGTTTGCCACCATTTTTTTCAACTGCTAAGTCTATAGCTACATCAAGATATAAGTTTGCTGGTGCAAGCACTGCGAACAGATATTTGTAACCTTTAGTAAATAAAGATCTAGATGCACCGTTGGCTTCAACCATTGGAACTCCATATTTCTCAGTTACTGGCGCAATTGCTTTAGTTAGACCTGAACTATATGGTCCAAGCATAAACTCAACACCATCTTGTGATATAAGTCTTTCTGCAAGTTGAGCTGCTCTCTTAGGGTTTGACTCATCATCGTAATAAATGATTTCAAACTTATAAGTTTTTCCACCAACTTTAACTCCACCCATACTGTTAATTCTGTCCACAGCCATGTTGTAACCATTCTGCGTATGAACACCATTTGATGAGTATTTTCCAGTTAATGAAATAGCAGATCCTAAAATTATCTTATCCCCAACAACTTTTGCAAAAGAAGTTATAGATGTAGATAATAATAATGCTAATGCAGAAATAAAACTTAAGATTATTTTATTTAATTTCATTTTTATTTCCCCTCATTATTAATTAATTAATATCTGATTAAATAAAGAAATTAGAACTATTGCAAGTGGCAATAAGCAACACTAATGACATTAATATTGCTGAATAACTGCAATTATAATTGCAATAATAATTAAAACACTCGCAGAAATTGTATTTATTACTTTTGGATTTGCTTTTATCCAAACAATTAATTTTCTAGCAAGAACAGCATAAGCAATTAAAGATAAAAAATCTAAAACCACATAGGTTGTAATTAAAATAAAAAATTGAACAATATAATTGGAATTAAAATCAATAAATTGTGGAAAGATTAGAGGAAAAAACATCCAAGCCTTAGGACTTGTACCCGCAACTAAAAAGCCATCTCTAAAGAATGAAAAAAAACTTTTTGATGAAATATTATTTGAACTTACATCTTTTGGTTTTGAGTTGTAAAGATCATACGCAAGATACAATAAATAAGCTATTCCAATCCATTTAAAAGTATTTAAAAAATTTGGATTATCTGAAAAAAACGAACCAATTACAAAAATAACTAATGTTGCCTGAATAAAGTTTGCTGTTACGTCTCCAAATGCAGTCCAAATGCATTTTTGAACTCCATAATTCATTGAGTATGAAATAATAACAATTCTAGGAGTACCAGGAGTAATAAATAAAAATAAAATTATTTGTAAAAATAAGAAATAATTTAGGGGGTACATTTCAAGAGTTAGATAGTCCTAAAAAACCGGGAGCTAAAGATGGCTAAGAAGGACTATCAGAATAAGATATACCACGACCTTAAAAAAAATGCATTAATCATTTTTTTCAAATATAAAGGATTTATGAAAAAAAAAGGTCACACCCCTATTACTAGAGTTAAAAATCCAGAGCCAGATGTTAATGACCCAGATTGGGTTGTTTGGGCTGCTTGGGCAGATCGGATCACTTTTGAGGAAATAGAAAAAAGGACAGGCAAGAAAGAATCTGAAGTGATTAAAATTATGCGAAGATCTGTTAAACCTACTTCATTTAGATTATGGAGAAAAAGAGTAAATCAAAAAAGTATCAAACACAGAAAAAAATTTGAATACTCTAGAAAAGAAATAACTAGTAAAATTAAAAAGAATGACTACTTATAAGTTATGAAATCAGTAACTATTTATACAGGTCCTCTTTGCAATTACTGTGATGCTGCCAAAAGATTATTAACTAGAAACAAGGTTGAATATAAAGAAATAAACATTGCAACAGTTGATGGTGCAATGGATGAAATGATTAAAAAAGCTAATGGTAAAAGAACTATTCCACAAATCTTTTTTGATGATCAACACATTGGTGGTTACGATGAAACAAGAGCTTTAGAAAAAGAAAATAAATTACAAGATCTTCTTAAATAGATTTTAATCTATTCTTTGGACTTAAACACTAAACAAACACCATTATTACAGTATCTTTTGCCAGTTGGATTGGGTCCATCTTCAAAGATATGACCATGATGACCACCACATTTCTTACAATGATACTCTGTTCTTGCATAACCTAGTAAATAATCTGTCTTAGTTTCAAATACATCTGGTAAAGATTCGTAAAAAGATGGCCAACCTGAGCCACTTTCATACTTTGTGTTTGAATCAAATAATTTTACTCCGCAATTAACACAGTGAAAACTTCCTTCTCTTTTTTCTTGATTTAGTTCACTTGTTCCAGCCATTTCTGTGCCCTCTTCAAATAAAACTAATTTTTGTTCAGAAGTTAAATCTTTATTAATTTTCTTTATCATAATTTAAATTAATTTAGCACAAGATTGATGTAATATAGAGTGTAATTCTACTAATTTATTAAAGTCTTTATTATAACCTCCCCCTAAAACGCCACAAATAGGTATTCTTTTTGAAGAAAAATTTTCAATTACTAGCTCATCTCTAAGCCTGATACCCTCATCTGAAATTTTTAATTTGCCTAATCGGTCATTAAAATGAATATCAACACCAGCTATATAAAAAACAAAATCAAAGTTTTCGTTATTTAATTCATTTAAATAAAATTTAAGTGTCTTTATATATGCTTCATCTTCAAGATTATCTTCAAGCTCAACATCTAAATCACTAATTGATTTTTTAGCAGGATAATTAGTCTTTGAATGCATACTAAAAGTAAAGACATGTCTATTATCTTTAAAAATTTCTGAGTTTCCATTTCCTTGGTGTACATCTAAATCAACGATCAATATTCTATTAGAAAAGCCTCTTTCTAGTAAATAATGAGCAGCAACTGCTGCGTCATTGAACACGCAATACCCAGCACCACCATCATAATTTGCATGATGACTACCGCCTGCAGTGTTGCATGCAACTCCATAATTTAGCGCAAGTTTTGATGCTAAAACAGTTCCCCCAGTTGCAACTAAGGATCTTTGAACCACGCTATCAACTAATGGAAAACCAATTTTTTTAATTTTCTTTTCATCTAAAGTTTTATTTTTTATATCATTTATATAATCTTTTGAATGGGCTCTATTTAAAGTTTCAAAAGAACAAGCTTTAGGGTTATGAAATTGTTTTACGACTTTTTGATCAATTAAATATTTAGCAAGTTCACCAAATTTATTAATTGGAAACTTGTGGTCATCGCCAATTTTAGCAACATAGTCTTTGTGATTAACTACTGGTAGCTCCATTACTTTTCAATAACACGAATAGGCTTACCATTTGCACAAGACTCGAGATCTTCAATCATTTGGGTATAAATAATATTATAGTTTTCAGCAGTCACATATCCAATATGAGGTGTAAGCAATGCATTGGGTAAAAATCTTAATTTATTACCTTCTGGCAGTGGTTCTTTCTCATAAACATCAATTCCAGCACCAGCGATTACATTGGTTGATAATGCAATAATTAAATCATCTTCATTTACTATTGTACCTCTCGAGGTGTTTATCAAAAATGCAGTTTTTTTCATTTGATCAAATTCTTTAATAGTGATGCAGTCTTTATAACGATCCCCTCCTTGGACATGAATTGAAACTACATCTGAATTTTTAATTAAGTCTTCTTTGCTGCAAGGAAGTACATCTAGCTCTTTACAAGTATCTAAATTTAAGTTTTCACTCCAAGCCATAACTTCCATGCCAAAAGCTTTTCCAATTTTAGCAACTTGTGACCCAACTCTTCCGAGACCAATTAATCCTAAAATTTTTCCCTTTAACTCAAACCCTATAGTTGTTTGCCAATAACCTTGGTACATATTATCAAGCTCTTCTTTGAAATTTCTAGCTAAACCTAAAATCAGGGCCCAGGTAAGTTCTGGTGTTGGATTGGTATTCATCTCAGTACCACAAACTATAATTTTTCTTTTTTCTGCAGCGTCCAAGTCGATTGCTTTATTTCTTAAGCCACTAGTGATAATGAATTTTAAATCATTTAAATTATCTATTAAATTTTTAGTAATTGGCGTTCGCTCACGCATAATTAATAATGCTTCGAAATCAGCTAATTGCTCAATAGCATCAGCTTCATCTTTAAAAGGTTCACTTAAAATCTTAAATTCATACTTTCCAGATAATTTTTTAAGATCCACAAATTCTTGTGAAACATTTTGATAATCATCTAAAATTGCAACTTTAAGCATTTATAACTTTTTTGTTTGATAAAAATAAACCTAATATAATTAAAACCGAACCAATGAAATGAAAAAATAAAAATTTTTCATTAAAAAATATTATTGCAAAAATTGTACTAAATAATGGAATTAATGATAAAAATATTCCAGCTCTATTAGCACCTATGATCGAAACCGCCCCTGCCCAGCAATAATAAGAGCCAATACTTGGAAATATTGCAATATAAAGTAAAATATAAAAAAGATTACTATTTACTTCAGTTGTTTTTCCTTGAGCTAGTTCAAATAAAAAAGCTGGGAAAAGAATGATTAAACCGAATGTACAAACAACCTGAACAAGTGAAAGTAAAGATATATTAATTGTTTTTTTCTTTAAAAACGCAGAATAAATCCCCCAAGAAATGATTGCAATTAACATATAAATATCTCCTTTATTAAAATTTAAAGTTAGTAAAATATCTAAATCAAGACGAGTGATAATTGCTAAAATTCCTAAAACTGAAACTATTAAACCAGATATTTGAAAAATATTTGTTTTTTCGATTTTTAGCAAGAAACAAACTAAAATTATTGAGACTGGAATTGCGGTATTAAAAAGTGAGGCATTAATTACTTGGGTATGATTAAGAGCGTTGTAGGTAAATGCAGAAAATATTCCAACACTAGTAAAACCTAAAATAAAAAACAATAATAAATTACCCTTAACTTCTCTTTTAATTTTGGGAAACTCTTTATAAGTAAAAGGTACCAATATTATCCAAACCAAAGTCCATCTAAAAAAAGCCAATGAATAAGGGGGTATATTTTCTGTGAATGCAAACTTACCTATAGTAAAATTTCCTGCCCAAAATAATGTGGCAAGGATCAACATAATATATGCTTTAGTATTTTTTCTCACTTTGGCACCCTTGATTTTGTGAAGCATTATTTTTCCAAAGATTGAAAGTAATGTCTATCTTTAATAAAATATTTATAAAGATTTAGTTAAAAAAATTTTTATTTATTGAATATTTTTACAATTAATACCCTCTGAACTATCAAAAAATATTTCCTGTAACGAATTGCTATGTTCATTATTGCACTCTTGATGCTCTTTATTTGCATCCAATAAGCTTATCATATGTTCACTGATATTTTTGCCTGTTTCACTCTTAATACCTTGGTTTATTGTTCCACCAACCACCGCATGTTGAACTCCTCCAGTTGTAGCAACTGAAATAGCTGGACCTAGTAATGCTAAATTTTGAGCACATCCCGTTAAGAGTATAAAAGAAATTAAAATAAAAAGATTCTTTTTCATATTAATAATTACTATATATTTTTTTTTATAAATAAAGCTTAAATTTACTAATTAAAAATAAAAGATGTTCATTTTGATTTTATTTTCCAATTCCAATAATTGTTAAATCATCATCAAGAATATCGTTATTTTCTTTAATACCTGTTTCAACTGAGTCTATTTTTAAACTTTTAAGCCTAATCTCTTCGGTTGCATCTTCTAATTCTTTTTTTAATGAGGAGTTTTGATGTTTTAATATAAGATTTTTAACTCCGTCGATACCGATCTCTTGTTTATTTTCATCCATGCATTCAGAAAAACCATCAGTAAAACAATAAATTCTCCCACCATTAAGATTAAAGTTTTCTAATTTGTAAATATTTTCATCTTTGTGTTTTGTAACCGCTAATGGCACGGAGCTAGATGGATATTCCCTAAATTCTTCACCAATCTTTAATAAAGCTGGCTGATGTCCCGCATTAGCAATTTCAAATAAATCTGATTTTAAATTATATCGCCCAACAATAGAGGTTATAAATGTTCCGGCTGGGTTTGACTCATATAAATCATTATTCATTTCAAATAGTATTTCATTGGGTTTAAATTTTTGTCTCGCAAAAATTTTAAATAATGTAATCGCTTTAGCCATAACCATACCCGCATTAACCCCTTTGCCAGATACATCAGATAATGTAAAATAAACTTCATCATCATGAGGATAAAAATCATAAAAATCTCCTGAGATTTCTCTTGCTGGAATATTTAAACCAAATATGGGAAAGTGATCCATATCTCTTTTGGGCATTAAACGTTTTTGAACATCCATTGCGAGTTTAATCTCTTGAGAGACTCTATTTTTCCATTTATTTTTTTGTTTTTCGGTTTGTTCAAGTTTATCCATTAAAGCATTATATTGAGTTCCTATAATACCGCTGTCAGTAAAAGGATCTTGCGGAGCTCTATTAGAATAATCCTCTGATTTAGCTTGTTTTGTTAAAACTTCTAATAATTCATGTGTATCTGTTGAGGCGTTATGTTCTGAAATATTAAGGCCTAACTCTTCCTCAATTTTTCCAACTCTTAATGGGAAAAATGAATTAATAGTTTTAAAAATTATATAAGACCCAAAAAAACAAAAGCTACCAATTGAACCTATTCCTATTAGTTGAATAAATAACTGCTCTAACCTTGTTTTTTCAACTCCCATCATTTCAAAATTTCCAAATAGAGCAACTGCAATAGTTCCCCAAATCCCTGCAGCTAGATGAACAGGTATTGCACTTACAACGTCATCAATTTGAATTTTTTCTAATAATACAATTGTTGAACCTGAAATAATTCCTCCAATACTTCCAATAACAATTGCATCTGAAGGATCAACATAAGCACATGATGCTGTGATAGAAACTAAGCCTGCAAGAGGACCTGTTATCATAAATAAAGGTTCTGGTTTTTTCAAAACAAGTATTCCCATCATACTTGAAAAAATAAGTCCAAAAGAAGCAGATAAAAAAGTATTAATTAAAATCAATGGGATTTTAATATCCATTGCGCCATTGGCACCCCCATTAAATCCAAACCAACCAAACCATAAAATAAGTGCGCCAAGTGCTGCAATTGGAGTATTACTTCCTTGAAAAGTTTTGTTTGAACTATTTTTTCTAAATCTTCCAGTTCGGTTTCCAACTATTAACAAAACTGATAATGCAATCCAACCTCCCACAGAATGAACAACAGAAGCACCTGCAAAATCAAGATAACCTAATTTACCAAGCCAACCAAATTTTTCAGTAGGATCATCAAAATTAAAAGCCCAAGACCAATGACCTACTATTGGATAAAAAAAACCTGATGCAAAAAACGTGATAATTACATAAGAAAAAAACTTTAATCTTTCAGCGACAGCTCCTGAAATAATAGTTGCAGCAGTTGCAACAAACATTGCTTGAAAAACAAAGTAAGTTTGATAGCCAGCAACCTTGGTAGTGAAAAAAAAGAATTTATTACCAAACAATCCTGAGACACTTGTTCCATACATTAAAGCAAAACCAAATGCCCAAAATATTACAACCGCTACTCCAAAATCTGTTATATTTTTTAGAGCAACGTTAATATTATTTTTAGTTCTAGATAAACCAGACTCTAAACACATAAAGCCTGCTTGCATTAAGAATACAAGTATTGCACATATCAATAACCAGAATGTATCAAGATTTGCCTGTAAGATTGCATCGAGACGATACTCTAATGCTTTAAGCGTACTTTTAGTTGGAAGCTGATCAATCTTTGACTGAAGCTCATTAATTAATATTTGAGTTTCAGCTCCAGTCACAATATTTTTGACTAATTAATCTACTAATTGTCTTGCTTCTTCGGCATCTGAGATAATTTTATCAACGCTTACTACTTTCATCACTTCAAAACCTGTCCCTAAAATTGCGTTTTTATAGTCTTCATCTGTAAGATTAGATTTATCTCCAAAAGCAGATATGGCAACTCCTTCGGGCCAAGATACTGTAACTTTTGCATCTGGACTTGCAGATTGTAAAGCTTTTGTAACCATCTTTTGGCACTTAATACACATCATTCCATTAACCTGCGCAATCTGACTTTGAGCAGCAAATAAATTAGTTGAAAAAAATAACATTAAAAATGTTGCAGATATCTTTTTAAAAAACTTCATATTACCCCTGACTTTATTTTAATTAAATAAACTTTAGCTACTAAATGATGAAAATTCTATAGATAATTATATCTATATCTATTGAATAATAGATAATAAGTGCTCATTATGAGTTAAATAAATAATTTTGAAGTTTACTCTTTAAAGTAATTTTTTTTTTCAGAAGTTTTTTTATTATTCCAAATATAATGAAATAAATATGGAGCTAAAGCAGGAACAACACCAAACCAAAACCATTCATCCCATTTAAAACTTTTGTCTAAAGCTAAGCTATTCAATCCATTCCACCAAGTCAAATATCCAATAAAGATTATCCAACCTAAGCTGAATGATGCATAAATTTTGTTTTTTTTTGAGTCATTTGATTTAATTAACTTTAAGAGCTCATTTCTAAGATTTTCAAAATTCATTATTAATTAACTAATTAGCACTTTGTTCTAGTGTAAGTTCCCATGTCTGACATTTTTATTTCACATGTGCCACTATCTTGTTTGGCAACTATTCCATATTTTCCCTGAGAAGATCTCCATATACAAACATTGTAACCAAGCTCTTCTGGTATTACATCTGGTCCCTCAGTTCCATCCCCAAGAAGTTTTTTTTCAATATCAGAAGTAGTGCTACTCGTTGGACTACAATTGTTTGAAGTCTTTTGCGGATAATAATATCCATTCTGAGAATAATATTCTGTTTGTCCTAAAGACATCTGCATCATTGCATTTTCAACAGACTTTTGCTTAGTTCCTGCTACATAACCATTATAACTCGAAATCCCTATTGCAGCAATTATACCTAAAATTGCAACGACAACTAAAAGTTCAATTAATGTAAAGCCTGAGCTTTTAATTGTCATATAATTAAAATTAAGAAAAATTACAAACTATTCAACAGCAACATCTGTTTGTTTTTTGTTGTCAGCAGAAGTGCATGCGGTTGCAAAACAAGTCCTGATACGAACATTGTTACCACTAGCTGACAGATTAGTAAAACCTACATCAGCATCAGTATTAAATGCAACAGAACTTCTTAAAGCTTTTACTGCCGTATTATATGGATTTTGAAAGTCTGACAAACCTTTAATTGCAGCGGTAACTGTTTTTGCAACATTATTATTTGCACAAGTTAGATTACCACCCATGACTGTTGTTTCACCAAGATTACATTTTTGTAATTCTGCAGCTATGTATTTTGTGACAGCTGAATGATTTGATTTAGCTGCTTGTTTCTTTGCTCCAGCAGTATAACCTGAGTACGCCACTACTCCTACAGCTGCTAGTATTCCAATAATGGCAACTACTACTAAAAGTTCAATTAATGTAAAACCTTTTTGGTTTTTTTTTTTCATTTTTATATCTCCTGGTTTTTTAAATTAAAAATTTTTTTAAAAAACTATATCTTTTTTTTTATATTTTAAAAGTACCTTATATCCATATTGGGTTAAAGTGTTAAAAAATGTTGATTTTTACTAAAATTTAATAAATATAATGCATATGACATACAAAGTTACAGAAGAAGGTAACATCGCAACTGTTTTTTTAAACGGTGAGATAGACATGGATGTCACTGAAAAAGCTAAAGAAGTTATTATGCCTTTAATCGAGGCTAAAAAAGAAGTTCATTTGAATTTAAAAGACGTTGAATATATGGACTCTTCTGGAATTTCTGTCCTCATTGAAAGCCATCAACAAGCAACTGAACTTGGAACAAAAGTAATATTAAAAGAAATAAGCAAATCAGTGCTTAAAGTAATCATGATGGCTAAGCTAGAGCAAATCTTAAACTTAGATTGATGAACTTTGAAGAAACTCAAAATTTTAAAATTGAGTCAGCTAGCTTAAGAGAAGTTAGAGTTTTTGCTAGAGAGCTGTTTAAAAAAAATTCAATATTTGAAAATCATACAGATGATTTAGTCTTGGCATTAGCAGAAGCTGCGCAAAATATAGTTAAACATGGTTATAATAATCAACCAACTGAAGATGAAATGAAAATTATAATCAAGTTTAATAATAATGTCTTATCTATGGAATTAATGGATAAAGGTAAACCAGTTGTACCATCAAATATAAAGCCCAGAGATTTAGATGATATAAAAGCAGGTGGTCTTGGAACTTTTTTTATTGGTCAAATTATGGATGAAGTTGTATTTAAAACAACTAAAGTAAATTGGGTTAATCACTTAATTTTAACAAAAGCATTTTAAAAGAAATTATCCACCAATGATTGCACCTACATTGAATATTGGTGAATACATCGCAATCATTAATCCACCAATCATCGTACCCATAAAAACAATCATAATTGGTTCAATTAAACTAGACATATTATCAACTGAAGTATCAAACTCCTCTTCATAATAACCAGATACAGAGCTAAACATTTCATCTAAATTTCCAGTTTGCTCTCCAACAGATATCAACTGACTAAAAGTTGGAGGGAACACAGGTTCTTTCATAAATAATTTTGTTAATGTATCTCCAGAAAAAACCCCTTTTTTAACATTCTCTAGTGCAGTTGTTACAACGTCATTATTACTAACTGATTTTGCAATCTCAAGAGCTTCTAAAAGGTTAACACCTGCTGCACTTAAGTTACCCATAATTAATGCTATTCTTGCAATCAAAGATTTTAAAATCATATCTCCAAAAACTGGCATCTTAAGCATTTGTTTATGCCATTTATATCTTAGTGCTGCTGATTTAGTTATTGATACTTTAAATATAATATATCCAGTAATAAGAACTATTGCCAAAGTTCCTCCACCAGAACCTCTCATAAAATTACTAGCCGTCATAATAGCAGCAGTTGATGCTGGTAAAGCTACACCCATTCCTTCATACATTTCTGCAAAAACTGGTACTACTTTAATTAACATAAAAACCATTACAGTAATTGCTGTAAAAAACATAACTGCAGGGTACATTAAAGCACCTTTAATTTTCTTCTTCACTTTCTCTCTTTTTTCAAGTGAAACAACCAGCTTAAGTAAGAAATCATCTAATTTTCCACTTGCTTCTCCAGCTTTGATAAGATTTATGTAAATATTGTCAAAGATATCAGGGTATCTTTCAAAACATTTTGATAAAGTAATACCTCCTTCTAGATTTCTTCTAATTTCCTCAATAATTTCTTTTAAAGTTGGGTGCTCTATTTGATCTCTTAACATCCCAAGTGTACTTAAAATTGGCAAACCTGCTTTAACCATAGTTGCAAATTGCTTTGAAAACATCATTGTATCTTGAGGAGTGACTTTTTTCTTTCCAAATGAAAACCCACCACTTTTTTTCTTTTCTTTAGTAGTTGCTTTCTTCTTTTTAGTTTTTGTTAAATTAGTTATGATTATTTTTTGCTCTTTTAATTTAAAAGATGCTTCTTCTTGATTTAGAGCTTCTATATCACCTTCGATATATTTTCCTGCTGAGATACCTTTGTATGTATAAGTTTCTGAAGACATTCAATTTAACCTTCTGTAGAAAGAACCCGATCGTATTCTCTAAAATTTAAATCACCTGTTAAAATTAATTCTCTACCCATATCTTGCATAGTTCTAAACCCTTCTTTCATAGCAATCGCTTTTAGCTCTGGTGTAGTTGCTTTTGCTAAAATTGCTTCTTTAATTGGTTTTGAAACACTTAAAATTTCGTAGATACCCATTCTACCTTTATAACCTGAATCCTTACATTGACTACAACCCTCTCCCTTTTGAGCTTTAGCTCTTGAAGCCTCCTCAACAGTAAAACCAAAATCTGTTAAAGCTTTAGGAGTAATATCTTCATCTGGTACTCTGCAGTTAGGACAAGTTTTTCTTGCTAACCTTTGAGCTAAAATCAAAGTAACTGCTGCACTAATTAAATAATCTGGAGTACCCATATTTTGAAGTCTAGTAATTGAACTTGGGGCATCATTAGTGTGAAGTGTACTAAAAACTAAGTGACCTGTAAGTGCAGCTTTCAAACCAATGTCTACTGTTTCTTTATCCCTCATCTCACCAATAAGAATAATTTCAGGGTCTTGTCTTAAAAAAGATCTCAATGCTCTTTGAAAATCATAACCAATATCGTCTTTAATTTGAACTTGGCCTACTCCATCTAATTCATATTCAACAGGATCTTCAGCTGTTAAAATATTCAGGTGAGGTTTGGATACCTCTTTTAAAATACTATAAAGAGTTGTTGTTTTACCAGATCCTGTAGGTCCAGTTACCAAAACAAGTCCTTGGGTCCCATGTATCGCTTTTCTTAAATTTTTTAAATCTTGCTCCTCAAAATTTAATTGTTCTAAACTAATATCTCCTGCATCTTTATTTAGAACCCTCATTACGATTCTTTCATTTGTAGCTGTCGGTAAAATCGAAAGACGAAGATCAATTACTTTACCATCTATTTTAAAAGGAATTGCACCATCTTGGGGCAATCTTCTCTCAGCAATATCCAATTTACCCATAATTTTAAAACGTGTAACTACCGCTCCATAATTCGAGTGTAAAAATTTTGCAAAATGTTCTTGTTCTTGTAAGATACCATCTGTTCTATATCTAACTCTCGATGAAAATCTAAATGGCTCAATATGAATATCAGATACACCTGATTTAATTGCTTCTGCAACCACTGCCGTACTAAATTTTATAACATCAGACTCGTTCTCTATTGCTTCAATTTCTTCCTCAGGACTTTCATCTAAAAGTTCAGCACTTTCATCAACATCATAGTCAAAAGTTTTAGTCTTTTCTTTTATTTCATTTGCTTCTTGGATATTTTTTATAGTTGTTTCTCCATCTTTGGCTAAGACTTCAATAAAACTAGAGATTTGAGATATTTTAGCTCCATGTAATTCAATTTCTTTTTTTGTTATAGTTTTAAGATTTCTCATCAAACTTAATTTTGAACTATCTGGTATTGCAATATGCAAAATATTTCCATCAATTTTAAATGGAGCAATAAAATTCATATTAATATAGTTTGATGGTAGAATTGATTTCAATTCATCAGTAATTTCAATAGTTGTTAAATCAATAACTTCTAATGATTGCTCACTTATCAATAAATTTAAAATTTTATCTTCGTCTGTTAACTCTAATTGAAAAACAGCTTCAAGCTGGGTTTTATTTTCATCTGTAGATATTTTTTTAATACTAATTAGATCTTTTCCAGAAATAACATCTTGATCAATTAGAATGTTAATCAAATTAACTTCAGCTTCTCGACTTATATTAATCATTATAAAATTCTAGGTGCAATAAACACTAATAATTCGTCTAAATTATCAGATCCTGATTTTCCTTTAAATAAATTTCCAATTACTGGAACATTTCCAATTCCGGGTGTTTGTGATTTACTATTTGCAACTACATTCTTTTTAATTCCACCAATAACCACAATATCTCCATCTGCAACTAATAGTTTTGTTACAATTTCCATTTTATTTATTGGAGGCTCATCACCTCCTGCTGATCTATTAGGGGTGTCATTGTTAACTTGAATAGTTAGTAATACGTTCCCATCTCCAATAATACTTGGTGTAACTTCTAATTTTAATGCTGCTTCTTTAAATGATGTTGAGGTAGTTCCGTCTGATGTTGTTTGATATGGAATTTCCTCACCTTGTGTAACTGTTGCAGATTGATTATCTATTGTAAATATTTTTGGATTTGAAATAGTCTTACCCATTCCCATTACTTCTAATGCAGTTATCTCTGCTTTTAAAACAGCTGAACCTGTTTGTTTTAGAATTCCTATTCCACTTGTAGCTCCTGTTGCTGCAAAGTTCGTCAACGAATCTGTAGTTGATCCTATTGTTGCAGTCGTTCCAGTAACTCCTGCTGATCCACTACTACCACTTCCTACAACACCTCCCAAAACTTCATTATTTCTTTTATAATATCCGCCTAATCTAGTTCCCAATGCTCTTTCAAAGTCTGAGTTTGCTTCAACTATGAATGCTTCTATTAAAACTTGTTTAGTTCTCACATCAATTTCTTTGATCACTTTATCTACAACATCTAAATCTTTTTCTTTTCCTCTCACAATTATAGATCTTGTTGTTATTTCTTCAGTTATTTGAATTGGACTATAACTACTTCCTTCTCCTCCTTGTGCTGTAAATAATTCATCTAATGTCGATTTTGCTTGAGCTGGACTGATGTAATAAAGTCTAAATATTTCAGAAAAAATTGGTTCAACACTATCCTCTAGCTCAACTTTTTTCTTTAAAGCTGATGCTCTTGAAGATTTATAGCTTTCCTGTTGAGTTAATGTTTCTGGAGAATGAATTCTTATTAAATTACTTGTGATATCTACATCGGAGGCATAATTTTTCATATCCAATAATGCTTGGAGAGCTTTATCCCAAGGAACATCCACTAATTCTGCTGAAATTGCACCTGCAACCTCATCACCAACCAACATGTTAATTTCACCAATTTTACCCATTAATTTCATCGTCTCTTTAAAGTCTAAATTTTGAAATTTAAGAGTTATTCTCTGTTTTAATTTTGGATATTGATCGGAAATAATTAAATAATTTCTTTGTTTTTGTGAAGATATTTTTTTTCTTTTACCTAATTTTCTAGTATCTCCCTCAATAGGCTTTGGTCCCATTTCTAAAGTTTTAGCTATTTCTGACTGTCCTGCTTTTCTAATATCGTCTTTAATTAAAGGAGTATTGTGCTTAAATGGCTTGTTATATTTTGAGTTAGCACATCCGTTTAAAACAAGAGCAAAAATAATTAAAATAAATAAAGAAAGATATTTATTAATATTCATTTGTTTCTCTTATTTGATTGTTAAAATCTAAAATTATATAACTTTTGTCATCCTTTTCGAAAATGGCTTCTGTAATTCTTAAATCAACTAATTTTATTTTACCTAAATATTGACCTATTGTTAAGTTCACAAACTCTCCACTAGAATTTACTAAAGATATATAGCTATGGTCCTTGCCAGAAATTAATCCTGCTAATTTAAAATTATATAGACTCATTTCATCTTCCGCTTCACCTTCAGGAATGTTCATATTGGCACTTGAAGATGCTTCGTTACCTGCAAATGGATCATTTAAAGGAACCTCTTCATCGTCAACACTATTTGACTCTAAGCTTTTGACAACCTCTTTTGCCTTTTCAACTATTTCAACATGATTATCAGCATGTGAAAAACTTACTGATAGCAAACCAAAAAATATAATAATTAAAATTTTAAAAAAATTCATCTGGAAGTCCTACTATTGTTAAGTCTCCTGTTGCAATTATCGCTCCGGTTGTACTCTCTTGTACTACACTTATCATCTCCTTGTCAAAGTTTAGCATTTTTTTCGATTTTGAAATATCTCTTTTAAATTTGATATAACCTAAAAAATTACCTGTTATTTCATATTCAACAGGGATTTTATAATAAGATATGGCACTTAAATCTAGAGCTTCCTCTCCTTCGGGCATTGACCCGTCTTTTAAAACAGGTTTTGGTTTTTGCTTTTCAATTTTAGAAATTACTAAACCATTGACTGCCGCAAATTTACTCAAGCTAGAATACAAGTCTTCAACCTCAGCTTTTGAATGAAATAATGCTGAAGATTTTTTGTATTCTGGGGTAATTTTTTTAATCCTAGTTTTCATGGTAATGATTTCATTATTCATTTCTAGAATTTCATTTTCTTTTAATACTTTATCTTGGTATTGAGCTTTTTTATCATTAACGATAGGATTTAAAATGGCATAATAAATTATTAAAAAAAGTATAATTGCACCAAAGCCAATACCAAATTTTATATAAGTTTTTTTATCTACTGCTTGAAGTTTAGCTTTTATATCTTCAACTTTTAAATTTTTTAAATCCATTAGCTTTTCTCCAATACACAGGCTATTCTAAAACCTTTCATTGTAATTTTTCCCGCTTCTTGAGATGGCAAACTCATGCTGGCAAGTGATGCTTGAGCAATAAGTTTTTTTCCATTTAAATTATCGATTAATTTTAAAATATCTTGATCACTATAGGCCTCTCCTTCAATTATGATTAAATCTGATCCATTGTATTCAACTGAATTAAATCGAACTCTTTTTGGAACTGAGGAAGCAACTTGAGCTAATACCCTAAAACTTGATGATTTATTTGATACAATTGACCTACTTAAATCAAGTGATTTTTTAATTTTACCGAGTTCTTTTGCTACTTTATTTTTTTCTAATGTTTTAAGCTCATGATCAGTAACAACTTGGTCATACCCTGTTAGTTTTTGATTGAGAGTATTAATTTGCCAGAATGCAAAACCAAACAATAGAATGTATATGGCTGCTACGACGCCTACAACACCTTTAAAAGCAAAGTTTGAATATGCTTTTGCTTTTTTTTGAGCAATCATATTGTCTCTATTTGGAAGCAAGTTAATATTTTTAACTGCGGTTACAAATTTAAAGTAACCGAAGACATCAAGTTTTCTAAATGCTAGACCAATAACTGACGCAAAGTAAGATTTGTTTTGATAATTAACATTTTCTTCTAATTGGGCTGGAACTTTTATATCTTTTATGGGGTCAAATAAATTAAAGCCAGTGTTAACTAAATTTTTTCTAAATCTTTCAAGATATGTATCTACATTTGTTAAGTTTGAAACTACTTTCAAATTTCTAATTCTTTTTTCATATTTAGTTTCAAAATCTTGAATGGCTTGTTTTACTTGAGTTGTATATCTTCTAACTAAAGCATCCATCTCTTCTTGGTTGTCAGATAATTGAAGAGTGTTTCGATCAGCCCCACGGATAAAAATATCTGTTATGATTGGATTGTTTTCATATAAAATCATTACATAATTTTCGTCCAACCCAAACTCTAGAATAGCAGTTAGATTAACATCTTCAATTGAACCTGATATCTGGTTAATTTGGTCAACAGCTGATTTTAACGCAAAACATTTAACGTCAATTATAACTGCGTTTAATCCACCTTTTTTAATAATAGAAGTATAACTATTAATATCTGATAATTTCGAAGCAACAAATAAAATATCCATTGTATTTGCTTTATCATCTCTATTAATGACCTGATGAAATATTGAATAATCTTTTAAATTGTCTGTAAGTTGAACTAAGTTTTCCCATAGAGAATCCGATTCAATTGCTACTTTTAATTCTTCATCACTCATTAAAGGAGCCGTAACTACTCTTATAATTGCGCTTGTAACAGGAATAGCAATTGCAGCATTAGTGGTTGTGATTTTTGATCTTTGTAGCGCTACTTGTAACTGTTGACCGATTAAATCACGATTATCTAAAACTGATCCTCCATCTGGCATTCCCTCTACTTTGTGAACAAAAAATTTCTCTAACACCCACTGATTAGATTTATTAGATGCTAATTGTGCTAACCTTATTTCGGTAGGAGTTAATTCAACACCAACTACATCTTCACCTTGGGCTGCTTTTTTACCCATTCTATTTTTTAAAAAATTTTCAAGAAAACCTTTTTTCTTAATTTTGGAACCTGTATCCGGAGCAATGGCATCTCCTGTTTTTTGGGCTTTTTTAAACAAATTACCAAACGGATTTTTCATAATAATTTATATTTAACTTAACTATGTCTAATAATATTACCTTAAGCAAAGTAAATCAAACTATTACTCAAACAATATAAATTTGTTTTTTGTTAATATATATTTGAAAATTAACTCAGATAATATAGATAACTAATTATTAATTATATTATGTTTGAAAAATTAGAAGAATTAGCAAAAAATAATAAAAAAATCTCTGACTTTCATATTAGAGCTGGATCTCCACTTGCTTATAGACAAACTGGAGAAATAATAATGGTTCAAGAAGTATTGGTCAAACCTCAAGATCTTAAAGATCTTCTTTCAATGAATTGTAATGAAACAGAGCTTGAAAAATTTGAAACAACTCACGAACTAGACTCTGCTGTAATGTTAAGTGGATTAAGATTTAGAGCTAACTTTTATAAAACTATTAATGGACCAGCAGCAGTATTAAGAAGAGTTGAAAGTAAAATTCCAAGTATGGATCAATTCGATCTACCTCAATCACTTTATGATATAGTTGATTTTCATAAAGGTTTAGTTTTAGTAACTGGTCCAACAGGATCTGGCAAATCAACTACACTTGCTGCAATAGTTAATGAGATTAACAAAACAAGAACCGCAAACATATTAACAGTAGAAGATCCTGTTGAGTTTATACACGCAGATAATAGAAGTATAATTTCTCACAGAGAAGTTGGAAAACAAACTCAATCTTTTGCTAATGCATTAAAAGCTGCATTACGGGAAGACCCTGATGTAATTTTAGTTGGAGAGATGAGGGATTTAGAAACTGTTAGTCTGGCGTTAACAGCTGCTGAAACAGGACATTTAGTTTTTGGAACACTTCATACAAGTGGGGCGCCTGCAACAATAAATAGAATTATAGACGTTTTTCCACCTGAGCAACAAGAACAAATTAGAGCACAAATCTCTACCTCTTTAAAAATGGTAGTAACACAAAGATTGCTTAAAACAAAAGATGGTGCAGGAAGAGTGGCTGCTTTTGAGGTTATGAAATGCACTCCACCTGTTCAAAACTTAATTCGTGAAGCAAAAATTCATCAAATCCCAAGTATAATGCAAACTTCTGTTAGAGATGGTATGATCACTATGGAAAAATCATTAGAAGAGTTGGTTAAAAATGGGAAGATCGATCAAAGTGCTGCAAGAGAAGGACATTAAAGGTTTTACACTTTTAGAATTATTAGTAGTTGTTGCTCTTATAGGTATCATAAGTGCTATTGGAGTTCCAAATTTTGCGAGTTGGAAAAAAGATAGAGAAGTAAGAGTTGCAGCTGAAAAAATTGCAGACGTTGTAGCAGGTATGAACGCTCAAGCAAAAAGAGGAACTTATCCTTACGTAGAAGTTCTGGCAATTAATTCAAAAAGCAAATCTCAAGGAATAACAATTAGAGGTAGAGGGATGACAAAATCCAAATTAACCACCAGGCTTAATTCAGGAACGTTTCCTTCTTGTACTCGAATGTCTTCTCGAGATTGGGAAGATTGGATATTTGATTACAATATAAAAAATGTTTCTATACACACTTCAGGTTCTGATAGCGTTTGCTTTTCATCAAATGAAAAATATTACCAAATTGATGGAAAAACACTGAATACAAATAAAGGTATTAAATTAGATAACTCAACGACTAAGACTTATGCCTATATAATTGTCTGTTCTTTTAACAATACTGGTGGCTCAGGTATATGTAACCCTCAAAACTTATCAAAACCTGCCTATTTGATATCATGGTCTAGATTTGGTAACGTTAGAAAATTTAGATGGAATAATGGTGACTGGGTTAGATAAAATAAAAAATAAAGCCAATGAAAAAGGTATATCAATATTAGAAGCCTTGGTTTCAACTGCGATAATTGGAATAGGATTTATTGCAGTTTTTCAAATGGTTCAGTATTCAATCAGATCAATTGATGTCTCAGGAGAGAGAACAAAAATGAATTATCTCGTAAGTATGATAGCTGAAGACATTATTTCAGATAGAGATAGTGTGGATGCAAGTAAAAATGTATTTTTAGATAAATTAATTGCAGAAAAAAAGAATAAAAAAGATAATCCTGCTTGGTCAATGAATACTTGTGGTGGATTTCCAACGAGTAAGACTGAGTATTCAAATGCATTTCAAAACAAAATTCAAAAATGGAAATTCAGATTCTCTAAAGATCGTGTAAAATGTAATGCCAAAGATAATCAAGGAACAACTGAAGATAAAAAAGCACTTCAGATATATGATATCTGCAACAATAAAGTATCTGGTAAAAGTTGTAACTTTAAAAACCTAGATAGAAATTCAGCAGTCTATGAAGAAATATATATTGGTAGAATGGAAGCTAAAATGAATAACGGAAAAAAAACTAAATATTTATATTTTCCAATTAAATAAATGAAAAAAAAACTAAATTCAATTTCAGGTGTAACATTAATAGAAATCTTAATTGGTATAGTAATTTCTATGATTATGATGGGCGCAATGTTTACATCTTACACAGTGGTAAATAATTCATACAGCCAAGTAAGTGATAAAGCTCAAATATCTCAGTCAGCAAGAAACCTAGTAGGAATGATAGTTAGAGATGTGAGGATGGCAGGATTTAAATATTTTAATGATACTATAAAAACAACTAACGAACATATCCCAATTAAAATTACTAAGGGTAAAAACTTTGGTTCCGAATGCGATAAAATTGAAATTGTATATGGTGATGTAGCTTTTAACAAATCAAAAACTCCGCAATACACTTTTGAAAAATTTAAAGTTAGTTATTTTTGTGAAAAATCTAAAATTATAGATAAAACAAAATCTAGTGCTAACAATGTTTATATTGATGCCTTTGCGGTTTACAAAAAAAAAGAAAAGTGGGATGAAACAAGTTTGAGTTGGAAAAATCCTGATGGGGATAAATTAGTTGGAACTAATATAAATGATGAGCGAACTTATAGTAAAGAAAAGGTTGTCGACTACGTTCAAGATTTAGTTTTTCATGCTATTGATGAAAATGGAAAATTAATTTCTCCTCCTCCTACTGCTACTAATTCAACTAAAGATTTAGTCTATAAAATAAAATCTGTTGATATTGCTTTAACTAAAAGATCTAGAAAAGAATTTTTTAAAGAAAGTAAAAAAAGAATAAAAAAATCTTTAGAGGATAGTAAAAGAGATATTGGTAAAATAGATAAGTACTTAAGAGAAAGTATAATTATATCTGCAAATACTAGAAATTTGGGGCTTCTATGAAACATAATAGTGAAAAAGGATTTGCTTTAATACTATCTTTAGTGCTTTTGCTTGCAATGTCGTTAATGGGTGGAACATTAATTGTGATGTCAGCTGGAGACCACAAAAGCAATAATTCAAGTGATGAATATCAGCAAACATTTTATGTTGCTGAAACTGCTTTAATTCAGGGTGAAAAATATATTTTAAATCAGTTTTTAGGACCTTGGGATACCAAAACTCATACCAGAGATTTAACAAAAAAGAATTTAGCAGCAAATCAAACTAAAGTTTATGACGGCCGTATGGATAAAATAAATTACGGTAATACTTCTCCATATAATAGATATGACCCTAATAAAGATAGGAGTTGTTATAACAGTTTTACTGGTTTTGATCGAACAACATTTAAAGTAGTTGCTGCAGAAAGCTGGAATTTTGGAAAATTACTTTATGATGGCGAAATTAATAGAGGAATAAGCAATAAAAAAGAGAAAGAATATCTTGATAAGTATTATTTTGAATACTTTATAACCCGAGTTGGTGCAGCTCCTTTTAGAGGAACTGGAACTAGTATTAAAAAAGGTGCAAAAGACAGTGGTCTTGATGGTATGGCTTATAGGGTTTATGGATGTGGAATAAATACTGGCACCCCTACTCTTATTGTAACCCTTGAAAGTCTAGTTATTTTACCAAAATAAGTGTGTAAAATTTGACCTATTTCAAGCGGTAGAAAAATATCTATTAGTATGTTTATATATATAAAGAGAACATGAAAAAAATTGTCTTTTATTTATTATCCATAATTATCTTTAGTACCTCAAATGCTCTAGCAAAATGTAATTTTTTACTAAATATTGGTGATAAAAAAAACGATCAATTTGTTGAAAAATTTACTGAACCAATGCCAATGTTCAAGGGTCAGTTCATGTTACCCGTTCCATCACCTGAAGTATGTCCCAATGATCAATTGAGTATGGAAATTGCTGTTGAATATATTTTCTTAGGGGAACCTGATAATATGAATTTAGCAGCTCTTAGAATGATAGTTTTAAATGATGGTAAAAATACCGAGAGCGATAAATTAACTTTAATGAATTATGCTAAAAAAGTTTATGGCGACTTTGATACCGGTTTTAATCCAAAAGCTTATAATAATTTTGAAGTCTGGGAAAATGGTCAAAGTATTGTGGTCTATAAAAGAACTACAAATGAAGAAGAGTTAATTGAAGAAGAATTATATATTTCAAATTTAGAATATGATCAAAAGCTTGGTGAGTTTTATAATCAAATTGAAATGGATGAATTAAAGGAAGGGTTAAAATAAAATGAGTTTTAAAAATTTAATTTTAAAAATTTCTATTTTATTTTTAATTTTAACTGGAAATGTTTTTGCAAAAGCATTACCTCCTGGGTCAGGTCAAGGTGATGTTCCTGCTAATATCTTAATTCTTCTAGATAAATCTGGAAGTATGGGTGCAAGAATGACTGGTGGGACAACTGTTTATTATCCAGAAGCACTGGCATTTGATAGCAGTGGAGATGTTTATATAAGCCAATACTACACTTATGGTATTAAAAAATTTAGTTATTCTAATAATACTTTAGATGTAAATTTTGGATCATCTGGAACTTATCGAGGAACTTCCTCAGGTGGTAATTGTCCAGTTTATTATCCAAAAGATATGCAAGTGCATAATGGATATTTGTACTTTAATTCTTATTATACAAGAAAAATTGTTAGATACAATTTAAGTACAAAAAAATGTGAGACAGTTACTTTCACTGGGTCGTACCCTCATGCGTTTCAAATACAAAATAATATTTTATATTCTATAGATAGAAATAATATAATTGTTAGAAACCTATCAACTAATACCAATATATCATGCAGTTATAGTGGCAATCTACGTAACAACGGAAGATACTCTACTGCAATGACTGTAGATCAGTCTGGTAGTAATATGTATATAAAGAATAGCCAATATACCTATAGATTTCCAATTACTGCTAGCACTAAATGTCCGGAAACTAATTATCAGTCGCGAATTAGTGACGGTACTAGTCGCAGTTATGGAATGGTTGCTCATCCAACGGATGACAGAATTATATACTATTCAGATTATTATAGTCACTCAATAATCAAAGTTACATTATGGACAAATAAAAATGGTGTCACATCTAGGGCTAGTAAAGGAGGTTGTTGTAGAGGTGGTACGACCTCAAATCCAAGATTATATTACCCTAGAAATGTCGCAATAGATGCCACTAATAACAGAGTAGGTATTGCAGATTATTATAATAATGGTGTTAAAATTTATGACTTAAACTTAACTGCGCTCAAATCTATTGGTGGATCTGTTAGCACTAGAATGACAGGTGCTCATGAAGCAATTAAAGCAATTGTCACCGACTCTTCATTAACCTCAGGAGTTAATTTTGGATTTGGTTACTGGTCATCATCATGGAGTAGTGGTGTTGGTTTTAGAAGTTGGAGTGGTAATATTACAACTGGTAAAGCAACTCCTTGTGATAGTAGAGCATGTATAACTGTTAGAGCTCATAAAGCTGGAGCTGCAAGAATTAATTCAACTGTATCATCAGTTAGTCCTGGTGGTGGAACGAATGCTGCTGATTGGGCAAAACAAGCAAAAGAATATTATCTCCATAGTAGTCTATCCCCTATTGATAAAAATTTAACTTGTCAGAATAGTTATGTTTTGGTTATTGGAGATGGTTCTTGGGGAGGACATAGTACTGCTATAAGAAGTACGACAGCACTTAGAACTCAACACGGAATAAAAACTTTTACAGTTGCTTATGGTGGGGGAATTGGAAGTTGGGGGATTAGAAACTTTAGAGCGATGGCTCAAGCTGGTGGAACCAATGATGTTATTATTGCAAACACTACTGCTGCATTAAAGGCACAATTAAAAGCTGCGATCATGCAAGTTATTGCAAGTAAATTATCTTTTACTGCACCTGCAATTACTGCAACCATTGAAAAAGATGGATCACTATTCCAAGCACAATTTGATTATGTGCAAAATGAAGAATGGCAAGGAACATTAAAACGAACAGCTATCAATTCAAGTGGTGTTATTGATGTAAATGATAAAGGTAATTGGAGTGCTTCAGATGTTCTAAAACAAAATATTACAAAAAGAAAAATTTGGACTGCTCTAAATGGAATAGATTATAAAACAGATTATAATAATTTTGTTGATAGCAATGCAACAGCAATCAATAATTTATTTCAATTAACAAATAATGAAGTTCAGGAATATCATTCTAAAACTCAAGGAACAACCACTGGAAGTATTAGACCTCAAAATACAACAAGATGTGCTAGTGCCTCAGGAGTTGCTGATGGGAATGATGATGATATCAAAGGATTAATTAATTTTATCAGAGGTCAAGATTATTTCGATTATGATGCGGATTGTAAATTAACAGAAATTAGAAAAAATCCTCTTGGAGATATATATCATTCAGAGTTAGTTGTAGTTGGAGCACCGGGTGCAGACACGTCATTTGCGTCCACTAATCAAGAGTCTTATTGGAGATCTATCAACGGATATGATGCTTGGGCAAAATCAAATATTAACCGAAAAGAAATGATTTATGTTGGTGCTAATGATGGATTGTTGCATGCTTTCGATGCAAAAAATGGACAAGAAATGTGGGCTTTCGCTCCACCTTTATTACTGCAATCTTTTCCAACAATGGTAAACCAAAATTTAAACAGAGCTGGTAAAGGAGGATCTAATGCAATTTTTGGAGTTGATGGATCAGCAACTGTTCATGATATGTATTTTAAAAGCGCTTTAGATAACTCAAAAAAATGGCACACTATATTATTTATACCGTATGGTAGAGGTGGTGCAGGTTTCTCTGTTTTAGATGTAACCGAACCACTAAAACCTTTGCATTTAGTCTCAGTATTAAACGATAAAGTGCTTCATACAGTTCATGTAATGGATCATAATTCGAGCATAAGCTCATTTAATTACATAGCAACTTCTTATGCACTTTCTTCATTAAACGAAGCAGTTCAAGTTCAGGATAATGCAAATGATAATAGGGGATCTCAAACTTGCGATGGAACAGGTAATAATCAATGTTTTAAATCTAAAACTTGGACCTTCCCGGTTAATGGATTAAGTAAAGCTGATCTAAGAATTACTAAAGACGGAAATAATTATAATAGTTTTACAGTAACAAATAATAGTAGTGGTCAAACTATAATTAATTTTTCACATGATATAACTTATTATGGTTACGATTCATGTGCGAGTGCTCCTGCTGGAACATGTACAACACAAAGTTCAAATGTAGGATTTGAAATTAAATCAAGTTCAAAAGCAACTGGAGTTACACAACAACCTGAATATGATTATAGTAAACTTGGTGAGACTTGGTCTGCTCCAAGAATATTTAGACTACCAACAGATGGTCGAACAGATACAAACTTAAATGATGATAGATATGTTGCAGTGATGGGTGGAGGTTACGGAACTCAATTTGAAGGAGTTGGTAACGCATTATTTGTAATTGATCTTGAAGATAGTACTAATCCAGGAAGTATTGAAAAAGTAATCGACATTCAAGATAGTTTAGCAAGTGACATTATAAATTCTACACCAGGATCTCCTGTAGTTGTTACTCCAGATACAACAAGAGGTTTGAACTTTAGAGGTGCATTAGTTTATTTAAATGACTTTGAAGGTAAAATTACAAAATTTAATTTAACTAATATGGCTTTTGATAATGGAGATCCAAAAACTGGTAAAAAAATAGATATCTATGATAATACAACTTTATTTTGGGCGGGATCCACTAAAACAAATGGAAGATACATGTACCACTCTATGGATGCAGGTATAGGAAAAACAACTAACACTCTTTGGTTATTTGCTGGAACTGGAGATTTTGATAGAATTGCAGATAGAACTAAAGGAGTTCAAAATTTATTATTAGGAATAAAAGATGAAAACTATCCAATGTACAAAGATGTGGATGGAACAATAGACCCTGCCCCAGCTAAAAATATTAACGATTTAACAAAATGTAAAGATGTTACAAAAGATACAACTGGTGCAAGCTGCCCTCAAAAAGCAGACAAAGGTTGGTATGCAACATTAAAAGATTTTAGAAAAGTTACTGCAGAACCTACGGTTAGTAGAGGTTTGGTTTATTTCCCAATTTATAAACCTTCATCATCCGTTAATGCATGTAGTTTAGGTGATGCTATGATTTGTGGATTAGATGATGAATGTGGAACCAATATTTCTTCCCAACTTGGTAAAAATGTTGGATCTCAAAAAAGTTATGCATGTAAATACGTTGGCCAAGGTGTTTTATCTAAAGTGATCGTTTTTGCTGGTAAAATATTTGCCAACATTGCAGGTCAGACTAATTGTGACTCAATTACTGATGCTAAGAAAAAGAAAGAGTGTCAGGCTACTAAGGACTTAGTGCAAATTGATGCCGCTGTAGGTGATATTTCTACCTATCGAAGTTCTTGGAGACACAACTATTAGTTTAAATTAATTAGCTCAATCTGGGTTTTTTTTTGAGTCATTTTTGTCTTAATTTAATGTATCAAATAGTATGCAAAAAATATTTTTATCATTTTTAATATTTTTTTTCTCAATTCTGCATTCTCAAGCTGCAACATTTAAAAATTATGATGAATTATATAATTGCGTTGAAACTTATAATACTTTTTTTGGTTATAAAAAAAATCTTAAAAGTTGTTTTCAAAAAAAAGGAATTACTATTGAAGACGATAGTTTAAAATTAATAAAAAAAGATAATGGAATAATTGAAGATATAATTGATCTTGATTTACCAAAAGATACTACAATTAAAAAACCAAAAAAAAAACTTAGTGATCTTTTAAATGATATATTTAAACCTGACTTAGAAAAAATACAGGAAAAAGAAAATATATTTAATAAACCCTCTGCATTATCAGGAGATTATAAAGAAGCAAATTTTTCACTTGATAATAAAGATTTTAAAGATTTAAATAATTATATTAAATCAAATCCTGAGAGTATCTATTCATTAACTGAAGATATAAACATTTTAACTTATAAAAATAATTATTTATCAGAAGTTAAAAGACAAGAAATATTATTAGATATTTATAACTCATTTGATCCTGTAATATTATCCTCAAGGGTTTCGCCATCAACACAAACAACAGCGTTTAATGGTGTAGGAATGGCTGCTGCTGTTGGTTTAGGTGTAGTTGCAGGTGGTGGTGGTGGTAGTAGTACACCTTCAAAGTTAAACTTTTCATTAAGTACATCTAGCTCCTTAGAAAATGCTGGAACCACTATTACTCTAACCGCTACAACACTAGGTGATGTAACTAGTAACACAAAAATAAATTTAAGTTTTTCTGGAACTGCAACTAGTGGAACAGATTATAGTATATCTCAAACTTATATTACTATTCCATCTGGTTCAAAAACAGCTTCACAAACTTTTACAATTACGGATGACAGTGTTTATGAAGGTGATGAAACTATTACTTTTACATCAGGTCTAATTAGTGGAGATGCAACTTATATTGGACAGTCTACATCTATAGGTTTTACTATTACTGATAATGAAAGTGCTCCTACTGTTACTTTAACTTCTTCAGCATCTAGTGTTGCTGAAAATGGATCTGCTTTAACATTAACTGCAACTTTATCTGGTGCAGCTGATGAAGCTGTAACTGTTGGAATTTCTACTTCAGGGACTGGAACTGAAGGAACAGATTATGCAACTATCTCAGATATAACAATTAGCGCAGGTAGCACAACAGGCACAACTTCATTTACACCAACAGATGACAGTTCTTATGAAGGAAGTGAAACAGGAATTGTTGCAATCGATACAGTATCTGGTGGTGGAGCTACTGAAAACGGAACCCAATCAGTTACTATAACTATTACAGATGATGAAAGTGCTCCAACTGTTACTTTAAGCTCATCTGCATCTAGTATTGCAGAGAACGCTGGATCATCACTTACATTAACTGCAACACTATCAAGTGCAACAAATGCAAATGTAACAGTTTCTTTATCAACATCTGGAACTGGAACGGAGGGAACTGATTATGGAACAGTTTCAGATATTACAATTACTGCAGGTAGTACAACTGGTACAGCAACATTTACACCAACAGATGACAGCGTATATGAGGGTAATGAAACAGGAATTATTGCAATTGATACAGTAACAGGTGGTTCTGCAACAGAGAATGGAACTCAATCAGTTACTTTAACCATAACTGAAAATGAAAGTGCACCAACTGTTACTTTAACCTCATCTGCATCAAGTATAGCTGAAAATGCTGGATCTTCTTTAACATTAACAGCAACATTATCAGTTGCAACAACTGCAAATGTTACTGTTGCACTTTCAACTTCTGGAACTGGAACTGAAGGATCAGGCGGAGATTATGCAACAGTCTCAGATATTACAATTACTGCAGGAAGTACAACTGGCACAACATCATTTACGCCAACTGATGATAGTACTTTTGAAGGAGATGAAACTGCAATTATAGACATTGACTCAGTATCAGGTGGATCAGCTTCAGAAAATGGAACTCAAAGGGTTACTATAACCATAAATGAAGATGATAGTGGACCAGCATTTAGTATAAGTAATGTGACTACTAGCAATGAAAACGCTGCTAATGCAACATTTACTGTTACAATGTCTACAACTTCGTCAGCCACAGCAACAGTTGATTATGCAACATCAAATGGGACCGCAACAGCATCATCAGATTATACTGCATCTTCTGGAACTTTAACTTTTTCACCAGGAGATACATCTAAAACTTTCACTGTTCCGGTTTTAGCAGATAGTATCTATGAGGGAAATGAAACTGCAACAATCACATTATCGAATGCTGTTAATGCAACAATAAGTACTAGTACAGCAACTTTAACCATTACTGATGATGAAAGTGCTCCTACTGTTACAATGAATTATAATAATTGTACAGCCCCACAAACTTCAATGTCAACTACTGTTACTGAAGCGACTGGAGCTGGTTGTATTACAGTATATCTCTCTGGTGCAACACATGAAGATGTTAAAGTCAGTGTTTCTCTAAGTGGTACTGCGAGTTCTTCAGACTATGCTTCTGATTATTTAGGTAGAGGTCATGTAACTATTAATGCAGGTAATGACCAAGCAAGTTTTAGTTTCGATCCAACAGCAGATAGCATTAATGAGCAAAATGAGACTTTGGTGGTAAATATTTCATCTGTAAGTGGTGGATCTGCTACTGAAAGTGGAACTCAAGTTTTAAACTTTACTATAAATGATAGTAATACTGATCCAAAAATTACGCTTACAGCCTCAGCTAGCTCTATTGCTGAGAACTCTAGTAGTTCAATTACAATTACTGCAACGTCATCTATAGTAACCTATCAAGATATAACTGTAGGAATTTCAACTTCAGGAACTGGAACTGAGGGAACCGATTATGGTACTGTTTCAGATATTACAATTACTGCTGGTAGTACAACAGGTACCGCAACATTTACACCAACAGATGATACGACTTACGAAGGTAATGAAACTGGAATTATTGATATAGATACAGTATCAGGGGGATCGGCAACCGAGAATGGAACTCAATCTGTTACCTTAACTATAACTGAAAATGAAAGTACTCCTACTGTTACTTTAACTTCATCTGCATCAAGTATTGCTGAGAATGCTGGATCTTCTTTGACATTAACTGCCACTTTGTCAGTTGCAACAACTGCCAATGTAACTGTTGGAATTTCAACTTCTGGAACTGGTACAGAAGGTGGAGATTATGCAACAGTATCAGATATTACAATTACAGCAGGAAGCACAACAGGTACAGCTTCATTTACACCTACAGATGATAGTACTTTTGAAGGTAATGAAACTGGAATTATAGCTATAGATACCGTTACTGGTGGATCGGCTACAGAAAATGGAACTCAATCTGTAACAATAACTATAAATGAAGATGACAGCGGTCCTGCTTTAAGTATAAATGATGTTACTACTAGTAATGAAAATGCTGCCAATGCAACATTTACTGTTACAATGTCAACTTCATCCTCATCCACAGTTACGGTAGATTACGCAACATCAAATGGGACCGCAACAGCATCATCAGATTATACTGCATCTTCTGGAACTTTAACTTTTTCAGCTGGTGATACTTCAAAAACATTTACTGTACCTGTACTTGCAGATAGTGTTTATGAAGGAGACGAAACAGTTACTGTTACTTTGTCTAATGCTAGTAATGCTTCAATTAGTGATAATACTGGAATATTAACAATTACTGATGATGAAAGTGCACCAACAGTTACACTAACAACTTCAGCAACTAGCGTTGCTGAAAATGGTTCTGATTTAACTTTAACAGCAACATTATCAGGTGCAACAGATGAAGCTGTAACAGTTGTTTTATCATCATCAGGAACTAGCACTGAAGGGTCCGACTATACTACTCTTTCAAATATTTCTATTACTGCTGGTCAAACAACAGGAACAACATCATTTAATCCATCGACTGATACATTGTCAGAAAGTTCTGAAACTGCAGTTATAGCAATTGATAGTGTCTCTGGAGGAGGTGCAACCGAAAACGGAACCCAAACTGTAACTATAACAATAACTAATAGTGGACCAACTGTAACTTTATCTACATCAGCAACAACAGTTAATGAAAAAGCAGCTGATTTAACTTTAACAGCAACATTATCCGCTGCTACGAGTGAAAACGTTACTGTTGCACTTTCAACTTCTGGAACTGGAACTGATGGAACTGATTATGCTTCTCTTTCAAACATTACTATTACTTCAGGAAACACAACTGGAACCACATCATTTAATCCCACAAGTGATACATTGTATGAAACCTCAGAAACAGCAATTATTGATATTTCAAGTGTATCAGGTGGTGGGGCAAGTGAGGATGGCACTCAAAGAGTAACAATTAGTATTACGGATAAAGCTTTAGATTCTGGCACTCAAAATACTTACAATTCATCAGATGAGACTGCTTGGTTGAGTGATACAGAATTTACTAATAGTGGTTTTGCAGATAATTATATTGGCTCTAGTGGTGGAGAAGACCCATATAAAAATATTAATTTACATAAAGCACTAGCATACTCAAATGGATCTGGAGCAATGAGAGGAAGTGGTCAGGTTATTGCTGTAATGGATGTTGGATTTGAAGTAAATGGATTAGGCAGTAATAATAAAACTCATATTGAATTTTCAGGAACAACTATAACAACTAATAATAGCTCACATTTTACAACTTACAGTGATAGCGGCTACAATCATGGAACCATGGTAGCTGGTATAGCAGCAGGAAATTATGGTACTGGCGCTACTATGGGTGTTGCACCAGAAGCTTCTTTGCATTTACATGATTTTTGGTATGATTTTCAACCTACTCACTGGGCAGCAGGCACATCAGATGCTGAGAGCGATGGTGCTGTTGTACAAAATAATTCTTGGGGTTTTGATGATGACAGTGATAGTTCATTAGATATATCGACTGTTACAACATATAAATCAAATAATAGTGTTACGGGTGCAGCTGCACTTGTCCATTATCAAAGTCAAGACACTGATGGAGATGGTAGATTTGATATAGGAAATAATACATCACAGAAAACTTGGACAGAAGCTAATTGGAACACTTATGTGAATGCCCTTGACTCTTTCCAAAGTACTGGAGTAATTGTTTTTGCTTTATCAAATAATGATGGAAAAACTGACTCCGATGTTTCTGCTGGACTTCCTGAACTATTTACAAATTTACAGGAAGCTTGGTTAAATGTTGCAAATATCGATATTGAAGGAACTTCATCAAAAACATATACATTAAAATCTGCACCATGCGGTTCAACAGCTGAGTACTGCTTAGGGGCTGATGGATGGGGCATCACTGGAGCTGGTGGAACTGATTATGATGTTAATGTAGGAGGTGTTAACTACGATTATCAAACTAGCGCAGGAACATCTTTTGCAGCACCGCAAGTATCAGGTGCAGTAGCTTTACTTGCTACTCATTTTCCAAATCATTCTCCAGAACAATTAGCCGATAGATTGCTTGCATCAGCTTATAATGATTGGTCATCTTTTGGAGTTGATGGAAATGTTACATTTGGTAATGGGGTTGTGCATGGTTATAGTACAGATTATGGACATGGAGTAATGGATTTATATGCTGCATTGCAACCGATAACAACCTCAATGCTTGGAAGAAGTCTTTATACAACTCCTTCAAATACATCCAATCTTTCAAACGCACAAAGTTTGGATAAAACGTCTCTAAGATCTAGTAGATCATTTGGTGATGCAATTATAAATGCCCTAGAGGGTAAAACTAATTATTTCTACGACGCTATGGGAAGTCAATTTAAATATAATGTATCAGATCATGTCTCACTCCCTTCATCAAATACTGTACCAACTATTGTCTTAGAAAATGAAATGAACAAATTAACTTCTGCTAATTTTCTTAATAAAAAATTAAACTTAGTAGATCAAGATTTTAAAAATATTATTCATCAGAAAAATATTTCTGATAATGATGAGTTAAAGTCAGTTTTTGTAATGACATTAGGAACAAGCTCTATACCAACTCAAAGTTTCTTTAATTACGATCAATATATGTTTAATGGAATAACAGATTATAATTTACCATTCTTAAATAGAGATGATAAAGGTTTAAGCCTTAACTCTGTGATTGAAATGGAAAAATTAAAATTCTCTATTTCAACAACTACACCAATGAAAGAAAATGATAATACTTATCTTGGTGATCAAAAATCAATTTTAAATAGTTTAGAGTATGATTTTAGTGATAGTTTAACAGTTGGAATGTTAAATGGTTTTGTTAATGAAAGAGAAAATTTCTTAGGTTTAGATGGTAATGAAGCATTATCTACCAAAGATTTATCAAATTTAAGTAAATTTAATTCAATTAAATTACAGAAGAATATTTTAGACGATTTTTCTGTAACCCTAACTGGCTCATATGCAAACTCAAGTTTTGATGGAAATTCAAATTCAATGATTGGTTCAGCAGATAATATTGAGAGTAATTCATTTTCTTTAAACTTTAATAAAGCAAATTTATTTAGAAATGATAATTTTGCATTTTCAATCAGTCAACCAAATAGAGTGTATTCTGGTAATTTGAAATTTAGATTTTCAGAGCGAACTGATAAAAATGGAACTGTAAAAATAACTGAAGTTCCAGTAGAACTTAATCCAAGTGGCAGACAAATTGATACAACATTAAGTTATACCTATGATTTTTCTGATAATTTAACTGCATCATCTATCTTAACTTACACTAATGAGTTAAATCATATTAAAAATAACAAAGATGTATTCTCATCTTTTATTGGCCTTAAACAAAATAATTTGAAATTAGGCTTGTCTCAAACAAATAGTCTTGAAGATGTAAATTTTATGATTGACTTTAAGAAATCATTCTAAGCAATAACATAATAACTTTTTGTATAGTTAATTTTTGAATAGCATTATGTACTTTAGATTTATGGGACAAGCAGATAAAAATGGAGTTTTGCCCTATCAAGATCATAAAGTGAGTTTATCTCCATCAGATAGACAAAAAGATTTAACGGTAAGTTATTATAAAAATCACTCTAGAAATTTAAAAACTGGTATTAAAGCGGTTTTAACTGATGATTTAGGACACATTAAAAATAATAGTTTAGATACAAATTTATTATTATCTGCTTCTTATAATTTTTAATTATCCAAATATTTTAAAGAAGAAATAAATAATCCACAAAAACAATGTTACCATTGTCACAAATATTAAAGCAAGACCAACTAAAGTATCTTGATCAACTTTCTTTCTCCATTTTTTTGAAAAAAAATTTAAAGAATAAGCGTAAACTATTATAAAAAAATTCAGAGCTGAGATAATAATGCTTAAAAATAATAGCTGGTCCATGTTTTGTTTATAATTTAATTCCAAGAGCAGTTATATCATCTCTTAAAGTGTATCCTTTTTCAGTTAATATTTTAGTTGCATGATTAATAATTATTTCAGGTGAAGTAGTATTAAGTTTTTTAATTTCTTTTTCAAAACCCTCTACCTCTAACTCTTTACCTTCGTCTATATAACCTTCTGTAACTCCGTCCGTGTAAATTAAAATAGTTTTATTGGATATATCTATTGTGGTAGTTTTAAAAAAACTTTCATCTTTAACAGACATTAAACCAGATGGAGGAAGAGTAGATTTTACATATTCAAAATTAAAATTTTCATCTAAAACCATCATAGGTTCATGCCCCATATTAATAAATTCCATCTCTTTTTTATCAATATTAATTCTTCCTAAAATAGCTGTAATAAACATAGATTGGTAAGATGAGTCTTTTACTTGATTGTTTATATATAAAGCTGTTTTAGCAACCGAAGAATTCATTTTTGTAAGTGATCTAAAAACAGCTGCAGCATTTGCCATCAATATTCCAGCTTTTATTCCTTTTCCTGTTACATCACCTAAAATAAAATAAATTTCATTATCATTTATTTGATAATAATCATAATAATCACCGGATACATCCTTTGCAGGTGTATTTTTGGCAAAAATATATTGTTCAATTTTTTTATTATTAGGAAATAATTTTTTTTGAACCTCACCAGCAATTTCTCTTTCCTTTTTCAAGATAGATTGCTTTTTATCATTCTCTATAGCAATAATATTTTCATCTAAGTACCTAAAATATAATGAGGTCATAAATATTACTGTTGCTGCAATACTTGAAAATAATGAGTCTAAATAAAAATTAAATTGATAAATTACAATACTAATTAAATTTATAAAAACTATTGAACCAATAAAAAAAATAATACTAAATTTTGGTTTTATTTTCATTGGAATAAAAACTAAAAAAATTATCAATAAAATAAAAAATATATTTTCAGCAATTTGTGTATATAAATTTTTTATAATACTCTCGTTATTTAAAATATTATCAATAACATGGGCATGTATCTGGACACCTGGAACTACTTTTCCATCTGCAGTTTTAACGATATCAAACAGTGCTTGAGCAGAAGATCCTATTAGAACTATTTTATTTTCAATTCTTTTTTTATCAAAATCATCATTAATAACGTCTATAGCTGAGATATAGTTATCTTTATTAAAATCCCTGAACTTAATATTAATTACAGCATTTTGATCACTTGGAATTACATTTTTTCTAGTTTTTATTAATTCAATTCCATAATCATTAGTTTTAACTAGTATATTTTTTTGTTTTGTTGCAATACGTATTGTTTCTAGAGCAATAGATGGCCAAATTGAATTATCAATATTATATAAAACAGGTATTTTTCTAATTATTCCGTCAATACTTGGTATTAAGGAAATTGAGCCTATTCCACTTGCTGCATTATTTATTTCTTCTAGTGAAGTAATTTTATTTTTATATTTATAAATATAGTCTCTAGGATCATTACCTTTTGCAAGCACTCTTAGTTTTGGTTTAGAATTATTTTTGATAAAACTATCGTTTGGCTCTCCAAGAATAGGCAAGATTACTTTTGACTTTGATAAACTATCAATAAAAATTTGATTAGTATTTGTGACCTCTATATCGATTAATTTATTGGTTTCTTTTTGGAGCTGAATGAGTAAATCTTTTGGATTTTGCTTATCATGTTCGCTAAAGACAATATCAAATGCTACAGCAGAAGGATTATACTGATTTAAATTATATAAAATTTTTGAATAAATATCTCTACGCCATGGAAACTGTCCAATCTTCGCTATACTTTTTTCATCAATATCAACAATTGTGACACCTGTAACTTTACCTCTATTAAAAACTTTTTGATAAAAATCGTAATTAATAAATGAAATTTTTTGAACTATAGATGGGTTAATAACTTTCAGGGTTATTAAAAATATTAATAGAAGGACTAATGATATTAGTTTTTTATTTTTCATCCAAATAATAAATTTTTATATTGATCTATAAATATCACATATAAGATACATCCAATAACTATATAAGGGCCAAAAGGAATTTGTGATGAAAATTTTCTAGTCTTATTTACTAAACTTGGAATAACTAAAATTAAGGCAACAATTGAAGAACTAAATATGACAAATGGTATTGCAATCCATCCAAACCAAAAACCTATTACTGCTAGAAGTTTTGCATCACCCAAACCCATGCCTTCTTTATTCTTTACTTGTTTATAAAAAAAAATAATTAACCAAATAATAACATACCCAAATATTCCTCCAATTAGTGAGTTAATATAATTTGGAAATAATGAATTTATGTTTGGATCAAATGATTTTATAAATCCTAAAGCCATTAACGGAAAAGTTAAGATATTTGGAATTATATAATGTTTTAAGTCTATAAAAAAAATTATGATAAATGTTAGTGCCAAAATCATTAATAATATTGATGTAGTAGAGACACCAAATAAAAAATAGATAATGATGAAAGATATAATGTGTAAAAATTCAACCATTGGATATTGAGACGAAATTGACATTTTACACTTTCGACATTTACCACTAATTAATAAATAAGATATAATTGGAATATTGTCATACCAAACAATTTTTTTTTTACACTTTGGGCAATAAGATCTACCACCTACTACACCTTTTTCTAAAGGCAGTCGATAAATACAGACATTTGCAAAACTACCAAAAAGTGATGCTGCTAAAATAATTAGAAATAAATCCACCGTTAAATAAGATAAGGATTAAAGTTTAAATTGTCCTGCAAATTCAGCAAAACCGCTAATTAGCAGTTGGACTACCAAGACCGCATCATATAAGTGTACATATAAATTTGGGCTATAAAGTATGATTTCCATATTTGCTAAATTTACCAAATAAGAGTTAAAATACTAGTTAATAAAATAATGTTTTTTAATACAAAAAAACCTGTTGATACAAAACCTGAAAAAAAATCCCAGGATAATATTGATATTCAAATAATTAATAAAATGAATCAAGAGTTTGCTATTTCTCTTGATTTAAATGAAACTTTAAAAACAGCCTTGGAACTTATTATTGCAAGACTTAATGCTCAAGCTGCAAATATCTTTTTAATTAATGACAAGAAAAAAAAATTTGAATGTATCGCTTCTCTTCATCAAGATTATTTAGAAGATTATGAGCTTGATTTAAAAGATGGTGTAATGGGCAAGGCTGTTGAACTTAGAAAATGTATAAGAGTTGGTGATGTTAGAAAAGATGTAAGAGATATTGCAGAATTTTATTTTGATCTTGATAATAAAACTAACTTTACAACTTTCTCAGTTTTGTGTTCACCATTAATTGCTGCAAACGAATGTATTGGTGTAATTCATTGTTTAAATAAAAAAACAGATGACAAGCTATTTATTGAAGATGATCGAAAACTTTTAGAACTTTTGTCAACTCCTGCAGCTCTAGCTATTCGAAATGCTAAAATGGCTAAAGATATGATTGAACAAAATAAAATTCAAAAGGAAGTTGAAATTGTTGGAGAAATTCAAAAATCACTTTTGTCCTCAAATAAAAAAGAACCATTTCCCTTAGCTGGGATTAATATTCCTGCAAAAGTAGTATCAGGGGATTTTTATAATTTTAATGATTTAGGAGATGGTAAATATGGATTTGGTGTAGCCGATGTATCAGGTAAAGGAATAAAATCATCATTGCTAATGTCTAAAGCTTCAAGTTTATATAGTTGTTTAAGTAAAACAAATTTTTCTCCTGCAAGCTTACTAATTCAATTAAACAATGAGATATGTGAGACAATATCTAGAGGAATGTTTGTAACCATGTTAATTGGAATTTATGACAATAATTCTAATGAACTTTTATTAGCTAATGCAGGACATGAACCACCAATTATAATAGATCAAGTTGGTAATTTTTCAAATTTTGAAGAAGCTGGTCCTCCCTTAGGTATTGTTAAAAAAACAGAATATAAAGAATATAAAATAAATTTTGAAAAAAGTTCAATGTATATTTTTACTGATGGTATCACGGAAATAAAAAACCCTGAAGGTAATGAGCTTGGCGCAAAAGGTTTTCAAAATTATATCACGAGATATAAAGACAAACCAAACAATGAAAGATTAAAATTGATTATTGATAATGTTCTTAATTCTAAATATATACAAAAAGATGATTTAACAATTGTAGTCATAGATAGTAAATAATTTTTTAACAAAATCTTAGAGAGCTATAAGGTTTAAGGTCTAAGTTGGTATTGTCATTTGCAATCATTCCAGAGATAATTTTTCCAGATATAGGTCCTAAGGTCCAACCTAAGTGATGATGACCAAAACAGTAAAAAATATTTTTATGGTTTTTAGAAGGCCCCATTACTGGAAGAAAGTCAGGTAAAGATGGTCTAAAACCTAACCATTCATCCTCATGTTCAGGTAAATCTCCCAGCATATATTTTGCGTTATTAATTAAGTTTTTTACTCTAGATTTTGATAATGGATTGTTTAAACCTCCAAATTCTACCGTTCCAACCACTCTTAGACCTTGTTCCATTGGAGTTATACCGAATCCACGGTTAGAAAATATCACAGGTCTGCTTAGTAAATGATCACAGTTTTTAAAATGAACATGATAACCTCTTTCAGTATCTAGAGGTATATTTTCACCAAAATTATCAGTTAATTTTTTTGAAAATGCTCCACAAGCAATTACAGCTTTATCAAATATAAAACTTTGATTTTCAGTTTTAAATATAGGTTTTTCTTTATTAAAATTTATATCTTTAATATTTTCTTTATTAAACTTTCCACCTTTTTTTAAAAATAAATCAAAAAGTTTTAAAAGAATTTTTTTAGGATTTCTTGCATGTCTTGCATAAGGATAATAAACACCAGCATGATAGATTGGTTTTATATGGGGTTCTAAATCATGAATTTCAGATTTATTAACTAACTGTTGAGATACACCTAATTCATCTCGAATTTTAATTTCGAGTTCTCTACTTTTTAAATCTTTATCATTCCAGATATAAAGAATTCCTTTATTTTCAACCAAACCTTCTAAATCAATTTCATCAAATAGCTCATCATAAGCTGGTAAGGCTAAATCTAAAATCTGATGCATATTTTTAGCTGTGTGCATCATTTTTTTTGTAGTTGAATTCATAATAAATTTTACAAACCAAGGAATCATTTTTGGAACATAATTCCATTTTAAAGCAAGTGGTCCAGAAGAGCTTAATAGCATCGCAGGAACATCTGCTAAAACGTCTGGTCTATTTAAAGGTACAGATGCATAAGGTGAAAAGTGACCCGCATTACCATAAGATGCTGCTTGGGCCCCAGGATTATCTCTATCAAATATAGTTACGTTAAATCCTTTTTTTTGTAAAAACAAAGCGTTGGAGACACCTTGTATTCCAGCACCAATTATACCTACTTTAATATTTTTATTCACGAGAACTTATATAACCAATATTTAAACATTGAATAGAGGCAAATTATACACACTTTATATTAGAACTGATTATGCTATTGTCTGTTTGCTATGAACCTTTGCACTCAATACAATACCAAAACCAATCATTGTCGCTAGCATAGAAGAGCCACCATATGACATTATTGGCAGTGGCGACCCTACTATAGGTAATAAACCTAACACCATAGATAGATTAACAGTAATATAAATAAAAATTGAAAATGCAAAGCCAAAACAAAATAATTTTGCAAAGCTGTTACGTGAAATAACACCAATTCTAATTATTCTGATAATAATAATTAAATATAATAATAAAAGTCCAGTCGATCCAATAAAACCAAATTCTTCTGAAAATAAAGTAAAGATAAAATCGGTATGCTTTTCTGGAAGAAAATCTAAATAACTTTGAGTACCTTGAAGAAAACCTTTACCCGAAAATCCTCCCGAACCAATAGCAATTTTAGATTGAATAATTTGATATCCAGCTCCTAATGGATCTCTATCAGGGTCTAAAAAGGTTAAAATTCTTAGCTTTTGATAAGGTTGTAAATTTGAAATAATAAAAGGTAATGATATTAGAAAGGATATAAAAGAGAAAAAGAAATACTTAATTTTAACTCCTCCTAACCATAATATAATTAATCCACTCAATGCAATTAATATAGAAGTTCCTAGATCTGGTTGAGATATAACTAGAATAATTGGAATTAAAATTATAGTTAAGGCAAAAAAAATACTAGTAAATGAATTTACTTTCTCAACACTTACTCTGTGATAATATTTTGCTAGACATAAAATAATTCCTATTTTCATTAATTCTGATGGTTGAAGCGCTAAAAAATATAAATTCATCCATCTTTGTGAGCCAGAAACTTTTATTCCATAAATAGATACCCAAATTAATAATAAAATAATAATCACATATAAAAAGTAGGAGATAAGATGCCAAAATTTAATATTAAACAAAGAAATTAGCAACATTAAAACAAAAAATACTGATAATTTAATCAAATGACTTTTTGTATGATAAAGCAATTCACCTCCATCAGTAGAATACATAACAAATAAACTTAAGACTGATAGAATAAAAATACTTAACAATAAAATATAATCTAAATTTTTAACTTTTTGAATAAAATTTTGATCTGAGTTTAGTCGAGTATGTTGAAACATTTAAATATTAAACTCTTTATAATCTGAAAGTTGTTTTCTATAATGATGTCGATCAACTATTAATTTAAATAATTTAGTAGCCATTGGTGCTGCAGTTGAACTACCAGAGCCACCATGCTCCACAATGATGCTTAATGCATATCTTGGATTTTTATAAGGACCAAATGCAACATATAATGCATGATCTCTTTCTTCATAGGGAATTTGGAAAGTTTTTAAATCAAGTTCTCGTTCTCTTTTACTAATTCGTTTGACTTGTGCAGTACCTGTTTTACCAGCAAATTGATACTTTGGATCATCTATTCTTGATTTGTAAGAGGTACCATATAATTCATTGGTAGAACTAAACATTGCCTCTTGAATAATTTTAATATTTTTTTGATCATCATAAAGTGGTGTATAAAAATAATTAATTTTAGAATCTTGCATAGCTTTTTTTACTTGTTCTGATGCTAGTTGATTATCGTCAGTCAAAATTTTAGGTTTAATTTTATAACCACCATTTGCTATTTGCGCTGTCATTAAACAAAGCTGTATAGGTGTCGTTTGAGTATAACCTTGACCAATACCTGTTATTAAAGTTTCGCCTAATACCCAACCTTTACCAAGTTCGTTTATTTTCCATCTTGTATCAGGAAATTGACCTGCTTTTTCATTTTCAAAATATTCACCTAAAACTTTTTTTCCTAAACCAAATCTTTCTGCAGTCACTTTTAATTTATCTACACCAAGTTTTCTTGCAATTTCATAAAAATAAGTATCGCAAGATTGTTTCATTGCATTATTCAAACTCATCCATCCATGTCCTTTTTCCTTCCAGCAGTGAAAAGTTTGGCCATGAAGTTCCATTTTACCCTTACATTGAACTTTGAAATTTGTGCCCATTATCCCATTTTCCAAGGCTGATAAAGCAACTATAGGCTTTATTGTCGAACCGGGAGAGTAAAGACCTGAAAGTGTTTTATTTATTAAGGGTTTAAGTGGATTATTTCTAATTAATTGCCATTCATCTTGACTGATACCAAATAAAAATGAATTAGGGTTATATGAAGGTGATGAATACATCGCAATTATTTCTCCTGTATAAATATCCATGACACTTATGGAACCAGCTTTACCTTGCATTAGTTCAGCAGATAATTTTTGTACTTCTGTATCAAGTGTTAAACGAATTTTTGAACCTTGTTTGCCTTTTTGATATTCAAGTTGATTTATTCTTTTACCATATGCATTAACTTCGTATCTTTGAATATCATTTACACCAATTAAGTCATTTTCTAGTGTTTTTTCTAATCCTAATTTACCAATTTTTATTCCTGGCACAAATTTTTCCTGGATAACTTCATTTTCCAAAATATCTTCTTCATTTGGTTGACTGACATAACCTAACACATGTGTGTAGATATCACTAAATGGATAATTTCTAGAAATTGTCATTACTGGTTTTACACCAACTAATTCATATAAATAATTATTTATTTTTGAGAATTCATCCCAACTTAAATTTTCAGAAACAACTAAACTTTCCCATGGTTTTAATTGTTTTTTTTTATTTTTGATTTTTTCAACTCTCTTATTACTTAAATTAAGAATTACTTTTAATCTTGAAATTAAATAATTAAAGTTTTCAACTTGTTCTGGAATAACATGTAATTGATAAACTTTTAAGTTACCAGCAATAACATTTCCAAAATAATCAACTATATTTCCTCTTGTAGGAGGCAGTTTCCATTCTCTTATTCTATTCTTATCAGACAATGTTAAATATTTTTTATTGTCATTAATCTGAAGTGAGAATAAGCGCGCAACTATTCCACCAAAAATAACTAGTTTTGCAGCTCCTATTATAAACATTCGTCGATTTATAATATCTGATTTTCTTATACCAAAATTCTCTTTAATCATTTTTTTGAGTTTTAATTTTCTTTTCTAAATTATTAAATAATAATAAAAACAATGGATAAAAAATAAAAGTAATACCTGAATTAATAGAATATCTAATATAATTCACATCAATCGAAAATATCAAATCTAAACTCATAACCTGAATAGAATTAACTAATAAAATAGTGAACAATAATGACAACCAGTCATTCATAAAATTTGGTGTAATTGTAATATTTCTTAGATAGGCTGGAATACAAGGTGTCTCCAACGCTTTGTTTTTACAAAAAAAAGGATTTAACGTAACTATATTTGATAGAGATAATCCTGGGGCCCAAGCAGCATCTTATGGTAATGC
>JACWEQ010000008.1 GCA_014653365.1 Pelagibacterales bacterium SAG-MED49 | reverse complement strand
ACTCCAGCTTTGCGGCATCAGACATCATATCCTTGGTCCATGGGGGGTCCCAGACTAACTGAAGGTCTACATCATCAATACCATCGACTTGCATGGCACCCTCTTTAACTTCTTTTGGTAAACTTTCAGCAACTGGACAATTTGGTGTTGTTAATGTCATTTTAATTTTAGCAAAATTTTCATTTTCAACAGTTACATCATAAATTAAGCCTAATTCATAAATATTTACTGGCAACTCTGGATCGTAAATTTTTCTAATCTCTTCAATTATCAGTTCTTTTTTAGACATATCTTTTTAATTTTCTGTTTTAACTTCCTCTTTTTTATCATCAAATGCAGAAACTAAAGTGTGCCATGATAAAGTTGCACATTTAACTCTCATTGGATATTGCTTTACACCAGATAAACACATTAATTTTGTTTTTTCATCTTCTTCTAAATTTTCAGATTTTAAATCTGGATTTTCTTTGATCATTCCTAAGAAATCTTCAACAATCTCCTTAGCTTCATGTTCATTTTTTTGTTTGATTAAATCAGTCATTATAGACGCTGATGCCATTGAAATAGCACAACCACTTCCTTCAAAAGAAATATCTTCAACTATTTTTTGACCATTAAGTTTTAAATAAACATGAACATTATCACCACATAAGGGATTATGTCCTTTAGCGTCTTTATTAAAATCATCAGTCTTTCCAAGATTTCTTGGATTTTTACCATGTTCTAATATTATTTCTTGATATAATTCTTTTAAATTCATTATAAATTAAACATTTTTTTACAGTTATTTATAGCATCATTAAGTTTATCAAGATCATCTTTGGTATTATAAATTCCAACTGATGCTCTAGAACTTGCAGGAATATTTAATTTATCATGAAGTATTTGACAGCAATGATGACCTGCTCTAATAGCCACACCATCTTCATCTAGTATAGTTGCTACGTCATGTGGATGAATACCTTCAATAGTAAATGATAAAACACCACCCTTATTTTTTGGATTACCAATTAATTTAACAGAATTATTTTTTTGTAATAATTCTTGTCCATATTCAACTAATTCTGCTTCATGTTTCATCACATTATCTATTCCAACACTTTCTAAAAATTTAATAGATTGGTCAAATGCTATTACTTGTGCAGTAGCCATTGTGCCAGCCTCATATTTATTGGGCAAATCACCATAGGAAATTCTATCTTTTTTTACTTCATTGATCATTCCTCCACCCCCTTGATATGGTGGCAATTCTTCAAGCCATTTTTTTTTACCATACAAGACCCCTAAACCAGTTGGGCCATACATTTTATGACAAGAAATTGCATAAAAATCACAGTCTAAATCTTGCATATCTAGTCTTAAATGAGGTGCGCCTTGACAACCATCAACAACAACAATTATATTTTTTGAATGTGCTAACTCAGTTATCTCTTTAATAGGTAAAATGGCTCCTGTAACATTTGATAAATGGGTAATTGATATTATTTTTGTTCTAGGAGTTATTTTTTTTTCAATTTCTTCTAAAGTAATTTCACAATCTTCATTAACTTCAGCAAAGTTTATCTTAATATTTTTTGATTTTCTTAAGAAATGCCATGGAACATAATTAGAATGATGCTCCAACTCAGTAATTAATATCTCATCACCTTCTTGCAAATAATCTTGACCCAAAGTATTAGCAACTAAGTTCAGTGCCTCAGTAGCACCTTTAGTAAATACAATTTCGTTTTTATCTTTTGCATTTATATATTTTTGAACAGAAGTTCTTGTATTTTCATATAAATTAGTAGCAGCAACAGCAAGATAGTGAACACTTCTACCTACATTAGAAAATTGTTTTGTATAAAATTCATTGATTTTGTCTGTTACAACTTTTGGTTTTTGTGATGAGTTTGCGCTATCTAAATATACTAAATCATTATTTTGAATTTTTTCATCAAAAATAGGAAATTCTTGTTTTATATCATTTATTTTCATTCTTTAATTCCAATCATATTTTTTAATAAATTTTTTATTTCCGAGTCAGTAATTTTTTCAACTACATCAAGTAAAAAACCATTAATTAATAATTCTCTAGATTGCTGATAATTTAATCCTCTAGACATTAAATAAAATATAGAGTCTTCACTTAAGCTACCTGATGCAGAGCCATGTGAACATTTTACATCATCTGCATAAATTTCTAATTCTGGTTTGGCATTAAATTCAGAATCTTTATTTAATAAGATTGCTTTACTGAGTTGGTATCCATCTGTCTTTTGTGCTTCTGAATTAACAAATATTTTTCCCTGATAAACTGATTTAGAATTATCATCTAAAACACTTTTAATTAATTGATAGCTTTTCGTGTTCTCAGTTAAATGGTTTATTATTGTTCTAATTTCATGATGTTTATCATTATTAAGAGAGAGAATACCGTTAACAAAAGCTGACGAATATCCTCCTTTTAAATTACAATTAATTTCATTTTTAAAGAAATTTGATCCCGAAGATAAAATAAATGTTTCTGAAATACTGTTTTTATCTTGTTCAATATTATTAAAGGAATATTTAATATTTTTATTTTCAAGTTTATCTACTTTATAATTTTTTAAAACTGCATTTTCTTTTAAATCAAAGTTATAAAAAATATTTAAAAAATTTTTTTCAGAAGTATCATTATATAAGTCAATTAGCCTTAAAGAACTATCTTTGCATAACTCAAAATCTAATCTTAAATTTATACTTTTGGACCAAATATTAGAGTTAGTGGTATGATAAATAATAAGTGGTTTTACTAGTTGATAGCCATTTTTAACCAGTATTTTGAACGATTTGTTAGTAAAAGCATTATTTAAATCAGATAGAGAATTATTATTATTAAATTTATTTATAGTTTCTGACTTATCAATTATTTCTATTTGGTCTTTTTTTTCATAATCAAAATCAATTTTTTCAATTCTGCCATTTATAAAAACTATTTTATTATGCTCTAGTCCATCTACAAATACAGAGGTATCAACTTTATTAGTAGCTGTATAATCGTTATAAAAACTTAGTTCCCCAATATTTTTTTTTATTATTTGATTAAGATCTGAAAATTTCCAATTTTCATCTCTTCTGTTTGGAAACCCTTTGTTAATAAAGTTATCTAAATAAAATTGTTTAATCTCAGTATCTCTTTGAGATAAACTCAAATTTTTAATAATATTATCAAAATCTTTTCTTAATTGTTCTTTCATCTAATGAAAATTTTCGTATCCTTTTTTTTCTAATTCTAAGGCTAAGTCTGGTCCTCCAGATTTAACAATTTTTCCATTCATCAATACATGTACAAAATCAGGTTTTATGTAATCAAGTAATCTTTGATAGTGAGTAATTATTAAAAATGAATTTTTCTTGTCTCTCAAGGTATTAACTCCATCAGCAACAATCTTTAAAGCGTCAATATCTAATCCTGAATCTGTTTCATCTAAAATTGATAACTTTGGTTCCAATAATGACATTTGTAAAATTTCATTTTTCTTTTTTTCTCCACCTGAAAAACCAACATTTAATTGTCTATTTAATTTCTCCTCATCAAATTTTAGATCTTTGGATTTTTGTTTAACTAGTTTTAAAAATTCTATAGCATCAAGTTCTTTTTCACCTCTTGCTTTTTTAACTGCATTTAATGATGTCTTTAAAAATATATTGGTATTCACTCCTGGAATTTCTAGTGGATATTGAAAAGCTAAAAAAATACCTTTATGAGCTCTTTCCTCTGTTTCAAGCTCAAATAAATCTTTTTCTTCAAAAAGAATTTCTCCAGAGGTTTCATAGCCTTTTTTTCCTGATAATATATTTGATAATGTGCTTTTACCAGATCCATTTGGACCCATTATAGCGTGCACTTCTCCAGGATTTATATCGAGAGAAAATTCCTTTAAAATTTCCTTATTATCAATTTTTGCATTTAATTTGTTTATTTTTAACATTATCCAACACTTCCTTCTAAACTAATACCCACAAGCTTCTGAGCTTCAACTGCAAATTCCATTGGCAACTGTTGTAAAACCTCTTTGCAAAATCCATTTACAATCAATCCAACAGCCTCTTCTGCATTCAATCCTCTTTGCTGACAATAATGCAATTGTTCTTCACTTATCTTTGAGGTTGTAGCTTCATGAGCAATATTTGATTCAGAATTTTTATTCTTAATGTATGGAACTGTATGTGCTCCACACTTATTTCCCATTAATAAGGAATCGCATTGAGTATAATTATTTGAATTTGAGGCTTTAGATGAAATATCCACAAGACCTCTGTAAGTCATATCTGAAAATCCAGCACTTATTCCCTTAGAAATAATCTTACTTTTTGTATTTTTACCTAGATGGATCATTTTTGTACCAGTATCAGCTTTTTGATGATTGTTAGTAATAGCAATTGAATAAAACTCTCCAACAGAATTATCTCCTTTTAAAATACAACTTGGATATTTCCAAGTTATTGCAGATCCAGTTTCTACTTGTGTCCATGAAATTTTTGAGTTTATACCTTTACATAAACCACGTTTAGTTACAAAATTATATATTCCACCTTTTCCATCTTTATCTCCAGGATACCAATTTTGTACTGTTGAATATTTTATCTCAGCATCATCAAGTGCAATCAATTCAACGTTTGCAGCATGCAGCTGATTTTCATCTCTCATTGGTGCAGTGCAACCTTCTAGGTAACTTACATAGCTTCCTTTATCTGCTACAATTAAAGTTCTTTCAAACTGACCTGTATTAGTAGCATTAATTCTAAAGTAAGTAGATAATTCCATTGGGCATCTTACACCTTCTGGTATATATGCAAATGAACCATCAGTAAAAACTGCAGAATTTAGAGTGGCAAAGAAATGATCTGTCGTTGGAATAACTGAACCTAAATATTTCTTAACTAACTCAGGATGGTTTTGAATAGCTTCAGATATAGGGCAAAAAATAATTCCTAGTTTAGATAATTCTTCTCTAAAAGTTGTGGCAACTGAGACTGAGTCAAATACTGCATCTACTGCAATACCATTTAATCTTGCTTGTTCTTGAAGAGGGATACCAAGTTTTTTATACGTCTCTAAAAGTTTTGGATCTAATTCATCTAAGCTTTTAGGTTTATCATCCATACTTTTAGGAGCAGAATAATAATATAAATCTTGATAATCTATTTTTGGATATTTTGGTTTTTGCCACTCTGGTTCTTTTAATTGTTTAAATCTTTCAAAAGCTTTTAATCTAAAATCAAGCATCCATTGAGGTTCTTTTTTAATATTTGATATAAATTTAATTACTTCTTCACTTAAACCTTTTGGGGCTCTAGTACTTTCAATATCGGTTGAAAAACCATACTTATAATCTTTTAAATTATCAATTTCTTTTTGTCTATTATCCATTTTATGTTCTTTGTTCTGTATTATTTTTTAGTAAATCTTCTAAACTTTTTTTTTCAAAAAAACTATTGATGTGAGTTTCTAGTTCATCCCAAAGATTGTGTGTAACACATTTTGTAGCTCTACCATTGCATCCCTTTTTCAATTCTTTCTTACACTGAACTGTTTTAACTTTCTCATCAACTGCATGAAATATATTTGTAAGTTTAATTTCATTTGGTTTTCTAGAAAGAACATACCCACCCTGTGTACCCCTGATACTTTCAACTATTTTATTTTTTTTAAGCTTAGAAAAAATTTGTTCAAGATAATCTAGTGAAATTCCTTGACGCAAAGATATATCTCTTAATGATACTGGGTTAATGTTATCAAACCTTGCTAAATCCACTAATGCCATTACAGCATATCTACCTTTTGATGTTAATTTCATATTACCCTTTAAATTGAAGGGTTTTTATACATACCTGACTAAAATGGTCAAGTATAGATTATAATAAAAAAACTAACATATTGTCGCTCACTTGTGATAAACCTAGTTTTTTTTTGAGAACAATAATCAATTGCACATATGGATAATAAAATCTTAGAGATATTCATTCCTGGCCCTGCAGGTAGACTAGAAGCTAAATATTATAAAAGTAAAAAAAATACATCTCCGATAGCGCTTGTTCTACAACCTCATCCACAATATGGGGGAACAATGAATAATAAAGTTATAGTGGATACATTTCATACATTTATGGATAATGATTTTTCAGTTTGTAGAGTTAACTTCAGAGGTGTTGGGAAGAGTGATGGTGAATTTGATAATGGTCAAGGTGAACTTGCTGATGCTGCAGCTGCATTAGATTGGTTAGAAAGAGAAAATTTTGATAATTCTCAATGTTGGGTATCAGGTTTTTCATTTGGATCCTTGATAGCAATGCAGCTACTGATGAGAAGACCAGAAATTAATAGATTTATTGCAATCTCTCCTCAACCAAATGTTTATGATTTTTCTTTTTTATCTCCTTGTCCAACATCTGGATTAATGATCTACGGTAAAAAAGATGAATTAGTTCCTTTAGAATATATCACAGAATTAGATAAAAGATTAAGTGCACAGAAAGGTATTAAAGTAGAATTCCAATCAATACCCGAGGCCAATCATTTTTTTTCAAAAACTGAAGACGCATTAATTAAAAATCTTGAAAAATACATAAAAAAAGAAACTGCTCTTTATTAAAAGTTTTTAACCAATTTTCCACCAACAGTAGGCTTTTTGCATCTAGTTGTTTTAGGATAAGATATTGATAAGTTTAAAAATGATCTTATAGCAAGATAACCAAAAGCTTGGGATTCTATGTAATCTCCATTTAAATTATATTCATCTATTATATCTAAACTTATATTAGTTTTCTTGGAAAGATAATCTTTAATATTTTGAACAAGAAAATTATTTTTTCTTCCTCCACCACATATGAAATATTTAATTGGTTTATCGTTACTACCATTTGAATATTCAATCCCTTTTGCTATTAGGTAGGCCGTAAAATTTGTAATTGTTGCACATCCATCTTCAAGTGAAAGACCTCTTACAAATGAAATATCAAAATCCTTTATATCTAAAGATTTTTCAAACGTACCTATATTAAAATTGTCAATCGCTTGATTTAAAGTTAGTTGATTAATTTTTCCAGATTTTGCAATTGAACCATTTTGATCAAATTTATATTTTGAATTTTTTCTTATCCATTCATCAATCATACAATTGCCAGGACCTGAGTCAAATGCCTCTAAATTTTCTTCTAACCTTTCATCTTTTTTATTTACTTTTGTAATATTTGAAATTCCACCTATGTTAATAAAACAAATTGGGTATTCTACATGATGCTTTTCATTAATTTTTTTGGATAATAAATTATGAAAAATAGGTGCCAAAGGTGCGCCCTGACCATTATTTTTTAAATCTTCTTGTCGAAAATCATAGACAACATGTTTTTTAATTAATTGAGACATTAATTCACCATCACCTAGTTGTCGTGAAATTTTTATTTCAGGATTGTGAAAGATAGTTTGACCATGAAAACCAACAAAATTAACCTCGCCTTTATATTTTAATGATACTTCGTTAACAATTTTGCTATGAAATAAAGTGATTTCTCTCTCTAATTTACTCAATTTTTGAGAATATGTTTCTAAATCCTTGATGTTGAAAATTACATTTCTCAGATCAACTAATTGATCATGTAAATTGGTATCATACTCATAATATTCATCTATAATATTGACAAATTGATCCAACCCATCCGATCTAATTAAAGACATATCAACACCATCCATTGATGTACCACTCATTAATCCAATAGCTGTATATAATTTATTTTTCATTGATATTCTTTTTAATAAAAATTTGTATATTGTGTAACTATAATCTTATGAATAAATTTTTAAAAGAATTTAAAGATAGAGGTTTCTTCTATCAATGCACAAATGAAGCAGAATTATCTAATGTAATGGATAGTAAAAAAATTAAAGCCTATATCGGATTCGATTGTACTGCGGAAAGCTTACATGTTGGCAGTTTGCTACAAATAATGTGTCTAAGATTACTACAAAAAAATGGTCATAGACCAATAGTGTTGATGGGTGGTGGAACAACACGAATTGGCGATCCCTCAGGTAAAGATAAAACTAGAAAAATTTTAAGTGAAGAAGAGATTGAAAAGAATATTAAGAATATAAAAAATATACTAAAAAAATTTTTAGACAATAATGACCCAGAAACAAAACCTATATTTGTAAATAATTATACGTGGCTTAAAAATTTAAATTATATCTCTTTTCTTAGGGACATAGGTAAACATTTTACAATTAATAGAATGTTAACTTTTGATAGTGTAAAATTAAGGTTAGATAGAGAACAATCTTTAAGTTACATGGAATTTAACTATATGATCCTGCAAGCATATGATTTTTTAGAGTTAAACAAAAAAGAAAATTGTATTTTACAAATAGGCGGCTCTGATCAGTGGGGTAATATTATTAACGGTGTTGAGCTTATCAAGAGATATTCTAATAAACAAAGTTATGGTTTAACAACGCCTTTAATTACTTTAGCTACAGGTGCTAAAATGGGAAAATCTGAAAATGGAGCAATTTGGTTGGATGAAAAATTTCTATCTGCTTATGACTATTGGCAATTTTGGAGAAACACAGATGATAGAGATGTTGTAAAATTTTTGAAAAATTTTACAGATATGAAAATAGAGGATATCAAGAAAGCTGAAAATCATAATATTAATGATTTAAAAATACTTTTAGCTAATGAAACAACTTCAATGCTTCATGGTGAAGATGCTGCGAAAAATTCAGAACAAGCTGCTAAAGAAGTATTTTCGGGTAATTCACTTGGATCAAATTTACCCTCTATAAAGATTAATTTAAAAAACATCAATGATAAATTAGATATAATTGATCTAGTTGTTCTTTCTAAATTAGAAAAATCTAAAAGTGAAATAAGAAGATTAATTAAAGGTAAAGCGATAAAAATTAATGATAAAGTTATATCTGATGAAAAATTAATTATTACGAACGAATTTTTTAAAGAGAACTACCTTAAGCTTTCTATTGGAAAAAAAAGGCATTTAAAAATTGAATTAAATTAATTTTTTTTAATCTTTTCTAATGTCCTAGTTATAAATCTTGGAGTTAATGTTTTTATTGGATTTACAGTTGTTTCAAGGTTTTTTGGAGGACCCTTCACCTTAAAACTTACTCCAAAAACACCTTCACCAGCTTTCTTTCCAATAAGTAAATCTCCAATTAATGGAATTGAAGCAATAGATCTATTAATTGTAGTCGCTGGAACCAATGTACCTCTTAAACTAACTATATTATTTTCTGAAATATAACCGTCAATTAAAATAGATATTGCTGGCCCAATTGCATACAATTCTTGAATCGTCATAACTTTATTTTTATTTGTAAAATTCATTTCAAAATCTGTAAACCTAATACCTTCTCCGGTTAGTAAATCTGCTATTCCTTGGAGAGAAGCAAGAGCTAGTAACTTTGCTAATGCGGGAATTTCTTTAACTTTAAAATTATCAATAATCAATTTTGAATTTGAAATGCCATTTTTATTGGAAGAATAAAAATCTAAATATCCTTCATCACTATCTTCGAAACCTTTTATAAATTTGTATCTTTTTACAAGTGGCTTAGCTCTAGATGAGAATAGAGTAGTAATTTTTTCACCTTCTTTAGTGTTTATTGTAAATGTTAAATTTTTATTATTTACAAATAGTGCCGATATATTAGCTTGATATATTTTGTTATCTACAATTCCAAGCTTACCATTTAAATTTTTAACAATGTTATCTTTATCAAGATAAACATCAGACAAATTTAGTTTTATATTTATATTTTCCTTAAAAATATCTAGTTGTTGATCATTATTACTTTTCAATAAGTTCGTAATAAGACTATCGGCATTTAGTATTGACCCATTTAATTCATAATCATTATTTCTAATTCTATTAATTATAAATTTATTTTTTTTGTCACTAATATCAAAATAATCTAAGTCAATTTTATCAACTTTAACTATTTTATTTTTTTCATCTATTATTAAATCATTAATTGAGATTCTGTTATTCTTTGAAAAAATACTAATCTTTTTTAGATCAAGTCCAAATTTTTTACTATAGTTTGCATTAATTTTTAACTGAGAATTTAAGTTTTTATTCTTTACATAATTAATAAAATCAATTTTTATTGGTGTGTCATTAATTTCTAAATCAGTTTTAAAATTATATTTTTTATTTTTTTTTGAGAATGTATAATTTATTTTATTGAATTCTTTATCTAAACTAATTTTTCCTAAACCTTCTACTGATAAATTGCTATCTTTATATTGTAATTTAATTTTATGATCTTTTAGATTTAAAATATTCTTTGTTTTAGGTAAATATTCTTTAATTAAATTTTGGTTTTTAATATCTAATTCACTTAGTTCGATATTTGACACTAAATTTAGATCAGAGCCACTGTGTGCTATCTCATAATCAATAAATTCAAATTTATTTTGAAGTTTAACTTGACCTCTTCCTTCAATTTTTAATTTCTTATTTGCATAAGATGCCCTTATCTTATGATCTTTAAGATTTAAAATATCCTTTGTTTTAGGTAAGTATTCTTTAATTAAATTTTGGTTTTTAATATCTAATTCACTTAATTCGATATTTGATACTAAATTTAAATCAGGACCATTATTTATTATCTTATAATTAATAATTTCAAATTTATTTTGAAGTTTAATTTGACCTTTTCCTTCAATTTTTAATTTTTTATTTTCATAAGATGCTTTTATATTATGATTTTTTAAGTCTATTAACTCATTAATCTCTATGAATTTCTCACTAATTAAATTATTTTTTTTAAATTGAGAGCTATCAATTAAAATACTTGAATTTATTGTTAAATTCTTAACTTTAAACTTGTTATCAATATTAAATAAAAAATCATTTTCAGATTCAAAGTTTGTATTTATTAGATCAAATTGAGGATATTTTAATTTGATTGCTTGAAGTAATTGATCATTTAGAGAAGAATTTTTATTTCTTATATTACCTTCAAACAAATAATCCATTTTATTTTTTTTTATACTTAATCCATCAGATAAAAAATTAATGTTATTTGCATCAAAACCAATTTCTCTAAAATTAAAATTATTTTCTGTAATATTAAAAAGAAAATTTATTTTTTCTAGTCTATTTGTTTTTAAAATACTAATTTCGCCTTCTTTTAGTAACCCATTAATTTTATAATCTTCTTTAAGTTTACCGAACTCATCAAAACTAAATTTTAAATCTGCTATTAGATATCCTTTCTTTATAAATCGTTCTAAAAAAAATAATTCAGGTCTGTTATTTATGGATCTTATAAATGATACAAAGTTTTTAAGTAAAATTGGTTTAGTTGATATTTCTATTTGCGAGGTAACTAATTGACTTTTTATAAACGAGTTTAATGATATTTGAGTTTTTAAATATTCAAGTTCGATCAGTTTACCTTTAAAAAGTATTTTAGTGTCTATTGTTTTTGCATTAATTTTAAAATTTAATGGATCTAAAGTAAGTTTAATTTTTTTTAAACTAATATCAAATTTATCATTTTTTTGTTTAACAAGATTTTGGATTTGATTGTTAAATTTATCTGTCTCAAAACCAACTGTGCTTAAATAAATTATTAATAAAACCAAAGATCCTAATACTATAGATGTATATTTTAAAATTTTTTTTCTCATTTAATTTGATATAAGGATTGCTCTAAAAAATCATCCAACTCACCCTCTAATACTTTATCTGGGCTTGTGCTTTCAAAATTTGTTCTATTATCTTTTACAAGTCTGTATGGCTGCAAGACATAAGATCTTATTTGATGTCCCCATCCTATTTCAGATTTGGAACTTTCTGTATTTTGGTTTTCTTGTTCTTTTTTTTTCATTTCATGGTCATATAGTCTTGCTTTAAGCATATTCATGCAGGTTTCTTTATTTTTATGTTGAGATCTTTCATTTTGACATTGAACAACAATTTTTGAGGGTATGTGGGTAATTCTCACAGCGCTATCTGTAGTATTTACATGTTGACCTCCTGCTCCACTTGATCGATATGTGTCAATTCTTAAATCTTTTTCTATAATTTCAATATTAATATTTTCGTCTACTACAGGATACACCCATATACTCGCAAAGCTTGTGTGTCTTCTTGCACCTGAGTCAAAGGGAGAAATTCTAACCAATCTATGAATACCTGATTCTTTTTTTAACCATCCAAAAACATAATCTCCTTCTATTTTAATTGTAGATGATTTTATACCTGCTTCATCACCTTTATGCTCGCTTATTAAATTTGATTTAAAATTTTTTAAGTCTGCCCACTTTAAATACATTCTTCTTAACATTTCAGCCCAATCCTGGCTCTCTGTACCTCCTGCCCCGGCATGTATTTCAATATAACAATCAAGTGAGTCTGCTTCATTTGATAAGAAGCATTTAATCTCATTTTTTTTAACTAAGATTCTAAGATCTTTAATATTTTGTAAAATTTCTTTTTGAACAGTTTGATTTTCCTCTTCTAAAGCTAACTCACTTAAATCATCTAAGTCAGAAAGTTTTTCTATTGAAACTTTGTGAGTGTTTAATAAACCTTCATAAAGTTTTTTTTCTTTAATTATATTTTTTGAATTATTTTTATCTTGCCAAAAGTTGGCATCTAACATTTCTGTATTTAATATTTCAAGTTTTGAGTAAATATCATTTTTTTCAAAGATACTCCTTAACTCTTTGATTAATTTTTTCTATTTCTTTTTTATAATTTTGATATTTATCGTCCATTAATAAAATTTTAATATATTATTAACATCTAATCTATCATTATTTGAATAAAGCACTTCACCATTAATTACATTTTCTTTTTTATAAACTTCAATAATAGTATTTTTTGAAGTAAATTTTGCTTTTTGACCAGTAATTGGATCAACCACCATCATCACAGTGCCTTTAGCAGCTTTAAATGGTCTTGCCTCAGATTTCTTCACTACCTTTTTGATAAATTCTTTAAAAATTGGTAAAGCTGTTTTTGAACCTGTTTCATATTTTCCTAATGAAACAGGATTATCTGAGCCAACGTAAACTCCTATTAATAAATTTGATGTAAATCCAATAAACCAAGTATCCGTATTTTTATTTGTTGTACCAGTTTTACCAGCAATATTTAATTTAAGATCTTTTATTTTTTTAGCTGTTCCCCTTTTAACTACTCCTTCAAGTATGGATGTCATTTGGTACGCTGTTTGAGGTGAAAAAACTGTTTGATAACTATCTTTTATGATTGGATAATCTTTTCCCAAATATGAGATTTGATCACAATTTACACATTTTCTTTTATTATTATTAAAAATAGTTTTTCCTTCACTGTCCTGGACTCTATCTATCAAAATTGGATTAACAAGTTTTCCTCCATTTACAAATGCAGAATAAGCAGAAGTAAGTTTTAACAAAGTTGTTTCAGCAGATCCAAGTGAAATGGATAGCAGTTCTTCAGGATTATCATAAATACCTAGTTTTTTAGATAAATTTATGATTTTTGAAAGGCCTAAATCTTGAGCTATTCTTACAGTCATTAGATTTCTTGATTTTTCCAAACCAACCCTAAGTGTTGAGGGACCGTAAAATTTTTTTCCATAATTTTCAGGTTTCCACATTTTTAAATCATCTCCTTGATCAAGAACTATAGGAGCATCTAAAATTAAAGATGATGGAGTATAATTATTCTCTAAAGCCAAAGCATAAACAAATGGTTTAAAAGCTGAACCCGGTTGTCTCAAAGCTTGTGTTGCTCTATTAAATTCACTTTTTTTAAAACTAAATCCACCACTTAAAGCTAAAACTCTTCCGGTGTATGGGTCCATAACAACTATGCCACCATTAATTTTTGGTAGTTGTTTTAAGCTGTAAATACTTTCATTAATCCTTTTTACATAAATTATATCACCAACTTTTAATAATTTATTAAATTCTTTTTTTGTCCACGAAATATCTTGAAATTTAATTTTTCCATTTAATTTTTTTTCTGTTTCAATTTCAGCAGAAAACTTATTTAATTTCTTAACTATTGCAAGTTCCCAATTAATAGATTTTTCTAAATTAAATTTTTTTAAATCATTATTCCAATTTTTAGAATACTTTTTATTGGTTAGAGCTCCTCTCCAGCCTTTTCTTTTATCATAAGAAATTAAACCCTCCCTTAGTGTTTCAGTTGCAATTTTTTGAAATTTTAAATTAATAGGTGTATTTATATTAAAGCCCTGTTTATAAATTTTATCATAAGTAAACGTGTCAATGACATTTTTTCTTACATCTTCAATATAATATTGAGCATCTTCTAAAAAAATTTTTTTTGATTTTCTTAGATCAATTTTTTTTATTTTAAGTTCGTTATAAAGTTTTAAATTTATATATTCGTTATCAAATAAATTTTTTAATACTAAATTTCTTCTAAATTTTGCTAACTCAATATTTCTATAAGGGTTATATTTGCTTGGAGCTTTTGGAAGAGCTGCTAACAAAGCGCTCTCAGCATAATTTAAATCTTTAATAGATTTATCAAAGTATTCTAAACTTGCTGCTGCCACACCATATGCTCCACTACCAAGATAAATTTGATTTAGATATAGCTCTAAAATTCTTTGCTTTGATAAAGCTCTTTCTATTCTAAACGCCAAAATTGCTTCTTTAATTTTTCTATTAAAGCTTACTTCATTATTTAGTAAAAAATTTTTTGCTACCTGCTGAGTAATAGTAGAGGCTCCTTCAAGTCTTTTTGAAGAAATTATATTGGAAATATTGTTTACTACTGCTCTTAAAACTCCTTTTGCATCAACCCCAGGGTGTGAAAAGAAATTTTTATCCTCTGCAGATAAAAATGAGTTTATTACATTCTTTGGTATTGAGTTATAAGGAACGAATATTCTTTTTTCTTTGGAAAAATCTGCAACTAATTCTCCATTACCTGAATATACTTTGCTTGAGACCGGTGGTTTGTAATTTTTAAGAAATTTATAATCAGGAATATTATTTGAATAACTCCATAAAACGCTAAATATCACGATACTAAGCAATAAAATAAAAGATAGTGTTACAAGTAATGTATTCTTTAGATATTTATTCATTTAATTTCCATTATATCTTGGAATTTGTTAAAGATAAGGCACTATAATTAAACAAAATTTTATAAATACTTAAAATATTAAATGAATCAATCAATCAAATTATTATGGAAAAAAATTTATATATCGATGCATCGCATCCTAATGAAACTAGAGTTGTTCTTAAATCAGACGACAAAATTGAAGACTACGAATACGAAGGTTTAAAGAATAACTTAACTAAGAATAACATATATTTAGGAAAAGTTAGTAGAATTGAGCCTTCTCTTCAAGCAGCATTTATTGATTTTGGAAGAGACAGGCATGGTTTTCTCTCATTTAACGACATCCAATCAGATTATTATCAAATACCTCAGGCTGACCTTGAAAAAATAAAAGAAGAAGAAGAAAAAGCTAGAGAAGAACTTTCTAAAGAGGTGCAAGCAAAAGAAGAAGAAAATATTGCAGAAGGAAAACTTGAAATAGATGATCCTATTAATATAGAAAAAGATGCGTCAGAGGAAAACGAAAATAATATTTATGATAAAGTTATTGTCGATGAGGAAAAAGAAAAAAAGAAAGAAAATAAATTTAGATTCAAGAGATACAAAATTCAAGAAGTTATAAAACCAAACCAAGTTATACTGGTCCAAGTAATTAAAGATGAAAGAGGTCAAAAAGGTGCTGCACTAAGCACATTCATTTCAATTGCAGGAAAATATATTGTGCTAATGCCAAATACACCAAAAGGTGGTGGGATTTCTAGAAAAATATTCAATCCAGCAGATAGAAAAAAAATCAGAACTATTTTGAATGAAATTGAAATACCAAAAGAAATGGGGCTAATAGTAAGGACTGCTGGCAGCAATAAAACTAAAAATGAAATTAACAATGATCTAGACACTCTTATTAAAACTTGGAGCCAGATTAAAGATAACGCGATTAATTCTATTGCACCATCTTTAATTCATCAAGAAAGCGAAATTATCAAAAGAACCTTAAGAGATATGTTTGATGATAGCACAAAAAGTATAATTATCGAAGGTAACGAAGGTTATAAAAAAGCACAAACCTTTATGAAAATGATTATGCCATCAAATGTTAAAAAAATAAAAAAATATAGAGGAAAAGTTCCTCTTTTTATTGAAGAAAATATAGAACAAAAATTAAATCAAATATTTGACTCGGAAATAAAACTTAAATCTGGAGGATATTTGGTTATTAACCCAACTGAAGCTCTTGTATCAATTGATATTAACTCCGGAAGCTCAATAAAAGGTAAAAATGTTGAAAGCACAGCATTAGATACCAATATTGAGGCAGCAGAAGAAATTTCTAGGCAAATAAAAATAAGAGATTTGTCAGGTTTAATTATAATCGATTTTATTGACATGCTAAGCTATGGAAACAGAAGATTGGTTGAAAGAAAGCTTAAGGAAAAATGTAGAACTGATCGAGCTAGAATACAAATTGGTAGAATAAGTAATTTTGGTCTTTTAGAAATGTCTAGACAAAGACTTAGGGAAAGTGCAATCAAGTGGAAAGTGACACTAACAGATGAGTCATTTGCTCAAAAACTACTTAAAACCGTTGAATTAAAAGCAGTAATTAATAAAGCTAAATTCGTTGAATTGAAAGTTTGTGAGAAAATTTCTAATTTTTTAAAAGAAAATTTCGTTGATGACTTAACTTATTTTGAAAAGAAAAATAAAGTGACGATTGATATCATCAGTGACCCAACCTTAATAATTCCTGAGTATATAATCAATATTCAAAATAAATCTAAAAAAACTATCGAACTAGTTGAACACTATGAAAAGTTAAAGAATATAGAGCTTCAAATAAAAGAAGGTAAAATTATTGACAAAAAAGACTCTAAAAAATTTCAAAAAAAACCTTTTAAAAAGAAACCTTATTTTAAAAAAAAATTTATTAAAAAACCAATTGCTATTTGATAATCCCTATTTTGGGAGAAGATGCATTTCCGTATAAATATTTATCAATACGACCAGCTAAAAAAGATTGTCTTCCAGCAATTACTGCATTTTTAAATGCAAGAGCCATATCAAATGGTTTTTTTGCTTTTGCAATTGCTGTATTAACCAGAACACCATCGCAACCTAATTCCATTGCAATTGTTGCATCAGAAGCTTGACCCAAACCCGCGTCAATAATTAATGGTAGCTTTGTTTGTTTTCTAATAATTTGGATATTTACTTTATTTTGGATACCAAGACCTGAGCCAATGGGTGCAGCCAACGGCATTATTGCATCTGCACCAGCATCCTCTAATCGTTTAGCCATTAATGGATCATCATTACAATAAACCATTACTTTAAAACCTTCTTTAGCTAGAACTTCTGTTGATTTTAAAGTTTCAATCATATCTGGAAATAAATTTTGCTTATCTCCAAGAACCTCTAGCTTAACCAACTTCCACCCTCCTATTTCTCTAGCAAGTCTTAATGTTCTTAATGCTTCTTTTGAGTTAAAGCATCCAGCTGTATTAGGCAAATATGTAATTTTTTTTGGATCAATATAGTCCATTAGAAGTGGTTTTTTTTTATCAGTTATATTTACTCTTCTTACCGCAACAGTTACAATTTCAGCTCCAGAAAGCTTAATAGCTTTCGCACACTCAGACATGCTTTTATATTTACCAGTGCCAACAATTAGTCGAGAATTAAATCTTTTTTTTGAAATTATTAATTTATTAACTTTCACTTAACCACCTCCAATAAAATGAACTATTTCAATTTTATCTTTTTTTTTTAAAATTATTTTGTTAATTTTTTTTTTATCTATTATTTCTTGATTAAGTTCAATTGCTACTTTTTTCATGGGAATTTTAAGATTTTTTACCAAATCTGACATTTTATATTTATCCGATATATATTTAACTTTACCATTTACTCTAATTTCTATTTTTTTTATTTTTCTCATCGTATATAAGTGTTGAATGAATAATAAAATTATTATTATTAATGGTCCAAACCTTAATCTATTAGGTGAAAGAGAACAATCACAATATGGATCAATAACTTTTGAAGAATTAAAAATGAATTGTTTAAAAAAATCAAATGAGATTGGAATTAATTTGGAGTTTGCTCATTCAAATATAGAGGGTGAACTGGTAAGTTTAATTCAACATGCAAGAAATGAATATGATGGCATGATAATCAATGCAGCAGGATTTACTCATACATCTGTTGCTATTAGAGATGCGCTTGATTTATTCAAAAAACCAATAATTGAACTACATATTTCAAATATCTATAAAAGAGAGGAATTTAGACATAAGTCATTAATTAGTGATATAGCGACAGGAGGAATTTTTGGTTTAGGAGCTGAAGGTTATATTTTGGCCATAATTTCAATACAAAAGATTTTACAAAATGAAAATAGATAAAAGTATCATTAAAGAATTAAGTGACTACTTGGATGAGTTCAATCTTACTGAAATAGAAATTACAGAAAAAGATACTAAAATTAAAGTATCAAAAAATAATGTATCTATAAGCAACCAGCCAATTTTAACTACAACTTCGCAAACTTTGCAAAACGAAAACACTGCTAGCGTTTCTAATACAAAATCAGGAACTGAAGTTACTTCACCAATTATTGGTACTGCTTACCATGCGCCAGAACCTGGAGCAAAAAAATTTGTAGAAATTGGTAAAAAGATTAAAAAAGGTGAAACCATAATGATTGTTGAAGCAATGAAGACTATGAATCACGTTCCTTCAACAGCCGATGGTATTGTAAAAGAGATTTGTGTTGAAGATGGACATCCAGTTGAGTTTGGCCAAACTATTATCATTCTAGAATAAATTAATGTTTAAAAAAATTTTAATTGCAAACCGAGGGGAAATTGCAGTTAGAATTATTAGAGCTTGTAAAGAATGGGGAATTTCAACAGTAGCTGTCCACTCTGATGTTGACAGAGAGAGTATGCATGTACGAATGGCTGATGAAAGTGTTTGTATAGGTTCTCATCAACCTGCAAATAGTTATTTAAATATTCCAAACTTAATGTCTGCAATTGAACTAACTAACTCAGATGCTGTTCATCCTGGATATGGATTTTTATCTGAAAATGCAAACTTTGCAAAGATTCTTGAAGACAACAAAATAAAATTTATTGGTGCATCCTCAAAACATATTAAAATGATGGGTGATAAAATCCAAGCTAAAAAAATAGCTAAAGAAAATGGTTTACCAGTAATTGAAGGTTCTGAGGGAGGTGTTGTTGATATTGCTCAAGCTAAAGAGTTATGTAAAAAAATTGGTTTTCCTGTATTAATTAAAGCTTCAGGTGGTGGTGGTGGAAAGGGTATGAAGATTGTCTACAAGGAAGAAGAGTTTGAAACTTTGTTCTCTACTGCAAAATCAGAAGCTCAAAAATATTTTGGTAATGATGAAGTTTATATTGAAAAATTTTTTCAAAACCCTAGACACATAGAAGTTCAAATTTTATCAGGTAAAAACAATGTTGTTCACCTTCATGAAAGAGATTGTTCGGTTCAAAGAAGACATCAAAAGTTAATTGAAGAAACACCAAGTCCAGTTCTGAATGATGAGATAAGAAAAGATTTATTTGAAAGAACAGTAAAAATGGTAGAAAAAATTGGTTATATGGGTGCTGGTACCGTAGAATTTATTTATGAAGATGGAAAATTTTACTTTTTAGAAATGAATACACGAGTTCAAGTTGAACACCCTGTAACTGAAATGGTTACTGGCATTGATATTATTAAGGAGCAAATTTGGATTGCATTTTCAGGAGAAACAGCGCTTAAACAGGACGACATAAAACCAAGAGGCCATGCCATTGAATGTAGAATTAATGCTGAAGATGCAAGTAAAAACTTTCAACCATCACCAGGAACAATAGGTATGTGTCATCAACCATCTGGTTTTAGAACAAGAGTAGATGGAGCTATATTTCAAGGTTACAAGGTAACTCCTTATTATGATAGTATGGTTTGTAAATTAATTTGCCATGGAAGAAATAGAACTGAAGCAATTCAAAGAATGAATAGATCTTTGGATGAATTTGTTATTGAGGGGATAACAACAACTATTCCATTACATAAAAAACTATTAAGTCATGAGAAGTTTATTAATTCTGATTTTAATGTAAGCTGGTTAGACAAAGATACTATTGTCTAATAACAATTTACAAGCCAAACATCGTATACTGGATGATCAAAAGGAGTTATTGATGGACTTGAGGAAAATATCCACCCATTAAATACAAATACCTCGTTATTATTTTCATCTGTTAGATCTTTAACCTGTATATAAGCAGTAATTTCTGGATTATCGTCAAACTCTGAATTTTTGCATTTTAAACTTCTAATAGATAAATCTTTAAATTTAATCAATTCTCCATTTTTTAATTTAATTAGAGTATTCTTAGAGCTTATTTTGTCTAGAATCTTTAAGTCTGTAAAATTGCCTTCAGTTTTATTTTGTGCAAATGAAGTATTAAATAAAAAAAAATAAACTAAAAAATATAAAAGAGAAAAATTTAATTTATTCTTTCCAGCTAGAATATTTTTTTTTGATACCATCTTTATTTTTATTTGGATAATAAGCCTCTTCTGTACCAGTTAAATTAGATTGGTGAGGTTTTTGCCAATCATATTTTTCAAAATTGTGATTTTTTTCAATTTTATTAGGCGTAAAATGCATCCATGAATACCATTCAACTGGTATTTTTGATGCATCAATAGAGCTTGCATAAATAACCCACCTTTTACCATTTTTACTTTCATAATATTTGTTACCTGATTCATCTCTTCCAACTAACTTTCCATAGAAAATAGTTTTCAATCTTGTTCCAAAGGTGTCTTGATTCCACCAGGTGAAAATTTTTTGTAAAAGTGTCAACATAAAATATTATTTTATTTTCAATCTAAAATTGTATAATTTAAATTAGACTAAAATATGAATTTGTATATAAATTAAATAATTCGTTATTCAAATTAAAATTAAAATTGAGGTTAAATGGCAAAATATTTAGTTGAGACTTATTACACATGTACTTTTAAAGTTAATCATTATCTTGATGATATTAATGAAACTGAGCTTAAAAACCTTGAAAAACGAGATGATGGTAAATTCGAAGTTTTAGATGTTAAATTGGATAATCGAAAAACTAAAAGCCTTGACCCAAATAACAACAAAGTCATTGAGAACAAAAAAGTTGATTTAGTTACGAAAACAAATCAAACAACACCACAAAATAAAGAAAATATTATTGCTAGCTTAAACAAATCTTCAGAAAGAGGTGGTAGAAGATTTGGAATGCCAGATAGGAGAAAAGGATACATCCAAAAAGCAACTATTGGGGATCATAAAGTATATCTTCATACAGGAGAATATGAAGATGGAAAGATAGGAGAAATCTTTATTGATACAAGTAAAGAGGGCGAACTAGTTAAAGCTTTAATGAATAATTTTGCAATCGCTGTGTCTCTTGGTCTTCAGTATGGTGTTCCTTTAGATGAGTATATTAGTGCTTTTGTTGGGACAAAATTTGAACCTTCAGGAAAAGTTCACGGAAACGACAGAATATTGAGTGCAAGTTCGATTTTAGATTATATTTTTAGAGAACTAGCTATCTCATATCAAAATAGAGAAGACTTAGCTCATACTCCTTCAATTGGCGGTAATGATGCTTATTCAGTTGATGAGCAAGGATCTGAAGATCAAAATCAATTATTAAAAATCGTAAAAGATATTACAAGCAAGGGTTTTGTAAGAAATAACTACAAAAAGAACCTGGTAGATCTCTCTGATGTTAAAATAAATTTAAAAGGAAAAAAATAATTTTTATTTTTTAGTTTTTAAAGCAAGATTAAGTTCTTTTAATTGCTCTTCAGTAACCTCAGATGGTGCTTTCATCATCAAATCTTGAGCATTTTGATTCATTGGAAACATAGTAACTTCTCTAATATTTTTTTCATTTGCTAATAACATTACAATTCTATCAATACCAGGAGCAATTCCTCCATGTGGAGGCGCTCCAAAACTTAAGGCGTTGATCATTCCACTAAATTTTTCATCGACTTGGTTTTTATCATAACCAGCAATTGAAAATAGCTTATACATAAGTTCTGGTTTGTGATTTCTTATTGCTCCAGAAGATAGCTCAATACCATTACAAACAATGTCATACTGATAAGCCAATATATCTAGGGGATTTTCTAAGTCTTTATCAGTTAAATCACCTTGAGGCATTGAAAAAGGATTATGACTAAATTCAATCTTATTTGTTATTTCATTTCTTTCAAACATTGGGTAATCAATAATCCAACAAAAAGCGAAGATATCATCATCTATTAAATCTAAATCTTTAGCAATTTTATCTCTAGCTTGTGCAGTAATTTTTTCTAAATCATTTTGTTTTCCACAAGCCATAAAAATACTATCACCTACTTCAGAATTTGTTTTTTTCATTATTTCTACTAAAGCTTCTTTGGAAAAAAATTTTCCTATCGGACCTTTTGCGAAAAGTTCTCCCTCTTCTTCAAAAGTAAAATATGCTAATCCTGAAGCACCTTGTTCTTTGGCCCATTTATCAATATTGTCAAAAAAACTTCTTGGTTTGTCTTTTGTATTTTTAGTAGAAATACATCTTACTTTAGAGCCAGATTTTACAAGTTTTTTAAAAATTTCAAATGACACATCATCACGTTCAAATACATTTGTAATATCGTTTATTACTAGAGGGTTTCTTAAATCAGGTTTGTCACTTCCATATTTCAACATTGCATCAACATATGAAATTTTCGGAAACTGATCATACATTAACTTCTTATTTGAAAATTTTTTAAAAGTATTGACTAATAATTTTTCAACTACATTAAAAACATCCTCTTGTTCAACAAATGACATTTCTAAATCTAATTGATAAAATTCACCTGGACTTCTATCAGCTCTTGCATCTTCGTCTCTAAAGCATGGAGCTATTTGAAAATATTTATCAAATCCAGATACCATAATTAGCTGTTTAAATTGTTGAGGAGCTTGTGGTAATGCATAAAATTTACCAGGATTCAATCTACTTGGAACAAGAAAATCTCTTGCTCCTTCTGGACTTGAAGAAGTTAAAATTGGAGTCTGAAATTCCAAAAAACCTATTTTTGTCATTTCATTCCTGATATATGAAATTACTTTAGATCTTAGAATTATATTTTCATGAATCTTTTTTCTTCTTAAATCTAAAAATCTATATTTTAATCTGATTTCTTCTGCATATTCTTGATCGCTAAAAACAGGCATTGGCAGCTCTTTACAGGTTCCTAATATTTCAAATTTATTTATTACAACTTCTATTTCACCTGTTTCAATATCTTTATTAATGGTTTCATTTGAACGATTAATTACTTTTCCTTGTATTTTTATAACAGTTTCTAATTGAGTTTTTTCTAACTCTAAAAAATTTTTATTCTCTTTATCAATAATACATTGAGTAATTCCGTAATTGTCACGTAAATCAATAAATAGTAAGTTTCCATGATCTCGTTTTTTGTTAATCCATCCAGATATAGAAATATCTTTATCTAAATCTTTTTTTCTTAATTCGTTACAATTATGAGTTCTGTACTTATTCAATTATTCTCCCAAGACCTCTTTAATAATTTTAAAATCTATAGCTTTTTTTCTTTTTAAACTAATTTCGTCGATTTTATATATGAAATCAAAAATTTTGCCATAGGATCTATCAATTCTTTTAATAATAAAATCTATTAGCTTTTTATCTATTGATATTTGTCTATCAGAAAGATTTTTAAGTATTAATGCGAACATAAGGTCATCATCAGGTTTTTCTATACTGGATAAAAGAAAATTTTTAGATCTAGAATTTAAATCATCTAATTTATATGAAAAATCAACAATAGGTTTTTTTGAAGTTACAATTAAATATTTATTGTCCTGCTCAATAATATTTAGCAATGTATAAAATAAATTTTCATTGATATCTTTATTGAGATTTTCAACAACAATATTTTCATAAATCTTAATCTCTTTTAAAATATGATTATTTATATTACTAGCGTCTATTTTAATTCCTTTAAATTTTTTTAAAAAGATATTTATTAAGTGTGTTTTGCCTGAAAATTTTTCTCCAATTAAATTTAAAAAATTTTTTTCCCAATTTGGCCAACTGTTTAGTAATTTAAAAGAATATTCATTACTTTTAGAAACATAAAAATCTTGATCTTTAAAATTTTGATCATAGTCAAATTTAATAATTAGCTGATTTAAATCTTTCATTTTAAAACCCATATCTGATCTTGGATATCAAAGTCATAATTTTTATCTTTCATAATTTTTAAAAAATGGTCAGGTGAACCGTTGAATATAATTTTGTAAACATTACTTTTATTGTTAATTTTAAAAATATAAAAATCATATATAAGATCTCCATTACTTAGTACTTCTTCAAATTTAGAGATTTTCAAATTATCATTATTTTCAATTGAAACTGTTAAAGTTAACTTAATCGAAGTATTGATTTCATTGTTAGATTTCCAGTAATTTTCGTAAACATCTTTTAAATTTTCGATGAATTGTTGAAATTCTTTTTCATTTTTTAAACTCAAATTTTGAAACTTTGAATTTTTTAAATCCATTTTTTTATTAAAATTTATCTTATTTAAAACTCTTATTTCTTTATCATTTTTAAACACAATCATTATAATGTGATCTTCTAAGTTATATTTTTTAATTATTGGTTCAAAGTTATAATTCTCTAAATTTTTTGAATTATCTTTTATTAAGTTGAAATCTTCTAAATCTTCTGTTGGTAAAATAAAATTAAGTAAATGATATTTTTTAATATCTAAATTCCAATTATTAAACAAATAACTTTCAGAAAATATTAAAATTTCATCTTTATTTTCATCAAGGATTATTGGAATAAATAATACATCTTTTTTTATTGGCAAAGACGGAAATATATTTTTACGTTCTAGTAAGTTAAATACTTTCTTTTTATTAAATGAAACATTTAATGTTAAATAATAAATTTCATTAATAAATTTTTCTTCTTTAATTGAAAAGGTTTCAATCATCCCTTTAATTTTAGCAAGAGAAGTTTTTCTAAGTTTTTTCTGATCTTTTGTCTGGACTATGGATAAAACTAATTCATTAAATGCTTCCAAAAATCCCTCATCAATTATCTGATTTTTGTTAAAATTTAACTCAAATGGAGTAGATATTTCTATATCGTTAATATTAAAGCTTTTAGCATATACATTAGTTGTGGAAAAAAAAATATTTAGTAAAGCCAGAAAACAAAAATGAATATATAGTTCTCTAAAAGAAAAAAATTTAAAATTAAATTTCATAAAACATATTAATGAATAAAAAAATTTTTACCTATAAAAAAAGTGGAGTTAATATTGATGCTGCTGATAGCTTTGTTAATTTCATATCTACAGTTTCATCAAAAAAAAAAGGCAAAAAAAAGTTTTCTAATATTGGAGGTTTTGGTTCTATATCAAATATTCCAAATCATATTAAACAACCTAAAATTGTTGCTTGTACTGACGGTGTTGGAACTAAAATTGAAATTGCCAATGTTCTAAATAAATATGACACCATAGGAATTGACTTGGTTGCTATGAATGTAAATGATTTAATTGTTCAAGGTGCAAAACCACTTTTATTTTTAGATTACATATCTATTAACAAAATTGATTTAAAAAAACTAAAATCAATTATTAAAGGCATAGTAAATGGGTGTAAACAGTCAGAATGTGAATTGGTAGGTGGAGAAACAGCAGAAATGCCAGGTACTTACGAAAAAGGTAAATTTGATATTGCAGGATTCGCAGCTGGAGTAGTTGATAAAAATAAAATTTTAAGTAAAAATAAAATTAAAAATAATGATCTAGTATTAGCTGTACCGTCTAGTGGTCTTCACTCTAATGGTTATTCTCTAGTTCGATACGTGCTCAATAAAAAAAAGATTAATATTAAAAAAAATATTTTTTTAAAAACCGAATTATTAAGACCAACTAAAATTTATGTTAAAGAAGTTCTTAAGTTGATTAATAAAAATTTAATCAATGGATGTGCCAATATTACTGGTGGTGGTTTAGCCGACAATATAAAAAGAATTATTCCTGAGAATTTAGTTGCTGAAATTGATTTAACAAAAATTAATGCTTCTAAAATTTTTAAATGGCTTAAAAAGAATGATATACCAGATAAAGAAATGCTTAAAACATTTAATTGTGGTGTTGGTTTTTGTTTAATAATTAGTTCTAAAAATTTAGATAAAGTAAAAAAATACTTTACAAAAGAATTTAAACCATATGTGATTGGCAAGATTTCTAAAGGAAAAAATAAAGTTAAACTAAATGGCTCTATTAACTGGATCTAATAAAATAAAAACTGCAGTTTTTATTTCTGGGACTGGAAGTAATCTTAAATCACTCATAAAATTTTCTAAACTTAAAAAATCACCCCTATCTATTAACTTAATACTTTCAAATAACCCTAAATCTAAAGGTCTACAATATGGAAAAATTTTTAAAATTAAAACAAAGATATTTGATTTCAAAAAACAACATGTAGATGAAAAAAAAACACTTTTTGAATTAAAAAAAAATAGAATAGATTTAATTTGTCTTGCTGGTTTTATGAAAATTTTATCAAAAACCTTTATAAATAATTTTGATGGAAAAATATTAAATATTCACCCATCTCTCCTTCCAAAATTCAAAGGTTTAAATACGCATGAAAGGGCAATTAGAAACAAAGAAAAATACTCTGGTTGTACTGTCCACTTTGTTAATTCAAAACTAGATTCTGGAAAAATTGTTCTTCAAGATAAAGTAAGGATAAATAAAAATGAAACACCTAAAACACTTGCTAAAAAAATTTTAGCAAAAGAACATAAATTGTATCCAAAGGCTATTCTAAAAGTTTTTTAATCTTTAAAGAAAAAATCTATTTCTATTTTTGCGTTTTCAACACTATCAGATCCATGAACACAATTTTTATCAATGGAAATTCCATATTTTTTTCTAATAGTGCCCTCTTCTGCTTCTGTAGGATTTGTTGCTCCCATAAGCTCTCTATTAGCCAATACTGCATTTTCTTTTTCCAAAACCATTACAACTATTGGACTTGATGAAAGATAAGCACAAAGATCATTATAAAAAGGCTTAGTTTCATGAACCTTATAAAATTTTTCAGCTTCAGGTTTTTCTATTTGTATTTTTTTTTCTTTTACAATTGAAAAACCTTTGTTTTTAAACATTTCTTTGATTTCATTATCTAAATTTCTTTCAACTGCATCTGGCTTAATAATTGATAGGGTTTGTTCTGTATTACTCATAGTAATCCTCTATTAGTTTGTTCAATAATCTTACTCCATAACTAGTTGCTCCACCTGAATTTAAAGCTCCACCATATTTTGAAAATGCCATGCCAGCTATATCTAAATGAGCCCAAGGTGTTTTATTTAAAATAAATCTTTGTAAAAATTGTGCTGCAGTAGTTGATCCTGCGCCACCAACATAATTAATGTTTTGCATATCTGCATTTTTTGAATCTATAAGTTTATCAAAGTTTTTATGTAAAGGCATTCTCCATAATTTTTCTTCAACCTTATCACCTGCTTCTAATAATTGTTTTGACAATTTATCATCATTTGAAAATAAACCAGCATATTCAGAACCTAATGAAACTATAATGGCACCAGTTAAAGTTGCTAAATCAACCATAAATTTAGGTTTAAATTTTTTTTCAGTGAAGGTTAAAGCATCTGCTAAGACTAATCTTCCTTCAGCATCCGTATTTAATATTTCTATTGTTTTGCCGCTATAAGATTTCACTATATCACCTGGCCTTTGAGCATTTCCACTCACCATATTTTCAACTAGCCCAACAACACCTACAGCATTAATTTTTGCTTTTCTTATTGCAAGATTTTTCATTAAACCTACTACTGTAGCAGAACCTGCCATATCATAAGTCATATCTTCCATGAACTTTGCTGGTTTTAATGAGTAACCACCAGTATCAAAACAAACACCTTTTCCAACAAAAGCTAAAGGTTTGGAATTATTTTTTTTACCGTTCCATTCCATTGTTACAAGATATGATCCCCGAATACTTCCCTGTCCTACGCCAAGCAAAGCGTTCATTCCAAGTTTTTTTAATTTTTTTTCATCATAAATGTTTATTTTTAATCCAAATTTTTTAAGTGAATTTATTCTTTTTGCATATTCATCAGGGTGTAAAATATTTCCTGGTTCTGAGACAAGATCTCTTGCAAAAAAACTTCCTCTCTCTAATGCATTGAATTTTAGATAATCTTGTGGGGATATCTTATTTTTATTACCTATAATATTAATAGAGATCAATTTTTTATTTTTTTTTGATTTATAAATATTGAACTCATATGATTTTAATTTCAATCCATGAAGAAAATATCCTACAAAATTTTTAATTTTGTTATTTATTGTATCTGAGTCTACAAAGTATTCATTTTTCTTATCATAATTTATAAAACTGTGAAATTTGGCTCCCAAATTTTCTATATCTGAAATTTTTATATCTTTCTTGATGGACACTAAAAATATAGTTTTTTTTGAATTAATTTCAAAAAAAAGTAAATCTTTTTTTAAATCGCTAGTTTTTAACAAATCTGAAATATATGAAAATTCAGATTTAGAAATATTTTTTTCTAAACCAGCAATATTGAATTTTTCATCAACAAATAAGACTAGATTTGGTAAATCTTTTTTTAATTTACTACTTTTATAATTAATTTGAACAGTCATAAATTTTAAATACACTCATTGCGAGTAGAGTGCTATATAGGTGTAAAATTATCATATTTCAATGAAAAAAATAATATATAGAAAATTATTACTAGATTACATGAGCTTTTTTTTAATAGCTCTTTTTAGTTCAGGGATAGTGATTTGGGTATTTCAGGCAGTAAATTTTCTTGATATCATGATAGAAGATGGTCGAAGTTATTCAGTTTATATAAGTTATTCCCTGCTTAATTTTCCCAAAATTTTAAATAAATTATTTCCATTTGTATTATTTTTTAGCTTGTTTTATGTAACAATTAAGTATGAAGCAAATAATGAATTAATAATATTTTGGAATTTTGGTGAAAACAAAATTCAATTGATCAATTTTGTATTTAAATTTTCATGTATATTAATGTTAATTCAATTAATACTCTCATCAATAGCTGTTCCAAGAGCTCAAGATTTGGCAAGATCTTTTCTGAGAGAATCATCAGTAAATTTTTATGAAAATTTTATTAAAGCCAAAAGATTTAATGACACTTTAAAAAAAATTACAATTTATAGTGAAAAGAAAGATGCAGAAGGAAATTTATATAATTTATATTTAAAAAAAGAAATCGATCAAAACAATTTTCAAATAACTTACGCAAAAAAAGGTTTTTTTAAAGAAATTAATGATATGCCAATCTTGGTTTTATTTGATGGAGAAACCATCACAGGAAAAAATGATAAAATAACTAACATTAGTTTTTCAAAATCAGATTTCCGATTAAATAATGCTGAGTCAAGTTCATTTCATTCACAGCAAAAAACTCAAGAGCTTACATCACTTAATTTGTTTAAATGTGCAAACTTCTTAATTTCAAAAAAAAAAAATAAAATCAATCCTAAAATAGTAAATTGCTCAATAAGAAACTCAAATAATATTTTTAAAGAATTATATAAAAGATTTATAATTCCTCTCTATATTCTAATATTATCATTAATCCCTCTTCTATTAATAATTTTATCAAAAGAGGACTCTAGGTATTCAAAGTTAAAACTTATTACATTTTTAATAGGTCTATTTTTTATAATTTTTTCAGAAACAACCATAAGATTAATCTCAGATTCATTGATTAGAAATGTTGTAATTTCATTACTACCAATTATTTTTATTATAACTCTATACCTAATATTCGTTAAAAAATTTAATTATAAGCATTCAAGCAAATGAAAGTATATATAAAATTTCTTTTATCAATTTTCTCTAAATCTTTATTTTATGTAATTTCCATAATGTTTAGTTTAATATTTATTTTAAATTTATTAACAGAATTAGAATTTTTTAAAGAAATTGAAGTGGGTATTACTTTTCCGATACTTCTTTCATTATTAAATTCACCTTCGATGATTTTTGAAATGCTTCCATTTATATTCTTAATAACAACTCAATTATTTTTTATTAAACTTTTTAATAATAATGAAATTGAAATTTTCAAATATTCAGGCTTAAAAAATTCAAGTATATTAAGAATTTATAGTGTAATAACGCTCATTACTGCAATTATCTTAACTATAATATTTTATAATTTTTCAGCGACGTTTAAAAAATTTTATTTAGATAAAAAAACCAAATTTACAACTGACGCAAAATACTTGGCTGTAATTACAAAAAATGGTTTATGGATCAAAGATGAAATAGATGAAAAAATTTATATAGTCAATTCTTCAAGGATAAAAGATAATTTCTTAATTAGTAATTTTATAACTGAATTTGATCAAGATTATAAAGTTATCAGGAATTTAAAAAGTGATAAAATAGATATTCAAAATAAAGAATGGAAAATAAATGACGTTATGATTTATAAAAGAAATAATTATGAGCTCCAAAAATTATTAAAAATAAAAACAAATTTTGACTATAAAAGAATTCAATCTCTTTATTCCAATTTATCTTCTTTAACCATTTTCGAGCTTTTTGAGTTGAGAAAAAACTACAAAAAACTAAATTACTCACTCACTGAAATTAATCTTCAATTATTAAAAATTTGCTTTTTTCCATTATATCTTTTGTTGATAGCTTTTTTTTCATCTCTAATTATGTTTAGAATAAAAAGATTACATAATACAACTTTTAAAATTTCATTAGGTTTATTTTTTTCTGTTATTATATATTATATAAATAATTTTTTTATGGTGATGGGAAGCACAGAAAGAATGTCATTAATCTTTGCTATTCTAACACCTCTAATCTTACTAACGATAGTGAATAGTTTAATGCTAAACAAAATTGATGATAAATAAATTATTATATATTTTATTAATTTTGATTTTAAATTTTATGTCTAGCTTTAGTACATATGCTACTGAAGTTTTTAATTTTGATGTAACAGAATTAGAAATTATTGAAGAAGGTAATAAATTTCTTGGAAAAAGTGGTGGAACTGCAACTTCTAATGATGGTACTGTTATAAAAGCAAACAATTTTGAGTATGATAAATTAAAAAATATACTAATTGCAATTGGTGATGTTGAGATTGATAATAAAAAAGAGAATATAATAATTACATCACAAAAAGTTACTTATTTTAAAAACAAAGAATTCATTTTTTCTGAAGGTCAATCTCAAGCTATAAATGAAGACATTGTTATTGATGCAGACAACTTTGAATATAATAAAATTACCAACGTAATAAATGCTAGTGGTAATGTTAAAATTGATAATAAAAGTGAAAATTATTTAATTTATGCAAACAATGCAACTTATCTTAAAAATAAGGAATTATTTCTAACTAAAGGTCAATCTCAAGCTATAAATGAAGACATTGTTATTGATGCAGACAACTTTGAATATAATAAAATTACCAACGTAATAAATGCTAGTGGTAATGTTAAAATAAAAGACTCTATAAATGACTATTTGATTTTAGCTAGCGATTCTACTTATTATAAAAATTTAGAAAAAATAACTACAAATGGAGATACAGAAGCATTTATACAATCAAGATACATAATAAACTCTAAAGATGTTACTTATCTTCATAATAAAAGGATTTTAAGTTCACAAAACAAATCAAAAATTATAGACCAAAATTCTCAAGTTTATTTTGCTGAAAAATTTAATTATTCAATAGATGAAGAAATTATTAAGGGAGAAAAAATTCTAATTATTACAAATTATAATCTTCCCAAAAGTGATAAATTTTTTTTAGAAGATGGAATTATAAATCTTAAAGATAAAAAATTTATTGCAAAAGATACCAAAATTAAAATTCATAAAGATATTTTTGATAATACTGAAAATGATCCAAGAATAGAAGGTGTTTCTTCAAAAGGTGACGAAAATATAACGATAATTAAAAAAGGTGTTTTTACTAGTTGTAAAAAGAATGACACTTGTCCACCGTGGTCAATACAGTCTGATATTATAAAACATGACAAAATAAAAAAAACACTTAATTATGAAAATGCTGTACTTAAAATTTATGACTTTCCTGTTTTATATTTTCCTAAATTTTTTCACCCTGATCCAACTGTAAAAAGACAATCTGGATTACTTCAGCCAGAAATTAATAACTCGAATGTGCTTGGAAGCTCACTTACGCTACCATATTTTAAAGTAATTTCTGAAAATAAAGATCTAACATTTACCCCAACTTGGTTTGATAGTGATACATTGATGGCTACAGCAGAATACAGACAAGAAAATAAAGATTCTTCGTTAATTGCAGATTTTAGTTTTGTTAATGGATATAAATCGCCCACAACAAAGAAAAAAAATAGTTTATCACACTTATTTTTAAATTTTAATTTAGATTTAAATTTAGAAAAATTTACTTCAAGTACTTTTAATATGGAAATTGAGAAGGTTTCAAACGATTCATATTTAAATGTATTTGATCAATATATAACTAAATCAAATTTACGACCTAGCAATTTTAATAAATTAACTAATAATATAAATCTTTCTTTAGATCATGAAAACTATAACTTCCAAAGTGGGGTTCAAAGCTTTGAAGATCTTAGAACGAAAAAACAAAGTGATCGATATCAATATGTTTTACCTTATTACAACTTTGATAAAAATATTTCACAAAATTATTTTAATGGTAATTTTTCTTTTAACTCAAATGGAAATAATAGACTTAATAATACCAACAAACTTGAAACAAGTGTCATAAATAATCTAACTTATAATAGCTTAGATATAATCAACAATTTAGGTATTAAAAGTAATTTTGGGGTAAATTTTAAAAATTTAAATTCTATTGGAAAAAAATCAACCAAATATAAGTCTAGTATGCAAAGCGAGCTAGTTAGCTTGTATAATATAGATGTAAGCTTACCGTTAATAAAAGAAAGCACAATATCCAAAAATTTATTAACACCAAAGTTATCACTTAGATTTAATCCAAGTGATATGAAAAATTATACAACAACAGTAAGAACAATAGATGCAAATAATGCATGGGCAATTAATAGGCTAGGTTTATCAGATACTTATGAGTCTGGCAGATCGCTAACGTTGGGATTAAATTATAGCAATGAAAGAAAAGATAAATTAGATCAGATTAATAATTATTTTGAAATGAAACTAGCCACTATTTTAAGAGACAAAGAAGAAAAATTTATTCCAAACAATAGTACTATAAATCGAAAAAATTCAAATTTATTTGGATCTGTTACCAATAAATTCTCAGAAAATATTGAAATTGGTTATAATTTTTCTCTAGATAATGATTTAAATACGCTGGAATACAACAACATTGATACAACAATATCTCTTAATAATATTGTAACAAAATTTAATTTTATTGAAGAAAATGGAGAGCGAGGAAACTCAAATATTGTTGGTGGCTCAATTGCATACAGCTTAGATGATAAAAACTTTTTTTCATTTGAAACTAGACGAAATAGAAAATTAAACTTAACTGAATTTTACAATCTTGTTTATGAATATAAAAATGATTGCTTGACAGCAGGAATAAAATATAAAAAAACTTATTACTCAGATGGAGATTTAAGACCAAGTGAAAATTTATTATTTACAGTAACTCTATTTCCTATAACAACATACGAACACGATGCTGGTGATTTACTAGAAAATTAAATAAAGAAATGATTAAACAATTAAAATATATAGTTATAAGTATTATTTATTCATTATTAATAATTAATTATTGCAATTCAGCTGAAAATAAAATTCTTTTTAAAGTAAACAATAACATTATTACTTCGCTAGATATTTTTACTGAATTACAATATCTAAAAATTATTAATAAAGAATTTAAAAAAATAGAAAAAGAAAAAGCGTTTGAGATTTCGAGAAAATCGATAATTAGAGAAAAGATTAAAGAAATAGAAATTAAAAGAGTAATTAAAGAAATTGAGATTGATGATAAAATTTTAAATAATATAATAATTGGTTATTTTAAGGAGTTTGAAATTAACACTATTACTGAATTTGAAAATTTTTTCTTAAACAAAAATATAGATCCTAATTTGATAAAAAAAAAAATTACACTAGAAGTATTATGGAATCAATTGATTTACAGCAAATATAATCAAAATATAAAAATTGATAAACAATTAATAAAAAGCAATTTATCAAATAATAAAAAACAAACAGAATTTTTAATTTCAGAAATTTTATTTAATATTGATAAAAATGAAGATTTGAATAAAAAATTCCTTCTTATTGATAATAGTATTAAAGAAATAAATTTTGCACAAACAGCTTTAGCTTATAGTATTTCAGATACAGCCAATAAAGGTGGTAAATTAGGTTGGATTTCAGAATCAATCTTAAGTGAACAAATTTATAAGAAAATTAAAAAATTAAAAATTGGAGAGCATACAAACCCAATATTGGTGCCAGGGGGTTTTTTAATTTTAAAACTTTTAGATTTTAAAGAGGTCAACAAAGAAATTGATATAGAAAATGAAGTTAAAAAAATAGTTAAAGAAAAAACAAACCAACAATTAAATAGATTTTCAAATATATATTTTAACAAAGTGAAGAAAGATATTTTAATAAATGAATTATAGTCCAATTTTAATTGTTTCAGGCGAACCGAACAGTGTTTTTTTAGAACTATTTTTTAAAGTTTTAAAAAAAGATATGATTAAAAGTCCAATAATACTTATTTCATCAAAAAAATTATTAACTCTTCAAATGCAAAAGTTAGAATTTAAAAAAAAAATTAAACTATTAAAGACTTCAAAATTAAAATCTTACAAGCTAGATAATAAAACAATTAACTTGATAGATGTTAAATATAATCCTGGTAAAGCTTTTGAGAAAATATCAAAAAAATCAAATATATTTATTAAAAATTCATTTGATTTAGCTTTTCAAATAATTAAAAAAAATGATATCTATAAATTTATTAATGGACCAATTTCTAAAAAAGAATTTTTAAAAAAAAAATTTTTAGGGATCACTGAATATATTTCTAAAAAATTTCAGGCAAAAAATACTTGCATGTTAATTTATAATGAAACTCTCTCAGTTTGTCCAATTACTACTCATTTACCATTAAAACTAGTTTCTAAAAAAATAAACAAAAAAATTATCTTAAATAACGTTTCTCTGGTTAATGATTTTTATGAAAAAAAATTTAATATTAAACCTAGAATTGCTATTTTAGGTTTAAATCCACATTGTGAAAGTGTTCACAAATACAATGAAGATGAAAAAATTATTAAACCAACAATAAAATATTTAAAGAATAGATATAATGTATCAGGTCCATATCCTGCTGACACTATTTTTTTAAAAAATAATAGAAAAAAATTTGATGTAATTATTGGAATGTATCATGACCAAGTTCTTACTCCATTAAAAACTCTATTTGAATATGATGCTATCAATATCACTTTGGGTTTGCCATTTATAAGAGTGTCTCCTGATCATGGACCAAATGAAATTATGTTAGGTAAAAATCTATCTAACCCTCTAAGCTTATCGAGAGCAATTAAATTTTTGGATAAAAATTGATTAGAGCTAAAAAAAGTTTAGGTCAAAATTTTTTAATAGACAGAGAAGTTATAGAAAAAATTACAAATGTAGTTCAAATTAAAGATAAAACTATTCTAGAAGTAGGGCCTGGAACAGGAAATTTAACATCTTTCATTCTTAAAAAAAAACCAAAAAAAATGTTTGTTATTGAAAAAGATGATGTTTTAGCAATAAATCTTAATGAAACTTTTAAAGATCAGCTAACAATTATTAATGATGATATATTACAAGTAGATGAAAATTTAATATTTAAAAATAAAGTAACTGTATTTGGAAATCTACCTTACAATATTTCTACTGAAATATTAAGTAAATGGATCACACAAACAAAAGATGAATTTTGGTTTAATAATCTAATTTTAATGTTTCAAAAAGAGGTTGCGGATAGAATAATTGCTAAATTTAATACTTCAGATTATGGCAGATTATCAATTTTAAGTAATTGGAAATTAAATGTTGAAAAAATCTGTGATATTAAGCCTGAATCTTTTTCACCAAGACCAAAAATAGATAGCTCTTTGTTATTTTTTTTTCCCAAAAAAAATTTTTATAAAATAAAAGATCCAAAAAACTTAGAAAAAGTTACAAGAGTTTTTTTTAATCACCGAAGAAAAATGTTAAAGAAACCCTTCAATCAACTATTTAATGGGGATCAAAGAGTTTTAAATGAGCTTAAAATTGATTTAAATTTGAGACCTCAAAATTTAGATTTTGATACTTATTACCAGCTAACCTGTGCTTACGAAAATCTACGAAGTTAATTTATTTACATGATTTCTTATAAATTCTAGATCATAATCCTTAGATCCATTATTTATTTCTGCATTTATTAAATTTTGTATCTTTTTAAAGCAACTATTTAGATTATCATTTACCACAACATAATCATAATTAATCCAATGCAGTACATCTCTTTCAAATTGTTTCATTCTCTCTTCAGCTATTAACTTGTCTTTCATGTCTCTATTTGAAAGTCTCTCAAATAACTCGTCTTTACTTGGTGGCAGTATAAAAAAAGTTATTAATTTATAATCTAATTTTTTATTTTTAATTTGATCAGCACCTTGCCAATCAATATCAAATAAAACATTTTTACCTTTATCTAATTTATCTATAACTGGAGTTCTGGTAGTACCATAGAAATTATTAAATACTTTTGCGTATTCAAGAAATTCTTGATTTTTGATTAATCTTTCAAACTCATTTGAGTCTATAAAAAAATAATCTTTATTAGTTGTTTCGGTTGGTCTGGGCTGACGTGTGGTATGTGAAACTGAAACTTCGTAATTATCAACTTCAGATAACATTTTAACCAATGTAGTTTTACCTGCTCCTGAAGGAGATGATAAAATTATCATTACCCCATGTTTTTCTGAGGGCATTCAAATTATTAGTTGGCTTTTCCTTCGATAAACTTAACTGCATCTCCTACAGTTAAAATTTTCTCTGCTTCACTATCTGAAATTTCAGATCCGAACTCTTCCTCAAAAGCCATCACTAACTCAACTGTATCTAAACTATCTGCTCCTAAGTCATCTATAAAACTAGATTCTTCGTTTACTTTTGCTTCATCTATACCTAAGTGATCTGCTACAATTTTTTTTACTTTGCTTGAAACATCTTCTGACATATTGATCCTTTTTGTTATGAATTCTTAATAGTTTAAAAAGTTATTTTGTCAAGCCATATACATGCCTCCATTTACATGTATTGTTTCTCCATTTATGTAGTCAGATTGATCTGAGCTTAAAAAAAGCACAGCATTTGCAATATCATCTGGTTCACCTAATCGAGCAGATGGTATCTTAGACACAATAACCTCCTTAAACTTTTCATCAATGTTATCTGTCATTGCTGTTTTAATGAAGCCTGGTGAAATACAATTTATATTAATATTTTTCTTTGCGTATTCAATTGCAAGACTTTTTGACATTGCTACAATTGCTGCCTTAGAAGCTGTGTAATTTGCTTGTCCTAAATTACCAGTGTGACCTACTACTGAAGTAATATTGACAATTTTTCCAGATTTATTCTTAAGCATTTTTTTTATTGCAAACTTGCTCATTAAAAAAGTTGAGGTTAAATTAATATTTATAACTTTTTGCCATTCCTCCAAGCTCATTCTTATTGCTAGGTTGTCTTGGGTAATACCAGCATTGTTTACTAACCCATCCAAGCTACCATCCAATTCATAGGTTGCATTTTCAATAAATTCAGCAATTTTATCACTTTGAGAAATATCAAATTTTAATATCTTAATATTTTCAAAGTTTTTCTTAAGTTCTTCTAATTTTTCTATTCTAGTTCCAGATGCTAATATATTAGCCCCAGCTTTATTTAATTTTTTGACTATAGAATTTCCTATTCCACCTGAAGCACCTGTTACTATGATATTTTTGTTTTCTAAATTGTTCATATTTCCAAACCCTCAATATCTCCTTGGTTATTAATAGTACTTATTTTTACTTCTTTGTTAATTCTTTTTACCAAACCTGATAAAACTTTTCCTGGACCAATTTCAATAAAATGGCTTATATCATTATTAATCATATTAATCACGCTCTCTCTCCATCTAACCCTGTTTTCAATCTGTTTAATTAATAAGTCCCTAAGTTCATCTGTGCTTGATATTTCTTTGGCAGTAACATTTGAAATCAATTTATTTTCAGATTGTATAAAATTTAATTCATTTAACTCTTTACTCATTATTTTAGTTGCTTTATTCATCAAGCTACAATGAAAAGGAGCACTTACTGGCAGTTTTATACTCTTAATCATATTTTCTTTTAAAATGATAATTGATTTATCTAAATCATCAATTAGACCACTTAAAACAATTTGACCTTCCGAATTATCATTTGCTATTTGAGCTTTAAAATTTTGCTCATTATCTTTTAATATTTTTTCAATAATTTCAACTTTAGACCCTAAAACTGCAACCATGCCTCCCTGTCCTTTAGGAACTGAGTTTTGCATTGCATCCCCTCTTATTCTTAAAGTTTTCAAAGTATCAGAAAAACTTAGGTAGCCTGCACAGGATAAGGCTGAATATTCACCTAATGAGTGCCCTGCAAAATATTTTGCTTTACTTAAATCAATATTAAATTCTTTTTTTACAACATTAAAAATTGTGTAACTAATTAAAAATATTGCAGGCTGAGTATTGGCTGTTAGATCTAATTCTTCCTTAGGACCTTCTAATACAAGCTTAGATAAGGAAAATCCAAGGCTCTCGTCAGCCTCTATAAACAAGTCTTTAACAAAATCAAACTTTTCATAAAAGTCCTTTCCCATACCAACTATTTGAGAACCTTGACCCGGAAAAATTACTGAAAACATATAAAAAAAACTATTTATTTTGCCTTTTTAACTATTGTAATTGAACATTTATAATAGTATATCCTCACTTTTTATTAAAGTACTTAAATGAATTTATACGAACACACAATTATAGCTAGACAAGATACTTCACCAAGTGAAATTAAACAATTAATAGAAAAATATTCTAAAATTGTTGAAAAAAATGAAGGTGAAATTGTAAAAACAGAAGATTGGGGATTGCTAAACTTATCATACCTTATCAAAAAAAATAAAAAAGGTAGCTACATTCACTTTAAAATTAAAGGTAAAGGAAAAGTTATTGATGAATTAGAAAAAAATGAAGCGATTGACAAAAAATTATTAAGATACCTGACTGTAAGAGTTAAAAAGTTTGATTTAGAAGCAAATTACTTTGCTAAAAGAGAAGGCGAAGATAAATATGACAAAAAAGAAAGTTACAGAAATTAATGCCTAAAAGACAGAGTGGTAATAAAAAAGGAAAACAAAGTAACTTTGCAAAGTTAAGTATTTTTCAACCAAATAAATATAAATTTAAAAAATCTTGCCCACTTTCAGCAAAAGGTTCTCCCACTGTTGATTATAAAAATATAAGACTTTTAAAAAAATATATGTCTGAAAATGGTAAAATTTTACCATCTAGAATTACAAATGTTTCTCAAAAAAAACAAAGAGAATTGTCTCTTTCAATTAAAAGAGCTAGAAATTTAGCATTAATATAAAATGAAAGTTATTTTACTAGAAAATGTAAAAAGAGTTGGTTCTATTGGGGAAGTGATAGAAGTTAAAAGAGGTTATGCTCGAAATTTTTTAATTGCTAATAAAAAAGCTTTATACGCATCAAAAGAAAATGTTGCACAAGTAGAAAAAATTAAATCTAACTTATCTCAAAAAGATAACGAAAAGAAAAAAGAAGCAGTTCAAATTTCAGAACAAATTAATGGCAAAGAATATTCAGTTAAAAAACTAAGTACTGAAAATAATGAATTGTATGGCTCAGTGAAACCAACTGAAATTGCAAAACTAATACAAGAAGAAAATAAAATTGATATCACGCCATCAATGATACAACCAGTTGAAGAAATAAAATCTTTAGGAAAATTCAAAGTAAAAGTTTCTTTACACTCTGAAGTTGATGCAGAGATTACTATTAGTGTTAAATCAGCTGATACAATTCAATAATTATACATTCTTTTCCCCAGCAGTTATTAGTAATTTTATTTAAAGAGTAAATCTGTAAAATAATTACTATGGAAAACAATCTAAGTATCGTTAAGGATCAATTTAAAGAATTACCAAATAATATTGAAGCAGAACAAGCAGTAATTGGATCACTATTAGTAAACAATGAAATTTTTGATGAAATTAGTACAATTATTTCTGGTATAAATTTTTATGATCCAATGCACCAAAAAATTTTTGAGGCAGTGGATAATTTAATTTACAAAGGAATGCTCGCAAACCCTATTACCCTAAAAAATTATTTTGAAGATGAAAAAGATGATTTAAATGTCCCAGAATATTTAGTTAAAATTACAAAATTTTCTACATCTGTTCGACAAGCTATTGAATATTCAAAAATTATTTATGACATGTTTGTAAGACGTGAATTGGTTAAAATATCTGAACAAACAATGGATAGTGCAAAATTAAGTGAACTAGATACTACTGGACAAAATATTATCGAGAACACAGAAAAATCTTTATTTGATTTAGCAGAAAAAGGTTCCTTTAATTCTAATCTTGTTAAGTTTGATGCAGCTATGAAACAGACTATTGAAATGGCGTCTGCTGCTTATAAAAATGAAGAGGGTATCGTCGGTGTTCCAACAGGTCTTAAAGATTTAGATGACAAACTTGGAGGTCTCCATCAGTCAGATTTAGTGATCATAGCTGGTCGACCTTCAATGGGTAAGACATCACTTGCAACAAATATTGCTTTTAATGCTGCTCACAAATTACAAGAAAGTGGTAAAAAATCTTCTATAGCTTTCTTTTCACTTGAGATGTCATCTGAACAATTATCTACAAGAATTATCTCCGAGCAAGCAAGAATTAGTTCAAATGATATAAGACGAGGAAGAATTTCTGATGAACAATTTGATAAATTTTTAGAAACTTCAAAAAATATAGCAGACCTACCTTTATTTATAGATGAGACTCCTGCAATTAGCATTGCAGCTATGAGTAATAGAGCAAGAAGAATTAAGAGACAGCATGGTCTCGATATGGTTGTGGTTGATTATATTCAATTAATGAAAGGAACTACTTTTAACAAAGATGGAAGAGTACAAGAGATCTCTCAAATTACTCAAGGACTAAAAGCAATTGCTAAAGAGCTTGGTGTTCCAGTTTTGGCATTGTCACAACTTTCTAGACAAGTTGAGCAAAGAGATGACCACAAACCACAACTTTCAGATTTAAGAGAATCTGGTTCTATTGAACAAGATGCAGATGTTGTAATGTTTGTTTATAGAGAAGGCTATTACCTATCAAGAAAAGAACCGAGAGAAGCAACTGTTGAACATGCTGAATGGCAAGCAAAAATGAATGAAGTTGCACACTTGGCCCAAATTATAATTGGAAAACAACGACATGGTCCAATTGGTAATGTAACACTTGAATTTGAAGAGAGATTTACGAAATTTAAGGATACTCAAGCAAGTTAAATTCAAATATAAAGAGTCTAAATGTTTGCTCATTTATATCAAAATTTTATACTTAAAAAACCAAAAGCAGTATTGGCACTTTTATTAATTGCAATTTTAAGTTTTGGATATTATTCCAAAGATTTTAGACTAGATGCCTCATCTGAAACATTATTAATTGAGGGAGATCCAGATTTAGCTTACCTCAAAGAAATTACAGAACGATACGGTTCAAAAGACTTTTTAATCCTTACTTATACTCCTAATGAGGGAATGGTAACTGATAGCTCAATTAATAATTTATTGAGTTTAAAATATAAAATTCAAAGTTTAGATTGGGTTCATAGTGTTATTACCCTTCTCGATATTCCACTTTTAAATAATTCAGATGCACCACTTCAAGAAAGACTAAAAAGCTTTAAAACATTAAAAGATGAAGATGTAGATAGAAATCGTGGTTTTCAAGAAATTTTAAATAGTCCAGTTTTTAGAAATTTTGTAATTAGTGAAAATGGTAACACAAGTGGTATCATTGTTAATATTAAAGAAAATAAAAAATTGGAAAATGTTGAAGAGAAATCAAAAGAAGAAGTAGAGGATTATAAAGATCAAATTAAGAAACAAAATCATGAAAATATTTTAGAAATCAGACAGGTTATTCAAAGTTACAGTGATGTTGGTAAAATTTACTTAGGTGGAATTCCTATGATTGCTGACGATATGATGACTTTCATAAAAAGTGATATTGTAGTTTTTGGTTTAGGGGTTCTTTTATTTATTATCGTAATTTTGTGGTATGTATTTAGAAAATTAATTTGGATTATAGTTCCTATCAGCAGCTGTTTATTCTCAGTTGTGATTATGATGGGATTACTTGGAATTCTAGGATGGAAAGTTACTGTAATATCTTCAAATTTTATTGCTTTAATGCTGATTTTAACGATGGCAATGAATATTCATATGAGCACACGATTTCTTCAGCTCAGAAAAGATTTTCCAAAGAAAAATAATTTTGAAATTATCTCATTGACGACCAACAAAATGTTTTGGCCCATTATTTATACAGTCTTCACTACAGTATTTGCTTTTTTATCTCTAATCTTTAGTGGCATAAAACCTATTATTGATTTTGGATGGATGATGACTTTTGGTTTAATAACATCATTTATTATTACTTTTACTTTGCTACCTACCCTTTTAAATTTTGCACCAACAAAAAATATCTCTCTTAAGAAAGAACAAGATTCAAAAATTACAGCTTTTTTAGCCTTAGTTTCTCTTAATAACAAGAATACAATTTTTGGAATAACAGGTTTAGTGATCATTTTAAGTGTTCTGGGAATTAGTAAGTTAGAGGTTGAGAACAGTTTTATAAATTACTTTAATAAAAATACTGAAATTTATAAAGGAATGAAGCTTATCGATGATGAGTTGGGAGGGACGACACCATTAGAAGTTATTTTAAAATTCCCGGACCAAGAAAAAGAAGAGACAACATCAAGCGAAGATGATGAATTTGAAGATTGGGGTGATGAGGAAGATGCAAATGATGAAAAATATTGGTTTACCAAAGATAAGATTGATAAAATTGCTTCAGTTCATAATTATTTAGATAGTTTACCACAAGTTGGCAAGGTTTTGTCTTTTTCTTCAATTATTGATGTTGCAACACAGCTAAATAATAATAAACCACTTGGTACTTTAGAAATGGGAGTTCTTTACTCTAAAATCCCACAGAGTATTAAAACTGAAATTATAGACCCCTACCTTTCAATTAAAGATAATGAAGCTCGTATAAGTTTAAGAATTATAGATTCTCAAGAAAATTTAAGAAGAAATGATCTTATTAATAAGATTAATTTTGATCTTAAAAATAAAATTGGACTAGATGCAAATGAGTATAAGTTAGCAGGTGTTTTAATTTTATTTAATAATTTATTACAAAGTTTATTTAAATCACAAATTTTAACTTTGGGATTAGTAATGATTGGAATATTTTCTATGTTTGTAATTTTATTTAGAAATGTTAAATTATCTTTAATAGGAGTGGTACCGAATTTTATTGCAGCATTTTTTATTTTAGGAATTATTGGACTTCTTGGAATTCCATTAGATATGATGACTATAACTATAGCTGCTATTACCATTGGTATTGCAGTAGACAATAGCATTCATTATATTTATAGGTTTAAAGAAGAATTTAGAAATATTAAGGATTATAATAAAACCTTAAAAGTTTGTCACTCGACTGTTGGTGTGGCGATATTAAATACCTCAATTACTATTGTTTTTGGTTTCTCAATTCTAGTTTTATCTAAATTTATACCAACAATTTATTTTGGAATATTTACAGGACTTGCAATGTTATTAGCAATGATATCAGTTTTAACGTTATTGCCATCATTAATTTTAATGGTTAAACCATTTGGTAAATGATTGAAACCTTACAAGACTTTTTTAACAAAACATCCATAATTGATTTTTTATATCTTGTGGTTACAGTAATTTCTTTAATACAATGCTATAGAAAAGGTTTTGTCTTGAGTGTTCTTTCAATGGCAAAATGGATATTGGCATATGTAATTACCTTGATTTTATTTCCTACAGTTAAGCCTTATTTTAAAGATATAATTGATAGTGAATATGTTTTAGATGTGAGTTTGGGAATTACAATTTTCGTTGTCGTTATATTCCTTGTTTTATTAATTAATAAAGGGATTAGTAAAGCAGTCAGCTATACTGGAATAGGTGGTCTTGATAAAATGTTTGGATTCTTTTTTGGATTTATAAAAGCTTATATTATTGCAGTTTGTGTATTTTCAGGAATTCATATTGTCTACAATTACGATAAATGGCCGTTAAATAATGATCAATCATACGTCTTTCCATACCTAGAAAAAGGTAGTAATTATCTCATAAAAGAATTTCCTAATGAAAAAAAATATCAAGATTCTAAAGAAAAAATTGAAGAACTTTAATCCAAAACTAAAAGAAGAATGTGGTGTATTCGGTGTAAGTAACGCAAAAGATGCATCTGCACTAACAGCTCTAGGTCTTCATGCTTTGCAACATCGTGGTCAAGAAGGATGTGGAATAGTTACATTTGATGGTGAAAAATATTATTCTGAAAAGAGATTTGGCTTAGTTGGTGACAATTTTAATGAAGAAAAAGTACTTAAAAACCTTAAAGGAAACTACGCAATTGGACATAATAGATATAGCACTACAGGTGAAAACACCCTAAGAAATATACAGCCTTTCTTTGCAGATACAAACGCTGGAGGTATTGGTGTTGCTCATAATGGAAATTTAACTAACTCAATATCTTTAAGAAATAAATTAGTTGAAGATGGAGCTATTTTTTACACAACTTCTGATACCGAAACAATTGTTCAATTAATAGCAAAGTCTAAACGAGCAAAAACAATTGATAAAGTTGTAGATGCTATATTTCAAATTCAAGGTGGTTATGCACTAGTGATGTTAACCCAAAACTCTTTGATTGGTGTAAGAGACCCTTATGGAATTAGGCCTCTTGTGGTAGGTAAATTAGGAAAAAATTATGTATTAGCTTCTGAAACATGTGCGTTAGATATTATTGGAGCAAAATTTATAAGAGATGTTGAAAATGGAGAGATTGTTTTAATTGAAAACGATGAACTAACGAGTATTAAACCCTTCCCCCCTAAAAAAGTTAGGCCTTGTGTTTTTGAGTACATCTACTTTGCAAGACCTGACAGTATACTTGACAATAAAACTGCATACGAGCATAGAAAAAATATAGGTATAGAGCTTGCTAAAGAAAATGATGTTGATGCTGATATAGTGGTACCTGTTCCGGACAGCGGTAATGCTGCGGCACTGGGATTTTCACAACATTTAAAAATAAATTATGAACATGGATTAATTAGAAATCATTATGTTGGACGAACTTTTATTGAACCTAGTCAAAAAATTAGAAGCTTAGGAGTTAAATTAAAATTAAATGCAAACCAAACAACTATTAAAGATAAAAGAGTTATATTAATTGACGACTCATTAGTTAGAGGAACAACATCACATAAAATTGTTAAAATGTTATATGATGCTGGTGCAAAAGAAGTGCATGTTAAGATAGCCTGCCCTGAAATTAGATATCCAGATTTTTATGGAGTTGACACTCCAACTAAAAAAGAATTGTTAGCTGCTAATAAAACTAACGATGAGATTTGTAAATATATCGGAGCAAAGTCATTAAAATTCTTATCACTTGATGGATTATATAAAGCCGTTGGGTTTGATAAGAGAAATGAAACTTATCCTCAACTAACAGACCATTATTTTACTGGAGATTATCCCATAAAACCTATCGATGAGCTTGGAGACAGTAAAATTACCCAATTATCTTTATTAAGCACAGCTTCTAATAATTAAAAATGAAAAAAGTAAATTTTACAGAAATGAAAAATGGGACTAAAGAGGATTACCAGCTTTTAGAAAAATATGAAAAAAAATTTGAAAGAGAAACAGCTGATAGAATTTTAAAATACTTATCAGCACAAACAACAACCTTAGAAGGTTATCAAATTACAAGATTAGAACATTCGTTGCAGGCTGCAACACGTGCTTTTAAAAATGGAGAAAGTGAAGAAATGATTGTTGCCACATTATTACATGATATTGGAGATGATTTAGCACCAATGAATCACTCACAATATGCTGCTTCAATTCTCAGACCCTATGTTTCAGAAAAAACTCATTGGATAATTCAACATCATGGTCTTTTTCAAACATATTATAGTGCTCATCATTTAGGAGGTGATCGAAATGCAAGAGATAAATTTAAAGATCATAAATATTATGAAGCAACTGTTAGCTTTTGCGAAAATTATGATCAAGCTTCTTTTGATCCAAATTATAAAAGTATGAGTTTAGAGGATTTTTCTCCCTTGGTTAGAAAAATTTTTTCTAAAACACCTTATTATTATGTTTAAATTTAATAATTAAGATACATTTACAACTAATGATTAATTCTAAAGAACAAATTATTGAATATTTTAAATCTGGAATAAAAAAGACGCAAGATTTTAAAATTGGAATCGAACATGAAAAATTTCTTTTTAACAATCATGACAATAAAAGAATTGATTATACAAAAGTTAAAGAAATGTTTTCCACTTTATTAGAATTTGGCTGGAATCCGATTTTAGAAAAAGAAAATATTATTGGATTAAATAAAGGTGGTAAAAACATTACTCTTGAACCAGGTAATCAAATAGAATTATCAGGTGATAAACTTAACCACGTTCATGAAGCTTGTGCTGAATCTCAAGATTACTTATTTGAACTAAGACAAGTTACTAAAAAATTAGATATCAAGATTGTAAGTGCTGGGTTTGATCCAATTTCCAAACTAGATGAAGTTCCAAACAATCCAAAACAACGATATGAATTAATGACTAAAGACATGCCTTTAGGAGGTGAATTAAGTTTGGATATGATGTACCGAACTTGCGGAACTCAATTAAACATAGATTACAATTCTGAAGAAGATTTTATAAAAAAATTTAAAATTGTTAACTCTATTGTTCCGATTTCTATTGCTTTATTTGCAAACTCATCAATAGTTGAAAGAAAGAATAGCAATTATTTATCTTACCGATCAAAAGTTTGGCAAAACACATCTAGAGGTGGACTACCAAAATTGTTTTTTGAAGAATTAAACTTTGAAAAATATGCTGAATTTGTAATTAACTTTCCTATTTTATTTATTCAAGAAAAGGGTGTCTATATTTCAGGTCGAAAATATACCTTTAAAGATTTTATGGAGGGTAAAATTGATGAAATAGAAAACAGATTACCCTCAGAAAGTGATTTAACTACGCACTTAAGTACAATTTTTACAGAAAATAGATTAAAGAAATATATTGAACTTCGATCAATGGATACTTGTGGTTGGGATTGTCTATGTGCTGGTCCAGCTTTTAATGTTGGAATGCTCTATGGTAATTTAGATGAAGTTTATGAGTTAATTTCTAGTTGGGATAAAGATAAAATTATTAATGCTTATCTTGATGCACCCAAAAAAGGTTTTAATACTCAATTGATGGGTAAAGATCTTCTTTATTGGGCTTCAAATTTATTAGCATTATCTAAAAAAGGTTTGGAAAATAGAGATGTTCTTAACAAGCACGGTAAAAATGAAACATTGTTTTTAAGTCACTTAAAAAAAGTAATTGATAACAAAACTACAAACGCAGATCATATGATTAGTAAATTTTCTAATAATGAAGATTTAAATGAATTATATGATAAATAAAATTGTAGCGGTACAAGGTAATCACCCTTCAAAACTAAACCCGACTACTGATACTAGTGTTTTTTTAGCTAACGAAATCCAGAATAAAAAATATAAGATATTTTATTACAATCCTAAAGATTTATCAGTAATTAACTCTAAGGTCATAGCCAAAGGTTTTTTTATTGAATTTAATTATTCAAAAAAAAAATTTTTTAAAATATTAAAGAAACAAAAATTAGATCTTTCACGTTGTAAATTTATTTTAATTAGACAAGATCCTCCTTTTAATCTTGAATATATCTCAGCAACCTACATTTTAGATACCATTAAAAATAAAGTTAACATCATTAATAACCCAACATCTATTAGAAATGTATCAGAAAAACTTTATTCAGTTAAATATCAAAAATATATGCCAAGTACGATTTTTACACAAAATATAGATGAAATTAAAAAATTTTTTAAAAAGAACAAAAAAGTTATTTTAAAACCTATCCATAGTTTTAGTGGTAATAATATTCATTTATTAAATAAGTTTAATTTAAAACTTGTTCAAAAATTTATTAGACAACACGATCACATTATGTGCCAAAAATATTTACCTAAAATCAGCAAA
>JACWEQ010000007.1 GCA_014653365.1 Pelagibacterales bacterium SAG-MED49 | reverse complement strand
AACATTTCTTTGGGTCATTTTAAAAGAACCTTATTGGTGTGCAATTATAGCTTTTGCACTAAACACAGGTGCTTATACATCCGAGATATTAAGATCAGCTTTTCAAACTATTAAACCTGGCATTATTGAGGCTGGTAAAAGTTTAGGAATTTCAAATAAAATTATCTTTTATAAAATTCAAATACCAATTGCTATTAGACAATCATTACCTGCATATGGAAATGAAATAATTCTAATGATGAAAGGAACTTCTTTGGCAAGTACAGTAACTTTGATGGATCTAACTGGAGTTGCTAAATATATTATTTCGACAACATTTAAACCAATAGAAGTTTTTATTGTTGCTGGTGGTATTTATTTATTTATGACATTTATAATTCATAATTTAATTAAATATTTAGAAAAAAAATATAGTTTTCAATAAAGATTAAATGCTTCTTTCAAAAAAACAAATCGAAGATTATCAGAACTTTGGTGTAATAATTATCAAAGATGTTTTTAAAGAATGGATTGAACCATTAAGAGCAGGATTTCAAAAAGTTTTAGATAATCCAAGTAAGCACGGAAGGGAAAATGTTACAGATAAGAAAGGAAGATTTTTTGAAGATTATTGTAACTGGCAAAGAATAGAAGAGTTTAAAGATTGTATTTTTAGTTCACTAGCTGCACAAATATTTGCTGAAGCCAAATCCTCAAAGTCATCACAAATTTTTCATGATCATATTTTTATTAAAGAGCCAGGAACTATCAAGGAAACTCCTTGGCATCAAGATATGCCATATTATTGTGTTAATGGTAATGATACTGGAAGTTTTTGGATACCACTAGATGAAGTTAACCAAAAAAATAATCTTCAATTAATTAGTGGTTCACATAAATGGAGAAGACTAGTTAGACCAACAAAATGGTCTAATAATCAATCTTGGTATAAAGATGATAGTTTGTTTATGGATTTACCAAAATTTGAAGAATTTAAACAAGATATATTAATACCAGAATTAAATTTAGGAGACGCAGTATTGTTTAATTTTAAAATTGTTCATGGTTCAAGTGCAAATAAAACATTAAAACAAAGAAGGGCATTCTCAATGAGATTTATAGGGGATGATGTAAGATTTTTAGATAGAGGTGGACCAACTTCACCACCATTTGATGGTATAAATCTTAACAGTGGAGATTTAATGAGAGAAGATTGGTTTCCAAAAGTGTTTAATAGTTAGTGTATTCTTTAATTTCTTTAATCTTTGATCCCGTATAATCATTAATTTTTAATTTAATTTTAGCACGATCATCATTTAAGATATGAACATCTCTTGAAAGTTTAATAAAATTTTCTGTAAAATCTTTTTCTTTTTCACATTTTCTTTTGTCATCTTCAATTACCCAAAGTCTTGCATTAATTATTTTTAAAGACTGATATAATTGATCAAGTTTTATGTCAGACTTAATATTACTTTCGAATTCTTTTTTTAATATAGATAATTCATCTAATATATATTCTAATTTTTTTGGATCTTTAATTTTATCTTTTTTAATTTCTAAAATAGAAATTTTATCTAATAGTTCACCCGCAGATACTTCTACAAGAATTTTATTCATTTCATATTATTATTACTTTATAATATATCCTAAAATTTAAACTCTAACATGAAAATAACACATCTAAGATATAACAAATATGCATAATAAATAATATTATGTTAAGTTACAAAATCATGAAAAATATTTTAATTATAAAGCTTGGTTCATTGGGCGATATTGTCCAGATTTCTGGTGCAATAAGAGATATTTCTAAACATCATAAAAATGATGAAATTCATTTAATGACCACAAAACCTTATTTTGATTTATTTAAAAAAAATCCACATATTTCAAATGTTATTCTAGATAAGAGGTTATCAAGGTTAAATCTCATCTATTTATATTCATTGATGAAAAATATTAAGAAATACAAATTTTCTAAAGTTTATGATCTTCAAAACTCAAGCAGAACAACGTTTTATAAAAATATATTATTTCCTAAAGCTTTAAAAGATAGATGGTCATCTACAGAAACAACTTTACCTGAAGGAACTACAAAAGACGATTTTGATAAAGACTCAGTTTTATATAGATTTAATCATCAATTAAAAAGTTCTGGAATTAATACCAGTCATACTTTAAGCCCTGATTTTTCTTGGAGTTTATCTGATATATCTCAAATAAAAAATTATCATCAATTAGAAAAATATATTGTTCTTTTTCCTTTTTGCTCAACTCATTTAACATCAAAGAAATGGCCTTATTATAATGATTTAATTTCTATGATTAATGAAAAATTAGAAAATAAATTTAAAGTAGTTATTGCGCCTGGCCCAGGTGAAATTAAAGATGCATCAAGTATTAATGCGCTTTGTGTTTTAGATAATGGTAAAGCTTTAGATATTCCTCAGTTAGCTGCATTGATTAAAGACAGTTCATTTGTAGTTGCTAATGATACAGGACCTGCTCATATGGCAGCTCATTTAGGTTCTAAAGGAATTGCATTATTTGGATCGCATACAACTCCTTTTAAAGTCAGTATTGAAAGAGAAAACTTTAAAGCAATACAAGCACCAGAGTTACCAAAATTAACTGCAGAAAAAGTTTTTATAAGATTGTCTGAGATTATTTCTTAAGTTTTTCTAATATTCTTAAGAATATTGGAACAGTGAAAAGTATAAAAAGTAATCTTATTATGTGATGAAATGCGACAAAGTCTGGATCTAGATCAAAAGCAATAGCTATAACAGCTACTTCATAAATTCCACCAGGACTAAAAGATAATATTAATGTTAGAATATTTGTATCAACAAAGAATGTTGCAACATAAGCTGCAATTAAACCTAGCAAGACCAATATAGTTGTAGCAACCACACTATGAAGTGAGTTGTTAGCAATTTCTTTAATAGTTTTTTCAGCAAATCTGCATCCAACAGAAGCACCTAAAATTAAAAGGCAAAAATTAATTGATGCATCAGGCAATTTGTATGAAGCAATATCTGTAATTTGTAATAATCCACTAGCAAATAATGTTCCTGATAATAAAGCTGCTGGAACTCTAATTTTATCAAAAATAAAAATAAAAAATAAAGATGCAATGATAAGTAAAATTAGATTTAGATGATTTTGAGATTTATAATCAATGTTATCTAATAGTAATGTTTCTGAACCAGTGTTATTAACAATAATAAATGGAATAACAGTTATGATGATAAGCAATCTTATTAAATGTGAAGTTGCTACTTGAGACAAATCAGTTTTTTCATTTTCTGCTAAAATCATTAATGGACCTAAAGCTCCTGGCGCTGCAGAGAATATTGAAGCTTTTTCACCATAACCTGAAAATTTTTGAAGATATTTCGATACAATCAAAATACAGATGATTATATAGATAAGCATTATTACTGATGTCCAAATCCAATTAATCATCTGATTAAATAAGTTTTGATCAATGTAGTTACCTATATGAAGTCCAAGGATTATTAAAATCGAACTTAGAGCTATTTTAGGCATTACAACTTTTAGTCCAGCTAATGCAGAAATAGATGTCACAATCATTGGTCCTAACATCCAAGCTAAAGGAATATTGAAATAGTCAGCAACTATCGCACTAGGAATTGAAATTAAGATTACTGAAACAAACCTTTTAGAGAAAAGTTGTTTAAAACTTGAATAATAAAAAGTAACCTTAGTCTCTTTCATTATCAGTTCTTCTATCACCACTTTAAAAAAAAATAACAGAAAAGAAATTAGCGTAAAAAGTGAAGTTTAATTTTTTTAATAAAATTTATTAATAAATAATACTAGGTTTTTATCTTAATAATTAGAATCAATCATCAGTTGAATAATAAAATTATAAGTTGCATTAATATTTATACTATAATTTACTACGTTTTTTAAATTAGAGAGGGAAAAATAATGAAAAACTTAAAAAGAATAGTTTCAGTATTATTTTCAGCAATCCTATTATTCTCAGCAACTACAACTAGTTCAATCGCGATTGATAAAATTCATTTCGTAATTGGTGGTGGCGCTGGTGGTGGTTGGGATGGAACTGCTAGAGGTACTGGAGAAGCTTTGACAAAAGCTGGTATGTTAAAAAGTGCATCATTTGAAAATATGTCAGGTGGTGGTGGTGGAAAAGCATTAGCTTTTATGATTAATACTAAACCTGCAAATACAGTTTTAGTTCAATCTACACCATTAGTTTTAAGATCAATCACTAGACACAAAGGTTACGTGAGTGGAAGTGGCACTTTATCTTATAAAGATGTTGTACCGATCGCTGGTGTAATTGGTGACTATGGTGCGATTGCAGTTGCAAAAAACTCACCTTACAAAAACTTTAAAGATGTAGTTGATGCATATAAGAAAAATCCAAGCTCAATCAAAATGGCTGGTGGATCAGTAAGAGGAAGCATGGACCATTTAATTGGTGCTTTAGCTTTCCAAGCTGCTGGTGCTAATCCAAATGATGTAGCTTATATTCCTTACGATGCTGGTGGAAAAGCGTTAGCTGGACTTTTATCTGGAGAGACTCAAATTATCTCTACAGGTTTAGGTGAATTGATGGGTGCAAGAGACCAAGTAACAATTATTGGTATTACTGCTCCTTCAAGAGTTTCTGATGCTCCAGATGCACCAACTCTTAAAGAACAAGGATATGATGTACAATTTGTTAACTGGAGAGGATTTTTTGGCCCTCCAGGTATGAGCAGTGCAGATAAAAATGCAATTGCTAAAATGCTAGGCGATGTACAGAAAACTTCTGAATGGGAAAATGTTAGAGCAAGAAATGCTTGGGTTAATATTTACAATCCAGGTGACAAGTTTGTATCTTTCTTAGAAAAACAAACAGAAGAAATGACAGCTCTTATGAAGAAATTAGGAGTTATATAATCTTTAGGGTTATTTAAAAATTAGAGCAGTGAATATAAATACTACAAAAATTATATCACTGCTCTTTTTTATTTTTTCAGCATTTTATTTATATACTGCTTACCAAATTCAAGTTTTTGCATTTGATGAAAATGCACCTTTTAATGCCAGAACCTTTCCAATTTACTTGGGTTATGCTGGTTTATTTTTTTCAGGATTAAAATTAATTTTACCAGATCCAAATACAATTAAAATAGAGCACAAAACTTTAGAATATAAAAAAACAGGAATTTTAGTTTTAATCGCAATTATTTATGGAGCAACCATCTTAAAAGTTGGTTATTTTTTAACGACTTCTCTCTTTTTAATGGGCTCATATTATTTTCTAGGTGAGAGAAGATGGGTATTAATCTTTATGCTGTCTTTTCCATTTGTTGCAGCATTCATGTACTTATTACATGGTGTTCTTGAAATTTATCTTAGAGATCCATTTTTAAAGTTAATTGGAGTGATGGGATGATTGAAGGAATTTTAATTGGTTTAACAACAGCACTTACGTTTCAAAATATATTTATGGTAATGATTGGTTGTTTTTTTGGAACAATTATAGGAATGTTGCCAGGCCTTGGACCAATGACAGCAATTGCGTTAATGATACCAATTACATATGGTTTTGATCCAGCAACTGGATTAATTTTAATGGCCGGTGTTTATTATGGTGCTGTATTTGGTGGATCAACTTCTTCAATATTATTAAACGCACCTGGTGTTCCTGGAACTGTTGCAACTTCATTTGATGGTTATCCAATGGCACAACAAGGTAAAGCTGGAAAAGCATTAGCAATAGCTGCATGGAGTTCTTTTGCAGGTGGAACACTTGCTGCAATTTATTTATTATTTCTAGCACCGAGTTTATCAAAAGTTAGTTTATCTTTTAGATCACCAGATTATTTTGCTTTGATGATTTTAGGTTTAACAGCTATCGCTGCTTTTTCATCTAAAGGTCAATTTATTAAAGCAATGATGATGGTAGTTCTTGGCTTAATGTTAGCATCAGTTGGTCAAGATAGTTTATCAGATATTACAAGATTTACATTTAATAATATGAATTTAACAGATGGGATAAGTTTTGTTCTAGTTGTAATGGCAACATTTGCAATGAGTGAAGCTTTAACTATTATTTTAAAACGTAATGATCCCACAGCTGCTGCAAAACAAGTATCCTTAACCGAACTAGGTTCAATTAAGATTGATAAAGAAGAAAGAGCCAAGATGTTAAAAACTATTCCCCGAACATCTATTATTGGATTTTTAATTGGTGTATTGCCAGGAGCAGGCGCTACTATTGCATCTTTTCTAGCATATGGAATGGAGAGAAATTTAGTTAATGATAAAGAGAAAGAAAAATTTGGAAAAGGTAGTGTTCATGGATTAGCTGCACCTGAGACTGCAAATAATGCAGCGTGTTCTGGTGCATTTGTTCCATTGTTAACTTTAGGTATACCAGGAAGTGGAACTACTGCTGTAATGTTAGGTGCTCTATTAGGCTTTGGTATTCAACCAGGTCCAAGACTTTATATGACTAACCCTGAAATATTCTGGTCAGTTATTATGTCAATGTATATTGGAATGGTAGTATTACTTATTTTAAATTTACCTTTAATTCCTTACATAGCTAGAATTTTAGCTGTTCCAAAAAATTATTTAATTCCACTTATATTATTTTTTTCAATTACAGGAATTTATGTAATGTCATTTAATAATTTTGATATCTATTTGATGATCGGAATTGCTGTAGTTGCAACTTTTATGCGCTTATACGATTTTCCAATGCCACCTCTTATTTTAGCTTTTGTTCTAGGAGGACTGATGGAAGAAAATTTAAGAAGATCTTTATTATTGAGTGATGGTTCATGGACGTTTTTATGGGATAGAACTCTTACAGCCTGTATATTATCTACAACAATTCTTATTGTTGGATGGCAAATTTATAAAACAATTGCTAAAAAAAATTAAGATTTAATATCAACTCTTTTTCTAATTATCTCTTTATCTAGTTTCATTTCCCTATATGAGATTATTAGTACTCCAATAAATATTATACTTGCGCCAATCCAAGTATAAGCATCTGGAATTTCATCAAACACATAATATCCAATAATTGATGCAAAAACTAAATTTAAAAAAGAATAAGGTTGAGTCATACTTACATCCACTAGTTTAAAAGCATGGTTTAGTGTTAAGTGTAAAACTGTTCCACAAATAGCTGATAAAACTAGGTAAATAAAAGTTTTTAAACTAGGCATTTCCCAAAAAAATAAAACAATAAAGAAACTAAGTATGCTCATAAAAATAGACTGATAAGCTAGAATAGTAATTGCACTATCATCTTTAGAAATTTTTTTAGTTATAATTATATTAATTGACCAAAGTAATGCTGAAAATAAAACCATATATACCCCAATAGAAATATCAATAAAACCAGGACGAATGATAACTAGCATTCCGCTAAAACCCAGGATTAAAGCTAAAGTTCTATAAATATAAATTTTCTCTCCTAAAAAAAATACCGCAAGTATTGTTACCATTAAAGGTACAACAAAAGAAATTGCAGTGAGTTTTTCAATAGGAAGCAATACTAAAGCTGAAAAATATAAAAGCATTGCTGGTAGACCAAGTATTGCTCTTAAGAAATGTTTTTTAAGATGAGGTGTTTTGAGAACAGCATCTTTTTTTTTAATTATGTAAGGTAAAATAATTACTAACCCTAAAAAAAATCTAAAAAAACCAGCCACATAAACATTTACATCTTCTTGAGCTATCTTTAAAAATGAAAGCATAACAGTGCCAAAAAAAACAGAAATGATGATTAAGAAAATTGCTAATTTATTATTGGACATTAATAAATTACTATAAGTATAACTGAGGTATAAACAATCTTAGTTTAAGATATCTTTATATTGTTCAACAATATTAGACCAATAGAACTTTGAGACAAAATTCTTTGCATTCTTTCCATATTCTAAATATTTTTTATTTTCTAGCATTAAATTAATTGATGAATAAATTTCATCTAAATTATTCCCATCACAAATTAAACCAGTTTTTTCATGATCAATAGCGTCAGATGCTCCACCATCTTTACCACCAATTGATGGAATGCCATACTGAGCAGCTTCTGTATACGCTATACCAAAACCTTCTACTGAAGATTTATGAATAACAGAAGGCATTACAAATATATTAGATTTAGCAATTAAAGCATTCTTTAAATCATCATTTATGTCATTAAAAAACATTACTTGAGCCTCAAGATCTAATTCTTTAACTAAGCTTTTAATATTATCTTCTTCATCACCATAGCCAATACAAATATAGACTATATCAGGATATATTTGTTTTAGATTTCTTAAGGACATAACAATCTTTTCATGATTTTTTCTTTTATCAAACCTTGAAACTGTAATTAATCTTGGTGATTTAACACTAAGTAAACTTTCTACTTTATCTAATGATTTTTGATCTACATTTTTTATAGGATCTATTCCTGGATTAATAATTATAATCTTTTCTTTCTTTATCCCAATTTCTATAGCTAAATTTTTTGTATATTCTGAATTTGCAATTACTTTTTCAACATTATCTAAAACTTTCACAATACGCTTATTAATACTCGATCCTTTATTGTGATTAATTTCTTTTCCATGAATTAGGCAATATTTTTTTTTATCATTTTTTAAATGCTCTAAACTTTTCCAGTGATCTGCAATAACTCCTTCTATTTTGTTACCTTTAACAAACTCATCTATTAGATATGCTTTTCTATATTTTCTAAGTAATTTGGGACCACCAACTCTTTCTATTGAAAAAGACGCTTGCTCATCAAAGCTTTTATGATTTTCTATATAATCTGCAATTACTTTAATTATATAGTTTTTAGATAATTCTCTTGAAAGACCCCACATTAAACTTTGCATACCACCAAGCTCTGGTGGAAATGATCTAGTAACGATTAAAAACATTAATCATACTTCCATTTAATTCCACATCCTGCACTTGGAATTTGTTCATGTGGACCATTATTGGTTTCTGCAATCTGTTTCATAGCTTTTAATAAATCACTTTCACCATCGTTAACTGGTACAAATTTTTTCAATTCTCTTAATCGACCTCTATATTGAAGTTCAAGGTTCTTATTATAACCAAAAAAATCAGGTGTACACACAGCATCATATGATTTTGCAATTTTTTGAGTATGATCATGTAAGTACGGAAACGTAAATTGATTATCATTTGAAAATTTAATCATATTTTCAAATGAGTCATCTGGATAATTGACAAAATCATTTGAGCATATTGCAACTGAATTAATTCCAATTTTATTTAATTCATTGCAATCTTCGACAATTTCTTTTGTAACTGCCTTAACATACGGGCAATGATTACAGATGAACATTATTAAGGTTCCATTTTCACCCTTGATATCATCTAAAGATAGCATTTTATTTTCTGTTGATTTTAATTGAAATGGTAAAGCTTTTTTACCAAAATCACATATTGGAGTTTGAACAGGCATACTGTAATAATATATAAATTATGTTTTACGATTTAAAAGATAAAAAACCACTAAGCTCTGGTGAAAATTGGGTAGCACCTAATGCAACTATTGTAGGGAATGTGACCTTAGAGAAAAATAGCAGTATTTGGTTTAATGCTGTATTACGTGGTGATATTGAAAATATCTATATTGGAGAAGGATCTAATATACAAGATGGAAGTGTTTTGCATACAGATCCTGGCTATCCATTAAAAGTTGGAAAAAATGTAACTGTTGGTCATTTAGTTATGTTACATGGGTGTACTATTGGAGAAAATAGTTTAATTGGAATTGGAGCCGTAATACTTAACAACGTTAAAATTGGTAAAAATTGTATCATTGGTGCTAAAACTTTAATTGCTGAAAACAAAGAAATACCAGATGACTCTTTAGTAGTTGGTTCACCAGGTAGAATTATTAGAAAAGTAACTGAAGATGAAAAAAAAGCAGTTCTAGAAAATACTAAACATTATCAAGATAACTGGAAAAAATATTCAAAATCTATATTTTAATATTTATGCCAACTTACACAGTTATAAATTCAAACTTTAACTTAACATCAAAACAACAAAAAAATTTAGCTGAAGGAATAACCAAAATTCATAATATCGTTACAGGAGCAAATACTTATTTTGCTCAAGTAATTTTTAATAAAACAAAAAAAAATAATCATTTTATGGGTGGAAAAAGAGTCAAAGAACCCTCATTATTTTTACTTGGTCAAATTAGAGCTGGAAGATCGAAAAAAATAAAAGATAAATTAATCGCCGATTTAAAAAATATTTTAATTAAAAAATCTAAATTAAATGAAACTCAAATTTGGGTTTATATTTTAGATTTACCACCATCACAAATGATTGAATATGGTACAGTTTTACCCGAGTCAGGCAAAGAAAAAGAATGGTTTAAAAATTTATCCACAAAACTCAAAAAAAAACTATCTAAACTTGAAAAATAAATAACAAAAGAAAGGAAAATTAGAATGTCAGCAGGTTATATAATAGCACAATTAAAAGTAACAAATCCAGAAAACTACAAAGAGTATGTAACTAAAGTTAGCGAGGTGGTTAAAAAGTTTGATGGAGAGTATTTAGTCAGAAATGGAGAATATCAAGTAGTTGAAGGTGAAGATAATTTTCCAAGAATAGTTATTATTAAATTCCCAACTTACGAAAGAGCATTAGAGTGGTATCATTCAGTTGAGTACAAACCTGTAAAAGATATAAGATTACAAAATTCTGAAGGTAGCAATATAATTGTAAAAGGAATTTAATTAATTTAATGGCTTTTCTATCCCAAAAAGAACTAGATTTATATTCAAATAAAATTTTAGAAGATTATGATAGCAAAAATCCTAGCGCAATTTTTAAAGATAAGATCGAGTTAACTAATGAAGATGCTCTAATTATTCAATCAAATGTTGCACAATTAAGAAAAAAGAGAGGTGAAGAGATTATTGGTTATAAAATAGGATGTGTTTCTAAAGATACTCAAAAGAAAATGGGATTTAGACAACCTGCTTGTGGCTATCTTTGGAAAAGTGAATTGTATCAAAATGGAGTAACTTTAAATAAAAAAAATTATACAAACCCTTCAATGGAGGCAGAATTTGGTGTTATTTTAAATCGTGATATTAAACCTGAGCTATCTTCTTTTGATTATATATTACAATCCATTGAAGGAATTTATCCTCTTATAGAAATTCATAATCTAATCTTTTATGGAAACGAACCCTACGGGGCTGAATTACTTTCAAATAATGCTATTCATGCTGGCGTAGTTTTGGGGCAAGAAACGAAGTTACCAGCTAAAGAGATCGAAACTGATCTTAAACTTATCTATGATAACGATATAATAGATACTTGGACAAATAAAATATGGCCAAATGATATGCTTTCAGAGATTATTTGGTTAATTAAAGAACAGGCTAAAAATAATAATTGTTTAAGAAAAGGAAATTTAATTTTAACTGGTGCTTACGGATTTCCTGTTCCATTAAAGGATAAAAAACTAGTAAAAGTGATTTCATCAGCATTTGGAAATGTAAAGGCTATTTTTGATTAAGGAACTAACCAATTATCTTCATTATTTTCTAAATCAAATCTAGCTCTACGATGACCCTTCGCTGCTAGATAAAGCCATTCCATAGTTTTGATTTTACACTGAATAACTGTAAAGTTTTTATAACCTTCTTCACTTTGTTCTTTAGTATAATCAAAATTATCAAGTTCAGGTTTTAATCCTGAAGTTGGAATATTACTCTCTGTTCCAGGACCATTATCAACTAAATAACATTTTCGAGATATATGGTGTGTCTTAGACCAAGACTCTTTTGATATTTCATTTTCATGATTCACAACGCATTCAACTTTTAACCTAACTTGGATTTTTTCTTCTTTATCATAAAATAACATTGCTGCATTTTTATTTGCTTTTAGTTTTTCAATTTTATCTGATCTAATATCACTATGATATTGTAGAAGACTATTTGATTGATCTGATTTTCTAAGAACAACTATTCTTCCATCTAAATCATTTTGATTACCACAAATAAATACAGGTATTCTAAATGGAGAACTTCTGTCTTTAACAGCATCATCAAACATAGACCAAATTTTTTTTTTGATCTCTGTAAAATCTTCGTAGTATGCTACTTGCATACTAGGTTACTTACTCAATCTTCTAATTAAACTTGAAGTATCCCAACGATTCCCACCCATATCTTGAACTTCACCATAATACTTATCAACTACTTCAGTGACAGGTAATAATGAGCCATTATTTTTAGCCTCTTCCATTGCAATCTTTAAATCTTTTCGCATCCAATCAACTGCAAAACCAAATTCAAACTTATCATCAATCATAGTTTTGTACCTGTTTTCCATTTGCCAGGACTGTGCAGCACCTTTTGATATAACTTCAATTACATCTTCCATATTTAAGCCAGCTTTCATTCCAAAATTGATGGCTTCAGATAATCCTTGAACTAATCCTGCAATACAAATTTGGTTAACCATTTTGGCTAATTGACCATTACCAGCACTACCTAAAAGTTTCATTTTTTTGCTATAACAATCTATTTTATCTTTTGCTTTATCAAAATCAGCTTGATCACCACCAATCATTACTGTTAATGCACCATTTTCAGCACCAGCTTGACCACCTGATACAGGTGCATCTAATGAACCAAATTCATTTTTCTTTGCGTAATCATAAATTTCTCTAGATATCGTTGCGGATGCAGTTGTGTTATCAATATAAATGGCACCCTTTTTAATTGTTTTAAAAATTCCATTTTCACCAAAAGTAACTTCTCTTAAGTCATTGTCATTTCCAACACAGGTAAATACAAAGTCAGCACCTTCAGCAGCTTTAGCGGGAGTATCAGCTTTAGATCCTTTATATTGAGCTATCCATTTATCAGCTTTAGTAGCTGTTCTGTTATAAACAGTTACATTGTGACCAGCTTTTGATATATAACCAGCCATTGGATAACCCATGACACCAAGACCTATGAAAGCAACATTACAACTCATAATTTTTTATTCATATGTTTAATAGTTTGAACTTTAAAGTAATTTTATTTGGTTTTATCTTTACATTTTTTTCAAGTTTTGGACAGAGTTTTTTTCTAGGGCTATTTAACCCAAGCATTCGCGAAACACTTTCTATCTCACATGGTCAATTTGGTACAATTTATGCTTCAGCAACTTTATTAAGTAGTTTTATTTTAGTTTGGGTTGGAAAAAAAATTGATGATATGAATATTGTAAAATTTGCATCTTACGTTGTTATATTTTTATCTATTTCTAGTTTTTTATTTTCTCAAATTTCATCAATAATATTTTTATTTTTTGCAATTTTTTTAATGAGATTATCAGGGCAAGGACTGATGTCACATACAGCATCAACAACCATATCAAGATTTTTTGAAAAAAGTAGAGGTAGAGCATTAAGCACTTCATGGTTAGGACTTTCTTTTGCAGAATTCGTTATGCCACTATTTATTGTATTTTTACTAACATTTATTGAATGGAGAAATATATGGGTATCAATTTCAATTTTAATAATTTTAATTCTTCCTATTGTTATTTTTTTAACAGTTAAAAATATTAATTTAGATACTAGAGAAAATTCAATTTCAGATAATAAAATTAAAAATAAGATTAAACAATGGAAACGAAGCGAGGTTCTTAAAGATTATAGGTTTTATATTATATCTTTTAATATGTTAGCTATGCCATGGATTGCTACTGGCTCATTTGTTTATCAGTCATTTATTTCTTCATCTAAAGGATGGGGACCTTATGTAATTGCTCAATCTTTTATGGTCTATTCAGTTATGTCTGTAATTACATTATTTTTTTCAGGATTTTTAATTGATAAATTTAGTAGCAGAAGGTTACTCATTTATATGAATATCCCACTTATTTTTTCAGCTTTCGTACTTTTTTATTTTAACAGTCCAATTTCATCTTTTGTTTTTTTTGGTTTTATTGGAATATCTAATGGTTTTGCAAATGTTTTGGGATCTTCTACATGGGCAGAAATTTATGGGGTTAAGCACATTGGCTCTGTTAAAGCCTTAACCACATCACTAATGGTGTTTTCAACAGCTTTTGGAACAGCTTTGTTTGGAATATTGATAGATAATGGTTTTTCCATAGAGCAAATTGCACTAATTTCAGTCACCTATATATCTATTGCTATTATCTCATTATATTCAATTAGAAATAAGCTTAATCCTGAATATCTTTAAAAATTCTCCTTGATTTATTTAGTCTCACTGTATAGATACTGCGCATGGCTAGAGTAACTGTAGAAGATTGTATAGATAAAGTAGAGAGTCCTTACGAATTAGTGCTTGTTGCTAAAGAGAGAGCAACTCAATTAAATTCTGGAATTGAGCCAAAAATCGAAAGAGATAATGACAAAAATACAGTTATATCTTTAAGAGAAATTGCAGAAGAAAAAATTAAAGTTTCTGATTTAACTGAAAGTGCTGTTTATAAACTTAGAAAACATGTTGAACAAGTTGATGATGGTGCAGAGGATGATGAAGAAATAGGTGATGATTTTGAGAGTATGTACAAAGGTGAGATTTCAAAAAGTGGAACACCAATTTTACCATCTAAAAGAGCTAGAAAAACTCCAGAAAAAATTCAAGTTTCTCAAGAAGATTTAGCTGAATTATCTGAAACAGCTAAACCAGATGTTGAAGTAGCAGAAAATGAAGAAACAATGAACGATCAAGATGAAGTTTCTTTAGACGAAGTATCTGAAGCAGAAAATCAAGAAGTCGCTTCAGAAGATATTAATAGCTAATTAGCTAAATTCTTTTAAAATTTTTCCCCTGTGCTCATCTAAATCAGGAATGTCACCACGAGTAGTTTCATCTTTATACGAAGACATTTTAATAGGATTACCTGCAAGTTTAAAATCACCAATAACTTTATGATAAGCTTTAACAATCATGTTTCGCGATAGAACTTGTGGATTTTCTACAGCTTCTTTAATATTATATATTGGTCCGCAAGGAATTCTTTCCTCTTCCATTAAACGCACCCAATCAGTAGTTATTTTTGAGGAAAGTTTATTTTCTAAAATTAATTTAAGTTCATCCATATTTTTTGATCTTAAAGAGTTAGTGTTAAACTTTTCATCACTAAATAATTCAGACATCTCTAGAACATTACAAAGTTTTTCAAATAATTTATCATTACCTGCAGCAATTATGATATGACTATCTTTAGTTTTAAAAGCTTCAAATGGAGCTATAGATGGATGTCTTGATCCCATAGGTTTTGGAATTTCATTTTTTGATAAGTATCTAGCTATGGCATTCTCTAATATTGCAATTTGACAGTCCAACATTGAAACATCTATAAATGTTCCTTTACCTGTTTTTTCTCTGTCATAAAGTGCAGCGTTAATTCCAATTGTAGTAAATAAACCTGCTGTGATATCTCCAATAGATGTTCCAACTCTTGTTGGTTCTGAGTTTGGTTGACCTGTTACACTCATTAAGCCACCCATACCCTGAACTACCATATCGTAAGCAGGTAACTCTTTTAATGGTCCTGTTTGCCCAAATCCAGAAGCAGATGCATAAATTAATTTTGGATATTTTTCACAAACATCTTTCCAGCCATACCCCCATTTTTCTAATGTTCCAGGCTTAAAATTTTCAACCAAGATATCTGCTTTAGCTAGAATTTTATCAAAAATTTTTTTATCATCACTATTTTTCAAATTAAGAGCAATACTTTCTTTTCCTCTATTAAGTGACATAAAATAAGCTGAATAATCTTCAACAAAAGGCCCAAAATTCCTAGAATCGTCACCAACTTCAGGTGCTTCTACTTTTATTACTCGTGCCCCTAAGTCTGATAGCATCATTGTACAATAAGGCCCAACCAGTACTCTAGTTAGATCAAGAACTAATAGGTTTTTTAAAGGACCATCCATGTTTTTTATAAAGTGTTTTTGTGTAGTATTGACTCTTATCAATAACTTTAATTTAATGCATCACTTAAATAACAAATGAGAGGAATAATAATGTTTAAAAAAATATCTTTATATTTTACAGCATTAGTTTTAGTTTTATCTACAGTTGGTTCTGCTTATGCGGTAACGTTAAAAGCAAGTCACCAATGGCCAGGTACTCCTAGAGCTGATGGATCATTTGACCCACGTCATGAAATGGTTCAAATCATTGCTGATGAAGTAAAAAAAGCTAATGTCGATATTGATATTAGAATTTACCCTGCTAAATCGTTATACAAACCTAAAGAACAATGGAAGCCAATGACAACTGGTCAGTTGGATATTTCAGCTTTTCCTTTAGGCTATGCATCAAAGTTTCACCCAGAATTTAGTGCAACTTTAATGCCTGGTACTGTAAAAAACCACGATCATGCATTAAGATTTAATAAATCTCCAATGATGACTGAAATTAAAAAAATTATTAATGATGCTGGCGTAGTTGTTTTATCTGACGCTTGGTTAGGTGGTGGTTTTGCTTCAAAAACTAAATGTATTAGAAACCCAGCTGATGTTAAGGGACAAGTGATGAGAGCAGCTGGAAAAGCATTTAATCAAATGTTAGAAGCTGCAGGAGCAGGTATTCAAAGTATGCCATCTTCTGAAATCTACACTGGTCTTCAAACAGGTGTACTAACAGGTGCAAACACTAGCTCAGGAAGTTTTGTAAGTTATAAAATTTATGAACAAGTAAAATGTGCAACACCTCCAGGAAAATTTGGTTTATGGTTTATGTATGAGCCAATTTTAATGTCTAAGAAATCTTTTGATGCCTTAAGTTCAAAGCAAAAAAGTGCTCTTATGGCTGCTGGAAAAGTAGCTGAAGAATATATGACTGCCCAAGTAGCTAATCTTGATAAGAAATTTGAAGATGCTTATAAAGCTGCAGGAGTAGAGTTAGTATATATGTCTGAAGCTGACCATGCTGCATGGATAGAAATTGCTAAAAAATCATCTCATAAAGCATTTGCTGACCAAGTTCCAGGTGGAGCAAAGCTTATGGAAATGGCTTTAGCAGTTAAATAAAATAATATATAAAGAACCCCTGTTTATTTTGTAAGCAGGGGTTTTTTTTATGAAAAAAAATTATTATAAATTTTGCAATTTAATGGCACAAGCCTGTGGGGCTTTTGCAGTTGCAGCCTTAATTCTATCAATTTTAATAATTGTTGAATTAGTTTTTGAGAGATATTTTTTTCAAAGAGCAATTACATGGCAAACAGAACTTGTTACAATGTTGCTTGTTGCTTCAACATTTATTGGTAGCGCTTATGTTTTGAGCGAAAAAGCCCATGTAAGTATGGAGTGGATTTACGATTTTTTATCAAAAAAAAACATTATAAAACTTAAGATATTTACTTCGCTTATAAGCTTATTATTTTTTTTGATATTGTTTTATTTTGGATTTTTGATGGTTGAAGAAGCTTTTGTCAAAAGTTATACAACTGGAACAGTTTGGGACCCACCTTTATGGGTTCCTTATTCATCTATGATGATTGGTGCTGCTTTGATGATACTTCAATACTTAGCAGAAATTATGAAATTGTTTGACGATAGGGATTTAAGCTAATGGAACCTTTAATGATAGCAGTAATTGTTGCAGTATTTACATTAATAGTACTATTTTCAGGCATACCTATAGCATTTGGTCTAAGTTTTGTATCAATTGCTTTATTAATTGCATTCGAAGGTTTTCAAATGTTGGATGTGTTTGCAGAAACCTTTTATGCTGGTTTAAATTCTTTTGTTCTACTTTCAATTCCCATGTTTATTCTAATGGGGATGGCAGTTGCAAATTCTCCAGCAGGTAAAGATTTATATACTGGTTTAGATAGATGGTTATGGAGAGTTCCAGGTGGATTAGTTATTTCAAATATAGGAGCTTGTTCGATTTTTGCAGCGTTAAGTGGATCAAGTCCAGCAACTTGTGCAGCTATTGGAACAATGGGAATTCCAGAGATGAGAAAGAGAGGATACTCAGACCAAATTGCTACAGGAACAATCGCAGCAGGTGGAACTTTAGGAGTACTTATTCCACCAAGTATAGTTTTAATTGTGTATGGAATGGCTACTGGAACTTCAATTGGAAGATTGTTTTTATGTGGTCTTGTACCAGGGTTTATGTTGGCTGCAATGTTTGCAGTTTGGGCATTAATTCATAGTTATTTTATAGATAAAAATGCTGCAAAAGCTCTAAGGAATAGAAAACCTCCTACCTTTAAAGAAAAAATTGAAGTACTGCCAAGAATTTTTCCATTTTTAGCAATCATCGTAGGTGTTCTTTATGTGTTATATGGAGGCGTTGCAACTCCATCAGAAGCTTCAGGTGTTGGTGCTTTTTTGGTTTTTGTAATGATTGCTGTTGTTTATAAAATTTACCAACCAAAAAAAATATGGAACATAGTTAAGATTTCCATGAAAGAGAGCGTAATGATAATGTTTATCATTGCAGCATCTTATTTATTTGCTTTTACACTTTCTCAACTTTATGTAACTCAATCTTTAGCTCAAAGTATGATTGAGTTAAGTACTAATAAATGGATTATTTTCTTATTAGTAAATATTTTTTTATTAGTAGCTGGGTTCTTTTTGCCTCCAGTCGCAGTTATAGTTATGACATCAGCTATTTTATTGCCTGTTATAACAACTTTAGGATTTGATCCTTACTGGTTTGCAATTGTATTTACTATCAATATGGAAATTGGGTTAATAACTCCTCCAGTTGGATTAAATCTATATATAATTAAAGGAATTACCCCAGACGTTAGTTTGTCAGAAATTCTAAAAGGATCTATACCATTTATGATAATTATGGCTTTAGCTATATTAATATTATGTATTTTCCCCGAAATAGTGACTTGGCTACCTGATAAATTAATGGGTAAACCTCTTGGATATTAACAAAAAAATAAATAGAAAAATTTCAGTTGCTCCAATGATGGACTGCACTGATAGACATGATCGTTTTTTCTTACGGTTGATGAGCAAAAATGTAATGCTATATACAGAGATGGTAGCAACAAAATCAGCTATTCATGGGGATAGAAAAAAAATCTTATCTTATAGTCCAGATGAAAAACCTTTAGCACTTCAAGTCGGAGGCTCAAACAAAGATGAATTATCAGAAGTAGCTAAAATTGCTGAAGATATGGGATATGATGAAATTAATATCAATCTTGGGTGTCCAAGTAAAAAAGTTCAAAAAAATATGTTTGGTGCATGTTTGATGAAAGAGCCAGATTTAGTCGCAGAATGTATTAATTCAATGGTCAATTCTTGCAAAATACCAGTGACCGCTAAAACTAGAATAGGTTTTGATGATATAGAAGATTTTGATTATCTAAATAAGTTTATTCATAAAATGAGAGATGCTGGAGCAAAAACTTTTATTTTACATGCAAGAAAAGCAATGCTTACCGGTTTATCTCCAAAACAAAATTTGAATATTCCAAAGCTAAATTACAATATGGTTTATGATATTAAGAAAGAAAATCCAGAATTAGAAATTATTATCAATGGAGGAATATCTAAAATAAATGAAATGAATAATCATTTGAATTTTTGTGATGGTGTCATGATTGGTAGATCAATTTATCAAAACCCTTACTCATTAGTTGAGATTGAAAAAGAGATATTTAAAACAGAAGATAATCCAACAAGAGAGCAAGTAGCTGAGCAGTTATTAGAATATTTAGATAGAGAAGTTAAGCTAGGTACAAAAGTTAATCATATTATGAGACACACTGTAGGTTTGTATCATGGGCAAATTGGATCTAAAGATTGGAAAAGATATTTGAGTGACAATATGATGGCTAGAGATTCTGACTTTCAAAAAGCAAAACATATTATGACAATTGTTCAAAATAATGAAAAAGCTAATGAAGCTAAAACATAATGGAAAGTATTAACCTAAATGAAATTATTTATTTATTATTTGTTTTAACAGTTGCCTCTTCAGTAGCTGGGTTTATGGCAGGTTTATTGGGTGTAGGAGGAGGAATTATAATAGTTCCAGCACTATATTATGCGTTTACAGTACTTGATTTTGATATTGTAACGAGAATGCACTTATCAGTAGGGACTTCCCTTGCAATCATTGTTCCAACCTCAATAATATCTACCAAAACGCATATGGAATACAATACAGTTGATTTTAAAATGATTAAATCATTTGGAATATTTATATTGCTAGGCGTAATTTCTGGGACATTTCTAGTTGTGAATTTAAAAACACCTTCTCTAATATTATTTTTTTCAATTTTTGCTTTTTTAATAGGTTTATTTTTTATTTTTTTAAGAGAAAAAATTGTCGAGAACCCAAAAAAAATATCAAATTTTATCAAAAACATTTCTGGTATTTTTATTGGTTTTGTTTCAGTACCACTTGGTATTGGAGGTGGATCATTGATGGTACCGTTTATGAGAATTTTTGGATATGATATTAGAAAATCAATCGGAACTGCAGCTGCAGTTGGATTTTTAATTGCAGTAAGTGGAACTGTTACAATGATTACAGGTGGAAAGATAATTAATAATATTAGTGCCCCGTATAGTTTAGGTTATATAAATTTATTAGGCTTTGCTGTTTTTGTTCCTGTTACAATGGTAATGGCTCGTCTAGGAGCTAAAGCGGTCTATAAAATAGATAAAAAAATCTTAAGTAAAATTTTTGGAATATTTCTTTTAATAGTATCTATTAGATCTTTTGTTGAATATTTTAATATCACATAAAAAAAAGGCCCCGATTAACGAGGCCTTAATTTTAATTATTTAGAAATATATTATTAATTAGGTAACCAACTTTTCCACTTATCTGGATTGTTGTCTAACCACTCATTAACAACTTCTTTAACATCTCTTTTCTTGATATCTACTTCAACTAACATTGTAGATTGGTCTACATTTTCTAATCTCATTTTTTCAAAAAATGCTTTAGCTTCTGCGTGCTCTGCACTTGCAAATGTGGCTGGATTTCCATAATTCATGGTATAATCTTTATCCCAACCAGTTGCAGGCCATCCTTTAGTTCCACAATCTTTCCAGTTATTTGCTTCTGTGAATGTATCACCTTCACAAGTAGCATATTCTGGAAGTCCAACACCTACCATATCAAATTCACCAAAAAACCAATGAGGCGTCCATAGGTATAATAAGAATGGTTCTTTTCTCATGTAAGCTGCCTTAGCTTCTGCTACAGCAGCAGCTTCAGTACCAAGTTCATCAGCTTGGAAATCAATTCCTAAAAGATCAAGTCTTTTTTGGTCATGACAGTTCCATCCAGCTACAGGACATGCGATTAATCTTCCTTTATTACCTGACTCTATTGTAGCAAACTCTTTTTTATGTTTATTTAAATCTTTCCAAGTTTTAATTCCAAATTTTTCAGCTGCATATCTTGGGATCCAGTAATCAGATGTTCCGATAATTCCAGTAGTTCCTAAAAGGTCGACTGTTCCATCTCCTTTATAAGATTTTACAACTTTACCATCATAAATTAAATCTTCATTAAACATTACATCATCTGCTTCAGCATAACTTGGCCAACTTTCACATGCAAAATCTAACTCTCCTGCTGCAACTGCTTGCCATAAACCAGTCCCTGAAGGGAAAACAGTTTGTTTAACTTTATAACCCATTTCTCTTTCAAGAATTGCTACTGCAACTTCACAAGTAATTATTCCACCTGTCCAGTCAGCAATAGCGGCATGTAGTCTTTTACCAGCATTAGCTGTTCCAAAACTACCTATAATAAGCACTAAAGATAAAATTAGTGCTGATATTTTTTTTGATAACTTCATATTCTCCTCTTTAATTAATTAAAGAAGTATACTAATTCAAAAAATATGTTGATGTAAACTTTAAAATTATTATTTATGCTTGTTTTTAATTGAATTAGGTGTGGTTTTTTGTCAACTAATGACCCAATATAGGTTGTATTTTTTTATTTTGTTTGAATAGGTATATTTCTGTTTATACCTTTAACAATCTTTTTTTCATGATCAAAGAATGGAAGATTAACAATATCTACATTATGAGAATTACCATCAGGCAACTGAATTTTTAACTTTTTACCAACCCAATCATTAGGTTGATAAAATCTTACATAGCCTATTCCGATTTGTAAAGTGGGTGACTGAATTCCAGCAGTCATATGACCAACAATATTTTTCCCATCCATGACTTTACTCCCAGAAACCGGGGTTTCAGTTTTACAAGTTAATCCAAATAAACAAGGTCTTCTATCTTTATCTAGTAATGCGTCTCGTCCAATAAAATCACCTTTTTCCATGTTAACAAAAAATTCTAAACCAGCTTCAAAAGGGGTCATGGTTGTATCTATATCTGTTAAATTTCCAAAAATACCACCTTCAATTCTTCTTAAAGTCATAGCTCTTGTTGGTGAAAAATCCATGCCATGAGGTTTCCCACATTTAATTAGATGATCCCAAAGAGCTAAGTGATCAGTTTTAAATCCATCTGAATAAATTTCAAAGCCAAGCTCATTTGTAAATCCAGTTCTTGAAACATAAAGTGTTTGTCCTCCGAGATCAAAAAAACCAGATCTAAAGTAAGGCATATTTTCATCTATTTTTCCATTAGAAGCAGCCTTCATTATTTCAATTGAAGCTGGACCTTGAATTTGTAATACACGCGACTTTGGATCAGAAATTTTAACATCAAAACCAGAAGTATGAGCTAAAAGCCAATCCTCAAATGGTCCGTCAGCTTGAACATACCAAAATTTATTTTCATTAAACTTAAACACCACTCCATCCATGAAAATTCCACCTTGAGGAGTACATGCTAAAGAATAATATCCACGACCTTCTTTTATACTTGATATTTTTCTTGTTAAAACTTTATCTAAGAATTTTGATGCATCAGGTCCTGATACTTCGACTGGTTTTTCTGGCACATCAAAAATTAAAGCTTTTTGTCTAAGTAACCAATATTTTTCAATTGGGTCTTCACCCACGCTCATAGCAAAATAACGTCCAGCATAAACTCCCCGAACCATTTCAGGACTGTTTGTGCGTTCAATGTAAGGAGATTCTTCAAATCGACGAGCACTAATTTTTATAGTATTTTTTAGATCTGATATTTCTTGAAGGTTTCCCATTTTTCTCCTTTAGTTAACTTAACGAAGCATCCGTTCTAATAATTTCAGGTGGCTCATGCGCTGTAATTTTAGGAAGTTTATTAGTATATTTTTCAACCTCAATAAGACAAGAATGCGCAATTGGTCCTTGTCCTAATTTTGATGTTCCTTTATCCACTGTTAAAACATTTGGATTACCGTGTTTACAAATACTACCTGGCTCTTGTGGGTTTTCAGGATCATACCATGCTCCAGTACTAATTTGAACAACACCAGGCATAACTTTTTCATCAACTTTAACACCTGCAAGGCATGCTCCACGATCATTAAATAATTTAACGATGTCCCCATTTTTTAAATTACGTTGTGTTGCATCTATTGGATTAATTTCAACTGGCTCTCTATCTTTAATTTTAAATGATTTGCTATATTTTCCATGATCCATTTGACTATGTAATTTATTTTTAGGTTGGTTTGATATTAAGTGGAGTGGGTAAGCTTTATCTTTTAACCCTAACCATTCACAGGGTTCTATCCACATTGGATGACCCGGACAATCAGCATAACCAAAGTTTTCGACTGTTTTAGAATATATTTCAATTTTACCACTAGGTGTGTTTAGTGGATTTTGAATAGGATCTTTTCTAAAATCTTTAAGCATTAACGTAGGTTCTGAGGGATCTTTTATTTTAAACCATCTTTCTTCTCTAAATTTTTCATAACTGGGCACATCAATATTAGCTGCTGCAGCTCTTTCTGAGGTTTGCTCATATATCCATTTTTGCCATTCTTCTTCACTTCTACCTTTAGTAAACTTTTCTTCTACATCCATTACTCGAGCAATATTTTTAAAGATTTCATAATCATTTTTAGCCTTTCCATAAGGATCTACTAATTTTGACATAGAAACTACATAGGGATCTCGTGGTGTCATCATTATATCATCTCGCTCAAGTGGAGTTGTACAAGGTAAAACAATATCTGATCTTTTAGCCAGTGAATTCCAGCACCAATCATTTGAAATAATTGTGTCAGGTTTTTTCCAGGCTTTGACTAATCGATTTAAATCTTGATGATGATGAAAAGGGTTTCCTCCTGCCCAATATACTATTTTGGTATCAGGATATTCATAAGATGTTCCGTCAAAGTCAAAATGTTCACCAGCTTTTAATAATAGATCAGTAATTCTTGCAACAGGAATAAAGTTTTCAATTTCATTCTTCGCTTGCGGGAAAGCTGCACCTGGCAAAATTGTAAACTGTCCTCCAATGTGATTTGTTGCACTATAACCAAAACCAAAACCACCTCCTGGTAACCCTATTTGACCAATCATTGAGGCTAACATGATTGCCATCCAAAAAGGTTGTTCACCGTGATCTTGTCTGGTCAATGACCAACTAACAGAAATCATTGTTCGTTTTGAAGCCATACGTCTTGCAAGATCTTTGATTTCATTGACTGATATGTCACAAATCTTTGCCGCCCATTCAGCACTTTTTTCTACACCATCACTAGTACCCATAAGATAGGGTAGGAAAACATCAAAACCTTCAGTGTATTTATTTAAAAAATCCTTATCACTTAAATTTTCTACATGAAGTGTGTGTGCTACTCCTAACATAAGTGCAGTATCCGTATTGGGACGCGCAGCTACCCACTGACCGTTTACTTCATCTAAAAGATCTGATTTTAAAGGACTAATGTTAACAAATTCTATACCTGCATTTCCTGCTTTGATTAAACTTTCTTTTTGATAATGATTTCCTGTTCCGCCTTGGCAAATTTGACCATTTTTAAGAGGAACACCACCAAAACAAACAAAAAGTTTTGTATGTTCTTTTATTAAATCCCAACTAGTGCAAGTATCAAGATAAGCTCGATAACTTCCAAGAACATGAGGTATCATTGCTTCAGCAGCTGCAAAACTATAAGTAAATTTTGATCGAGTATAACCACCTATACAATTTAAAAATCTATGAAGTTGACTTTGAGCATGATGAAATCTCCCAGCACTTGCCCATCCGTATGAGCCTCCAAAAATAGAGGAGTTTCCAAAATTTTTACAAACTCTATTTAGTTCATCAGCAACCAATCGTTCTGCTTTATCCCAACTTACTTCAACAAAAGGATCTACACCTCTTAGGTGATTGTTACTACCCGGACCATCTTCTAACCAACTTTTACGGATCATTGGTGCGCTAATACGAGTTGGTCCGTGTTGTATATCTAGAATTCCTGGAGCAATGGGTGAAGGATCTTTGTCATGTTCCCATCCTGTTAGCTCACTTACTTTTCCATTTTCTACTTTAGCTCTGTAAGTACCCCAATGAGAACTGGTAAGGGGTAGACCTTTAGCGCTGGCCATATTAATTTTTTGCTAAACCTAAAGCTACCCTTTGTTTTTTTGTGTAAGCAAGACTAATTTTATCAATTATTATTGCTAAAAGAACAATAGCGATACCTGCAGCCAATCCTCTTCCTGTATCAGCTCTGGCTAATCCATTAAACACTTCTAGCCCAAGTCCTTTTCCACCAATTAAGGGTGTTACAATTTGCATTGCAAATGCCATAATTACAGTTTGGTTAAAACCTATTACTAAACTTGGAACTGCTAATGGAAATTTAACTTTGTTTAAAGTTTGTAAAATTGATCCACCAAAAGATCTCGACACCTCTGAATAAGTTCCAGATACTTGAGTTAAACCTAATGCTGTTAGTCTGATTATTGGTGGTATAGAATAAATGACTGTTGCTAAAACAGCTGAAACTGTTCCTCCTCCAAAAAACATTAACACTGGTATTAAATAGCAAAAATAAGGAAGAGTTTGCATAGCGTCCAATACAACATCTTGAATATTTTTAAATCTATTGCTGTAGGATGCTATTATACCAAGTGGTACTCCAATTACAAAACACAATAATACTGAGACTAAAACTGATGATAATGTAATCATTGATTGAGGCCAAATTCCACAAGCTCCAATAAAAAGTAACAATAAAATTGAAATTAGTGCAAATCTAATTCCTGCAGTAAAGTATCCTATGCTTGCAAAAACAGCTAATGTATACCACCAAGGTGTATGAGTTAAAAACGTATCTAATGGACGTAACAGATTCAAATAAACAAAACCTCTTAATCCTTTTGAAAATGCAATAAACCCCTCATCTACTGTTAACGAAGCAACAGCATTTGAGATTGGTTGTCTTATAGATAATTTCCATTCCTTTGGAAAACTCCCAATTTCATAAAAATTTGAGTCTATAAATGAAATGATAAATAAAATTATTAAAGAAGGGATTAAATAAAATCTTTGACCAATAAATTCTCTAATATCATTTGCAGTAGACTTATTAAATACCGAAGTTATTAAGCTAAAAATTAAGGCAATAAAATTTGTGGTTCTTATGCAAATAAAATCTATAATTTTACTCATAGTAAATAATGGCATTTCCAGGATTTTTGCGATTTGATACTTTTCCCAACTTTGAGGTAACAAATAAAATTTTTGTACATTGGATGGTAGTTTTTCATCTTTTTCACTACAAGCCTTACTAAATCTATCAAACATTATTGCCATTAATAATATACAAAAACCTCCTTCCATAGCCCAACCTACATCAAGTCTTCTTATAGCTTGCCAAACTTGACCGCCGATACCTTCGGCTCCAATAAAACAGGCTAGCACTACAAGTGCTAGGGCCATCATTATAACTTGATTAATACCCATCATAATACTTGGAAGAGACATTGGAATCTTGATTTTAAATAATAGTTGTAATTTACTTGACCCAAAAGATGTGGCCGACTCAACAGTCTCTTTGGAAACTTGCCTAATACCAGTGTTGGTTAATCTTATGATAGGTGGCATAGAATAAATCATAGTAGCCAATATTGCTGGAGCACCTCCGATACCAAAAAAGAATACAGCTGGGAATAAATATACGAATGCCGGCATTACTTGCATAGTGTCTAAAATAGGTTTCATAAAATTTTCAAATCGATCACTTTGTGAACAAGCAACTCCTAGTACTACACCAAAAAAAACACATAATAATACAGACAGACTCATTAATCCTACTGTTTGAAGTGAGGCTTCCCACATGCCAACAGCCCCCCAAAAGTAAATAACGAAAGTTGAAAATAAACCTAATTTTAAGCCACCAGCTATAAAACAGGGAAGAATAATAATTGCTGCTATCAAAACCCAGGGCGAATCAAGTAAAAAATCTTCTATAAAATAATAAACACCCTTTATATAATTAGCTATGATCTTTGTGATCCATCTGTAATTTTTTTTAAGATAATCTTCACCTTCATTTACCCATGCAGTAAATTTAAATTCATCAGTTACAACTTTTGGAAATTTTGAAGGCCCCTCACCTTGACTAGAAAGCACTAAAGCAACAACAAAAACAACTAAAATTATACCATATGTTATTATATTCTTCGTCCGATTTGTCTTATTTATAGTTTCGACAACATTAAACATATTAACTGAGCAAATTAGAATAAAATATTTTACTTTTAAAGAAAAATATTGTCTATTTTAGTCTTTAAAATGATTAATAATTAACTATGACCAATCAAAAAATTACTTGTTCTAATATCTGGAAACTATTTGGTCCTGACGAAAAAAGAATAATGAAAGATTTAGATCCAAATCTTTCAATTAAAGAAGTTCAAGAAAGTACAGGACATGTAGTTGCAGTAAAAAATGTGAGTTTTTCAATTGAAAAAGGTGAAACTTTTGTAGTCATGGGATTGTCAGGAAGTGGTAAATCAACATTGGTAAGGTGTATTTCAAGACTTATTGAGCCAACGTCAGGAACTGTAAAAATGGATGATGTTGATGTTACAAAAATGAATAGTAGAGAATTATTAGATCTTAGAAGAAACAAAATGAGTATGGTGTTTCAACATTTTGGCCTATTTCCCCATAGAACAGTAATAGATAATATTGCATATGGATTAGAGGTAAGAGGAAACAAAAGAAACGAAAGAATAGAAAAGTCAATGGAAGTTTTAAAAATGGTTGGTCTGGATGGATGGCAAAACAACTATCCTAGAGAATTATCAGGAGGTATGCAGCAAAGAGTTGGTTTAGCAAGAGCGCTCGCAGTAGATCCTGAAATATTAATTTTTGATGAACCTTTTTCTGCTTTAGACCCACTTATAAGAAGAGAAATGCAGGATGAACTTCTAAGTATTCAAGAAAAACTAAAAAAAACAATGGTATTTATTACTCATGATTTTTTAGAGGCAATTAAAATGGCTGACCATATTGCAATTATGAAAGATGGAGAAGTATCTCAAGTGGGTACACCAGAGGAAATTGTTGCAAATCCGAAAGATCAATATGTAAAAGATTTTTGTGAAGATGTACCAAAATATAAAGTATTGAGTGCTGCCAAGGTTATGAGAAAAGAATGTTGCTCTGATACTAAAGATTTTTATAATTTAAAAACAAATTGTATATTTGACAATTCTAAAATTGAAACTTTGATAGATAAGCTTGTTGATAGTGATAAAGCATTCCCTGTTGTATGCAGTGACACAGGGGATTTATTAGGAGAAATAGATCGAGCGATAGTCATGAAGTCAATGAAATCAGCTAGTTAATTTTTCTACTCACATTAATAGATTTTTGTTTAACATTATCTCTCCAAATAATTAACATACCTGCAAAAATAATTACGAGTACGCCAGGAAATAGTTGGCTCCATGGAGCTTCATTAAAGAAAAACCACCCAAGAATAAAAGATGATGGAATACCAAAGTATTCAAACGAAGCAATTTTACTAGCTTCTATTAAACGGTATGAATATATAAAAAGTATGGCTGCTGTTCCGCCCAAAAAACCTGTCAGCATCATTAACCAAAAATCTTTAGCACTTTGAATTTCAGCATGGTTTGAAGTTAAGAAAAATAATATAGCTGCACCTAAAACATTAAAAATTAAAGTGTATAATTGAATTTTAGCAGTTGAATGTCCATCAGGAATATATTTTAAAACTATTACGGATAAAGCCCATGCAAGTGCTGTTAAAATAGGGAAAATTGAATAAATGTTAAAAATATCACTTGTTGGTTTCATAATCATAACAACTCCAATGAACCCAATTATAACCGCAGACCATCTATAAATACCAACCCTATCTCTTAAAAAAATAATAGATAAAATTACAATAAAGAATGGCGATGAAAAAGTAAGTGTCATTGCAGTTGCAAATTGTAAATTGATAACAGAAATAAAAACAAATATATTCATTGCCAAGAAACAAAGACCTCTAAGAAAACTTAAATAAATAAATTTTTTATCTAAGTGTTTAAATACTAAAAAATGCTCTTTGGTGAATAAAAGTAATAAAAATAGAGGTATTATTGCTGCAGCATTTCTAAATAATGCTAATTGAACAATTGAATAATCATCTCCTAAAAACTTTATAACAACCATATAAAAATCAACACACAGTACTGCTAATAACATGGTAGCTATTGCAAGATAAGTTTTTTTTAAATCAGATTTTTCAGTTAAGTTTTTCATTTAATTTTTTATAAAAGATTGTATAAACCTTACAAATAAAATGAATACTTTCAAACTAAATGAATCTGATATCTTATCTAATCAAGATTGGACATTCCCAACTAATATTGCGTATGGTCCAGGACGATTGAAAGAAATAGGAAAAATTTGTAATGATTTAGATATTAAAAACCCATTAATAGTTACTGATAAAGGAAGTCCAAAACTACCATTTATCACAAATATTCAAAGTTATTTAGCTAGCTCAAATGTTAAATCAGATTTATTTTTTGATATATCTCCTAATCCAAGAGAAGACGAAATATCAGTTGGTCGTAAAAAATATAAAGATGGAAATCATGACTCTATAATTGCCATTGGTGGTGGTAGTGCAATGGATGGAGGTAAATTGATATGCCTTACAGCAAATAATGACGTACCACTCAGAGACTTTGAGTTTGAACTAACTCCTCCTAAAATTAGTAAAGATAATCCTTTTCCAAAAATTATAACTATTCCTACAACGGCAGGAACAGGGGCCGAAACTGAAATTACAGGTATGGTTACTTATTTAAAAGAAGGAATGAAATTTTGTATGTGGCATCCGGATGTTAGACCATCGTTAGCCTTAATTGATCCAGAACTAACTATTGGACTTCCATCAAATTTAACTGCTTGGACTGGGGCAGATGCTTTAATTCATGGAATAGAAGGTTATTGTGTTCCTGGTTTTAATCCAATGTGTGATGGAGCAGCTTTAGAGGGGTTAAATCTAATTTCTAAATCACTGATTACAGCTGTAGAGGACCCATCAAACTTGCTTGCAAGAGGAGGTATGCATGTTGGTTCTTGTTTGGCAGGTATTTCATTTTTAAAAGGTCTTGGGTTAGTTCATGCAATAGCTCATATGGTTGGAGCTGAATATAATACACACCATGGTTTAACTAATGCAATTATATTACCTGTTGTTTTAAAATATAATCTTCCAGGTATGGAAGAAAAAGTTAAAAGAATGTCAGAAGCTATGCAATTTAAAGATCATTCAGTTGACGCATTCATTTTAAACATTGAAAAAATACTAGATAGAATAAAAATTCCAAAAAGTTTAAGTGAAATTGGGGTACCTGAAGATTGTGTAGATAGAATTGCGGAAAAAGCAATGAAAGATCAAGCATTTGCAACTAATCCAAAAATAGCAACTTTAGCAGAAGTTAAAGAAATGACACTGGCATCGATCAAAAAAGCTCGATAAAAGTTTCATTGAATGCTTGAGAATAAATCAATTTTAGAAATAACATCTCTAATAAAATCTAAAGAAATTTCAGCAAAAGAAGTTGTGGAGTTTTATCTCGAAAGAATAAAGAAATATAATCCTGCGTTAAATGCAATCGTACTTCAAAAAGAAGAAGAACAAATTTTTCATGAAATAAATTTAAACGACAACGAAGATAATAAATCAAAACCTTTGTTTGGACTACCACTAGCTTGTAAAGATCTTTTTGATATTGAGGGAATTCCTTCAACATATGGATTTCCTCCTTACAAAAATAATATTGCAAAAAAAAATTCTTTAATCGTTGATCGTTTAATTAACAGTGGAGCAATTATTATTGGAAAAACAAATACAGCTGAATTAGGTGTGGGTGGCCATACTACTAATAGACTTTTTGGCCCAACATCAAATCCTTATGACGTTAGTAAATCTGCGGCTGGATCTAGTGGTGGAGCAGGTGCAGCTGTTGCAGCTGGATTAATTCCTTTTGCAGATGGCACAGATATGATGGGTTCTTGCAGAGGACCGGCAGCATTTGCAAATATATATGGATTTAGACCAACAACTGGATTAATTCCAACAGATAGATCAAATGAAAAAAACTTAAGTAAATTACCAGTTTTAACTTCACCAGGTTGTTTTGCAAAAAACCCAATTGAAATGGCTGTATTGTTAGATTGCATAGTAGGCAGTGATCAATTGGACCCACTGTCAATTGATATCAATGGTTCTTTTAAAGAAAGCAAAATAACTGATAAGCAATTTTCAAATATTAAAGTCGGTTGGCTAAAAGATATGAATAATTCATATCAGTTTGAAAATGGAATAATTAATATGTGCGAGACTAAGTTAAAGGAATTAGAAAAACACAATATTTTAATAGAAAGTCTTCAACCGAAGATAAATTCAAATCATATGTGGGATAGCTGGACAACTTTTAGAGCTAAAAGTATTTTTGAAGATACTGAAAGTATGAATTTAAAAAATATAGAAGAGATGACCCCTCAAGCTATATGGGAATATAAAAAAGGAGCAAACATTAAAGATGATGACATTGAAAAAGCAATAAATCAAAAGGATGAGTGTATTAAAGAAGTCGATGATGTTTTTAAAAAGTGTGATTTTTTAATTCTACCTTCTGCACAAGTTTTTCCATTTGATAAAAATTTACAATTTCCAAAAAAAATAAATCATTTTGAGCTAGATACTTACCATAGATGGATAGAAGTTTTTATAATGTCTAGCTTGTTGGATTTACCAACAATCACCGTACCTGTTGGATTTAATGAAAATGGAATGCCGATGGGAATGCAAATTATAGGTAAAAAATTTGATGATCTAAAATTAATTGCCTTTACAAAAAAATATGAAGAGATATTTAATTTCAGTAAAATTAAACCAGAATTAAGTAATTAATTATGAAAAGACACCCACATCACTTTAAAATAGCATTAGCTTTAGCGATATCAGCTGGTGCATGGGGCATATACTGGTTACCTCAAAGAATACTTGAAGAGGGTGGGCTAACTGGAGGATGGGGAACCATAGCTCAAATGATAATTGGAGTTATTCTCCTACTTCCCATTGCCATTTGGAGAAAAGCAAAAGGTAAAACTACAGGCTTTGAAATACCACTTACAGGAATTTTAATTGGAGGTGGGTTTATTTGTTATGCTTTAAGTTTTCTTTTAACTGATGTTGTGCGTGCATTGATACTTTTTTACATGACACCTATCTGGACAACAATGTTTGAAATTTTATTTTTAAAAAAAAGACCTGGTATTGAAAGAGTTTTAACATTAACTTTAGCTTTAGGAGGTCTATGGGTAGTTTTTAGCAAACAAACTGTCATACCTCTTCCAGAAAATTCAGGTGACTGGCTAGCACTTGCGGGTGGTGCTATATTTTCAGCTGGATTGGTGCGTCTTGAACTCATCAAAACTGATGGAGTGTTTCCTATAATTTTTTCATTTTTCTTTTACGGTGCTATATTTAATATTATTGCTGGATTTCTTCTAAAGGAATATCTTGGCCCAATACCACCAATTGAAGCTTTTATTTCAATGGCACTATTTTTAGTTATTATTTCAGTATTTTATTTTATACCTACAGGGATAGTAATTTTTTGGTCTCCCAGTAAACTTGGTGCAGGTTTATGTTCAATACTTTTTTTATCAGAGATAGTTGTGGGTGTTATAACTTCCAGTATACTTACTAATGAACCATTTGGTTGGCGTGAAATTACAGGAAGCACACTGATTGTTATAGGTGGAATATTAGCTGTTGTTTTAGCGCCTAATAATAAATAAATGATTTTTAAAGAAAAACTAAAATCTAAATCTAAAATATTTCTTGATGGTGGCAACGGATCTGAAATAGCAAAACTGGGTGGCGATATGAGTCCAGCGTTTGCTGCACTGTCAACAATAAACTCTCCAGATATTGTTGTTAAAGTACATGAGAATTTTATTAATGCGGGATGTGATATTATTACAGCAAACACCTTTGCCACAAATCGACATAATTTAGATTGTCTAAATCGTTCCGATGAGACAGATAAATTTATTTTAAAATCAGTAGAGCTTGCAAAAAAAGCAACTATCAATACTGGAAAAGAAAATAAAATTGCAATTGCTGGAAGTTTATCCAATTTTTTTCCTTTAAAAGAAAATGAGTTTGTTCCAAATCCAAAATTTGTACCTTCATTTAAACAAGAAGAAAAAAATTACAAGGAAGCGGCAAAACTATTAAAAGATTCTGGAGTAGATATTTTAGTTTTAGAAATGTTATTAGATATTGATCATTCAAAAATATTATTAAATGCAGCATTGGAAACCGGATTACCAGTATGGGTTGGCTTAAGTTGTTGTATAAGTAAATTTGATAATAAGGTTGTGGGTAGAAATTTTAGAGCTGAAAAGGAAAAATCATTAATATATGATGAAAATAAATATAAAGAACAACCCAAATTTCTTCCTGAGGATAAAATTATTCCATTAGAGGAAATAATAAAGTCACTCACTAATATTGGTGGGGATGTATATGGTATAATGCATACTTGGTTTAATGATTCAAATGAAGGATTAAAAATTGTTAAAGAAAATTGGAATGGACCTATAATGTTTTATCCTGAAATTCATAAATTTGACACTAGCACTCATGAAGCCATTATTACAACTACGGAAAATGAATTTGCTACTTCATTAGAAGAATTAATTGATGATCAAATCCAAATAGTGGGTGGTTGTTGTGGTGTAAATGAAAATCATTTAAAAAGATTAATAGAAAATTTATCTGATTAAATAACCTTTATATTTACAAATTTTCGTTATTAACAAGTTCTGATAAATTGTGATGAAAAAGTTGTTGTCTCAAGCATAAATAATAAATATTAGTAATACTTAAAATTAAAAAATATTAAATTTATGGATTCAAACAAAATAGATGTAAGACGAAGTTTTATTTTTACACCAGGACTTAAACCTGAAATGTTTCCAAAAGCAATAGATTCAGGTGCTGATATGGTTTGTATTGAGTTAGAAGATGGAATAGCAATTAAAGATAAAGATGATGCAAGAAAAAATACAATAGAAGCTCTTAAAACTCTTGAAGTCAAAAGTGGTGTAGAATTAGTTGTTAGAATAAATTGTCAAAGAACTAAATTTGGTTTGTTAGATTTAGAGGCTTTTGTTTCTAGCAAAATGAACATTAAGTCTTTAATGTTGCCTAAAGTTAAAACGCCTGATGAAATAACTTTTATAGATGATTTGCTGACTGATTGCGGTTTAGATACTAATCTTCATGTTATCATGGAGACTAATGAAGCACTTGAAAGTATTTATGATATTGCACATTCTAGTAAAAGGATAGTTGCATTATATTTTGGTGGTGTTGATATGGCTGCAGAGCTTAGAGTTCCAAATGAGTATAAAAATTTGATATACGCAAGATCTAAATTAGTGCATGCCGGTGCTAGTGTTGGAGTTGATGTTGTTGATGTACCTTATTTAGATTTAGAAGATATGGATGGAATGAAAAAAGAAGCAGAACTTGTAAGAGATTTAGGATTTACAGGAAAAGGATCTATCCACCCAAAACAGATAAATATTTTAAATGAAATATTTACACCTTCTAAAGAAGAAATTAGTAAAGCTAAAAGAATTGTAGATCAATTTAATGCATCTGACACAGGATTAGTGGTAATAGAAGGTAAACTTATTGAAAAACCTGTGCTTCGAGAAATGCAAAGAAAAATATTAATAGCAGAAAAAATTAATCAAAGTTAATTTTTAAAAATTGCTATTAACTATTTCATCCAACATATTAATCATATCTCTTTTATAATTTTCATCAGTTCCAGAGTCTGTTTCAATAACTGAAAAGTAAGAGGCCACAATTCCATTTTTTAAATTAATTGCTAAAAATTGACCCCCGAGTCCTGAATGTCCAATCCAATCACCACATTTCATTGTAGAATTTGAATAGTATAAATATTTGTTTGTAGATAATTCCATGTATTTAGTTCCATTATTTTTAAGTGTTTCATCAAAAAATTTTTCAGAACCAACTTTTCTATTTCCAACACCATGACCTTTTCTTGAAAACAACAAGCCATATCTTAAAAAATCTCTAGAAATTAAACATCCTCCCCCAGATATCCATGGCATACTAAATCTGTCTGTACCAATATAAAGTCCATCTTCAAATCCAGCAGCTTCAACCGCTTCCAAAACCCACTGACTTAGTTTTTTTCCACTTACTTTTTCTATTAATAAACCAATGACATCTGTGTTTGCAGACTTATAATGAGATAGCTCTGATGAATTTTTTAAATCTTTGTCATTATTAGATTTAATTGTATTTAAAAATTCTTCTTGTCCCATTTTATCATCTAAATTAGCTGGTAATCTCCATCCATTAACTGGTTCATGTAAAAATGATGATGTATAAGGATCGGTATAATCTTCACTATAAGAGTTTTCAATATTCATATCTAAAACTTCTTGAATTGTAGCTGTGGCATAACCAGTTCCAATCTGTGGAAGATAATATGAAATTTGCTTATCTAAATTAATAATTTTATTTTCAACAAGTTCGCCAACAAATAAATTTACAAACATCTTAGTAATGGACATTATTGTTTGTGGAGTTTCTTCAGTAAAATCATCTGCATATTTTTCAAAAAGTAAATCTTGACCTTTTCCAACCACTAAAGAACAAAAGTATTTATGATTTACCATTTTTTTCACAGCTGGAATTTTTTCAATTTCTTGATTATAATTTTTTTCTAATTTTAGAACTAAGTCAGATCTATATAATAAACCGTATCTATTTATTTTGTGTAAATTTCTATAACCATCTCTTCGAGTTTCTGGCAGATACCATCTTGGTTTATTATCTTTTGTAACAACTAGACTTGGATTTAATTCTTCTTTCAAATCTTTATCTGACATTTTATGAATTAAGTATTTTGATTTTTCTTTAATTTAGATATTGCTTTTATTTCCTCAACACCTACACCACAACAGCCTCCAACAATCTGCGCTCCATCTTCTACCCATGATCTTGCTTTTTCTAAATATTCACTAGGGGTGATGTTATCTACAAATTTCCAATGAGGTTTCTCATAATGGCCTCTATTGGGATAAACACCTAACACACCATTAAATTTATTTTTTGCTATTTTAACTGCTTGACCTGTAACCTCGATATCAGAGTGTGCTATTAAGATTGGTCCTTTATGAATTTTACTAAAATTATTTATTGATGTTTCAAAATCTTCGTAAATATTTGTATCAGAGTCCACGGTATCATTATAACCAAGCATCACTTTATTTGTTTTATTATCAATTACACAAGATATTGATAACCATACTGGCAATTTCGACTCTAGCGAACATTCAATAATTGTCTCTACTATATCAGCTTGAGAAGACATAGCTTCTAATATGATTAGATCAACTCCTTCACCAGATAAAATTTTTAATTGTTCTTTAAAACCTGGCTTCATAGCTTCGGTCCCAAATTTATATAAACTTCCAAAAGTTGAAACACTACCTGCTACAGCAATATCTTTATTTGAATTTTTAACTGCATCTTTTGCAATCTGAACACTTTTTTTATTAAACTCATTAATTTGATCGGTAAAACCATATTGTTTCATACCAATAGGAGTAGTTGCGTAAGTATTTGTGGTAACTATATCAGCCCCAGCTAATATATATTCTTCATGAACTTTTTTTACTAAATCTGGACTTTCAATTGAGCAAGTACCACACCATAAATCTTTATGCATTTTTGCTCCTTTTTTTTCAAGCTCAGCACCAATTGCACCATCTAAGATAATAGTATCGTTATTTTCTAATCTTTGTTTTATTAAATTATAGGCCATAAATTTTATTACTAGATATTAGTAAAAGCACAGATCTTATTCCCATCTAAATCTCTAACGTAAGAGTAGTAAACTTTAGAACCTTCTGGTCGTTCGCCTGGAGCTCCCTCACTTTTTCCACCAAGGTCTACTCCAACTTGGTGAAATTTATCAACAACTTCTTTGGTCTCTGTAATAAATGATATTTGAGTGCCATTTCCAAAATTTGCTTTGTCTCCATTAGCTGGTTTTGTTACATAAAACTCTATATTTTCAGGATTATTTTTTGATGCATAGGCAGCATAATCATCTGATGTATCAACTCTTTTTAGATCCAATAAGTCTAACAGAGTATCGTAGTATGTAATTGATTTATTAAGGTCATTGGTTCCAACCATTACGTAACCAATCATTTTACTCTTGCCAATCTGTTACCGTTTTTACTTCCAAATATTCCTCTAAACCCCAAACTCCACCCTCACGACCATTTCCAGATTGTTTAAATCCACCGAAAGGTGTTCCTGAGTCTGGTCCAATTCCATTAACATAAATAATTCCAGCATTTAATTTTCTTGATACTCTTTTTGCTTTTTCTTTATCTTCAGTTTGTAAGAAATTTCCAAGACCATATTCAGTGTCATTTACAATTTTTATAGCTTCTTCTTCTGTTTCAAATGGAATGATTGAGAGTACTGGTCCAAAAATTTCTTCTTTGGCAATTCTCATATCATTTTTAACATCGGTAAAAATTGTAGGTTTAATAAAATATCCTTTATTCATTCCATTAGGTAGTTCAGGTCCACCAGCCGCTAATGTTGCTCCTTCATCAATTCCACTTTGAATTAAATTAATAATTTTTTCATATTGAGTTTTTGAAACCACTGGTCCGATATGATCACCTTTTTTAGATGCGTGATCTACTTTTATTAAATTAGCTTCATCTGCAGCTTCTTGTACCGCTCTTTCATAAATAGATTTTTCGACCAACATTCTTGTTGGTGCATCACAAGATTGTCCAGAATTACTCATTACATTTCTAATTCCATCTCTAACTGCGTTTGGGTAAGAGTCTGCAAATACAATATTTCCACCTTTACCACCTAATTCAAGACAAACCTTTTTAATCGTTTCAGCTGCATTTTTAGATATTAATCTTCCTGCTCGAGTTGAACCTGTAAAGGAAACTAAATCAATATCAGGGTGACAAGAAATTTCTGTTCCAACCCCAACACCATCACCATTGACTAAATTAAATACCCCTGGAGGAAACCCAGCTTCATCAATCATTTCAGCGAAAATCATTGCTGACAATGGGGCTATTTCAGAAGGTTTATGTATCATTGTACAACCTGTTGCAAAAGCAGGCACAACTTTTAAAGCTATTTGATTTATTGGCCAGTTCCATGGAGTAATAAGACCACAAACTCCAATGGGTTCATAGCATATTCGATTATTAGACTCCGAATTAAATTTTCTATTAAATTCAAATTCTTTTAATCTTAAAATAAAATCTTCTAGATGTGATTGACCACTTGATGTCTGAACGTCTGTTGACCAATCCATTGGTGCACCCATTTCCATTGAAATTGCATCAGCCATTTCACTATATCTTTTTTTATAAATAGATAATAATTTTTCAAGTAGACTAATTCTTTCATCTTTAGAACTTTCTTTCCAACTCTCAAAAGCTACTTTTGCAGCAGCAACAGCTTTATCTGTGTCTTCTTTAGAACCTAAAGATATCACTGCACAAGTTTCTTCAGTTGATGGATTAATTACTTCTAAGTCATTAGGTGCAGTTGGTTTAATCCACTCACCATTAATATAAAAATTTCTTTTATCTAACATAAAAGAACTACTAGCATAAAAAATTTATTTTCTAAGTTTTTTCTTAACTTAATGTGTAATAATGTTAATTATCTATATGGTTAAAGGATTTTTTACGTGTGGTAAATTTAACATTTATGTAACAGTTATTTATGATAATCATTACCAATGTTTAATTTTAAGCAAATCATTTCTTCCATCGCTGATGCAGGCGAAAAACTTTTTAAAAAAAAAGTAATAAAGAAAAATGATTTAGATACAATCTTATCTTTATGTGATGACTTAATTTCAAATAAAGGAGCTGCTTTTGGGATAGCTGTAGCAAGAGATATTACAGAATTATACCTCACTCTTTCTGATGAAAATAAACTTTTATTTTTCAAAAAGATAAATGAAAAATACAAACCCAGTTTTACAAAGGTTAATGATGCAATAGACGTTTATAAAAAAACACAAAACGAAAAAAATTTATATAATTTATTTAAAATTTCAGAGGGTAATAGGGGAGTTTTATTTAGAAGAATGAATATGGCTCCTAATGGAACTTCAATTATAGTTGGTCTTAGAGAGGATTTGTTAAGAATTTTAAAAGATAACACTGACCTTAAAGGTTTGGACGATGATTTAAGATTTTTATTTAGAGATTGGTTTAACCCAGGTTTTTTAAAACTTGAAAAAATTACCTGGGATACAAAGGCTGCAGTACTAGAGAAAATTATACAGTACGAAAGAGTTCATCAGATAAAAGATATGAATGAATTAAAAAGAAGACTAGGAGAAGATCGAAGGTTTTTTTCTTATTTTCATCCAGCTCTAGAGGATGAGCCAATTATTTTTGTTCAAGTCGCTCTTACAAAAGGATTAGGTAAATCAATACAAGAGTTAATGAAACCATCAAGTAATGATTCAAAAAAAGCAGACACTGCAACATTTTATTCCATAAGTAATTGTCAAGAAGGCTTATCGAGAGTAACTCTTGGAAATTTTTTAATCAAACGAGTTGTTTATGAAATTCAAGAAGAGTTACCACATATTAAAAACTTTGGCACATTATCTCCTATACCAGGTTTTGCAGATTGGTTTTCATATCAAGATGATAAAAAGATTGAAAACATTTTAGGTAATTTTAAAAATAAAAACACATCTTTTTTAAAATCTAAAGATTTAAAAATAGGGGACAAAAGATTTATTGATAATAAAGATGTTTTAATGAAATTAGCTACTCATTACATAGTTAATGAAAAAAACAACAAAGAACTACCCGTGAATGATGTTAGTAGATTTCATTTAGGTAATGGAGCAATTGTTGATGACATAATAGTAAACGCAAATATTTCAGAAGTAGGTTTTAAAAGATCTTTTGGGGTTATGGTAAATTATTTATATGAATTAAATACTATTGAAAAAAATCATGAAGATTTTGTAAATAACAAAAAAGTAAACATTTCTGATAAACTTAAAAAATATTTATAATTATTATTAAATAATTTAATTAACACCCCATTTAACTTTATTCCAAATTCTTTCATGAAAGTAATAGAATAAAAGAGGAATTATTGAACCTAAGCCTAATATGCCAGCTCCAGTAAAAGTTCCTGTATAAATATAGCCAAAAATCATCCAATAAATAAAAATAAAAAATCTCCAAGAAAATGTTTTTGCAACGGATCTAATTTTTTTATCTGCCATTATTTGACTATATAAGAAATAACAATTGCAACAAATCTTTAAATGAATAACTTTCAACCTAATGAATAAAATAAACAAAAACTTTATAAAATCTTCTCATTATATTTCAGATTTAAAATTATGCAGTGTCAGGTTAATTGATAACCAACATTTTCCTTGGATCATTCTAATTCCAAAAAGAAAAGGAATTACAGATATCACAGAATTAAATTCTAAAGATCAAATTTTATTAATGAAAGAGATTGTACATGTCAGCAAATTAATGAAAAAAGTTTTTAAAACTAAAAAACTTAATGTTGAAAAAATTGGCAATATAGTTCCCCAGTTGCATATCCATATTATTGCAAGATATAAACATGATCTTACCTGGCCACTATCTGTTTGGGTTAAAAAAGGAAAAATTTACTCTAAAGAGAATTTAAATTTGATTTTGGGTAAATTAAAAAAAGTTTTATAAGATGTCGAGGTGGTTTCAGTCTCCCTACGCCACCTCTAAGTAATTTTTAACAGATTCTTTGGTATTTTCGAAAGATTCGTTTATTAAATGTTAGATTTATTAACAATTTTTTTGACCCATTATAGGTTAAATATCTCTTTTATTAGTCTGATAATTATTATAATTATTAATTGTGAAAAAATTAACTTTAATATCTACAATGTATTGCAAGAATAATTGGTGTAATGCCACTTGCAACAACAATTAAAATTACTCCTCAAACTACTGGTCTTCAAATTAAATACAACAATACTAGAGGAATAACAAAAAGTATGACGAGCACTACAAATATGATTGGTTACTTTGACTCTGCTTTTTTTGATTTTGATTTAATTGCTAGGTAGTTTAAGTTTATTTTAAGCTGTTTTTATTTAAGCAAATCTAATAATTTATATTTTTTGGTCATATTCACCGATCTTTCCTGTTTTTTGAAGTAAATCGTTAATAAAATCAAAAATTTTTTTCTTTCTATTATCTGAAGTTGGACTTTCAGTAACAATTACTAATGATGGTTTGTTTGATGAAGCTCTAATTAAACCCCACGAACCATCCTCAAAAGAAAACCTTACACCATTAACAGTTAAAATCTCAGTAATAATTTGATCATCTATTTTAATTTTTTTGTTTTGGATTTCTTCAATTTGTTTAACCAAACCTTCAACTACTTGATATTTTTCTTCATCTTTACAAAAAGGAGCCATTGTAGGTGTTTGGAAGGTATTTGGTAGTTCATTAATTATTTCACTCATCATTATGTTTTGACTATCTAATAGGTGACAAATATGAATAGCTGAATTAATTCCATCATCATAACCAAAACCTAATGGCTGATTAAAAAAGAAATGTCCACTTTTTTCAAAGCCAGCTAAGGCTTTTTCAGTGTTAACTTTTCTTTTAATGTGGGAATGGCCTGTTTTCCAATACAAAGTCTCACAATTATTTGCTAATAAGACTTTATCAGTTGCATAAAGACCAGTAGATTTAACATCCACTACAAATTTAGAGTTTTTATGTGTAGCTGATAAGTTTCTTGCAATTAATAATCCAATTTTGTCAGAAAATATTTCATTACCTTTATCATCAATAACTCCAACTCTATCTCCGTCGCCATCAAAGCCAAAACCAATATCTGCATCATTATCTTTTACAGTTTTAGCTATTGAATGTAGCATTTCTAAATCTTCAGGATTTGGATTATATTTTGGAAAAGTCCAATCTAAGTTGCAATCAAGTTCTATCACTTCACAGCCAATACCTCTTAAAATATCGGGTGCAAATATTCCAGCGGTACCATTTCCACAGGCAACAACAGCTTTAATTTTTTTATTGATTTTATTTTTACTTATTAAATCATCTTTATAAATTTGTTGAAAATTTTCTATTTGTTTTTCAGTTCCTTCTCCATTTGAAAACTTTTCATTTAAAGTTATATCTTTTAGTTCTTTCATTTCTTCTGGTGCATGAGTTAAACCTTTTTTGATACCCATTTTTACACCGGTCCAACCATTTTCGTTATGACTAGCCGTAACCATTGCAACAGCATCTGCATCTAAATTAAATTGAGCAAAATAAACCATAGGAGAAAGTGACAAACCTATATCTTCAATATGACATCCAGTTGAGCTTAACCCTTTTTTAAGAGCTGTTTTTATTTCTTCACTGTAAGATCTGTAATCATGTCCAACAATAATTCTTGGATTAGTTTTTTTTGTATGAATTTTTATTTGTGTACCTAAACCTTTTCCAAGATTGGTTATACCTTCACTATTAATGTCTTTTTCATACAACCAACGAGCGTCATATTCTCTAAAACCATAAGGGTCTATTTTTGTATTTTGGCTCATCTGTTAATTACTTACTCTTTTTTTTATTTTTTTATTGATAAATTTTTTGTCATGTTCTATAAATGTTCTATTGATTTGTTATTTATATAGTATATCAATACAAAGCGCATACAACATATAGTTGTTTTCGCCACAATAACAAATTATAATACTTATTTATGAACAAAATTTTATCTCAGGCCCTAAAGAAAGCTGTCTCTGAATATAGCCCTAATGTTAATGAGGTTACAAAAGATAAAAGACCAGATCTTTTCTCATTAAATAATGAAACTGAATTATTTCAAAATGATAAAGGGATTATCATTAAGATTGATCGTTCGAGAGATGCAAATTTAACAGATTTTGGAAAAGCAACTTTAAAGGATAGATACCTAGGTCATAACGAATCTTATCAAGATTTATTTGCACGTGTTGCTAGTTCATATGCAGATGACAATTTACATGCACAAAGAATTTATAATTACATTAGTAATCTTTGGTTTATGCCAGCAACGCCAGTTCTATCTAATGGTGGAACAAAAAGAGGATTACCTATTTCTTGTTTTTTAAATGAAGCAACAGATAGTTTGGGAGGTATTCTTGATCTTTGGAGTGAGAATGTTTGGTTAGCTGCAAAAGGTGGTGGTATTGGAAGTTACTGGGGTAACTTAAGATCTATTGGAGAAAAAATTGGAAAAGTTGGAAAAACATCAGGAATAATTCCTTTCATAAAAGTCATGGACTCATTGACTATGGCTATTAGCCAGGGATCATTAAGAAGAGGTTCTGCTGCTTGTTATCTTCCAGTTGATCATCCTGAAATTGAAGAATTTATTGAAATGAGAAGACCAACAGGAGGTGATCCAAACAGAAAAGCATTAAACTTACATCACGGTGTTTTACTTTCAGATGCATTTATGAGAGCTGTTGAAAATGATGAACAATGGGGATTAAAAAGTCCTGCAGACGGAACTGTTCAGCAAACTATATCAGCTAGAAATTTGTGGATTAGATTATTAACTGCAAGAATAGAAACTGGAGAACCTTATATAATCTATATAGATACTGTTAACAGATTAATTCCTCAACATCACAAACTTGCTAACTTGACTGTAAAGACATCAAATTTATGTAGTGAAATAACTTTACCTACTGGAATTGATAAAGATGGTAGAGATAGAACAGCAGTTTGTTGTTTATCTTCATTAAATTTAGAAAAGTATGATGAGTGGAAAGATGATCCAGATATGATCAAAGATGTCATGAGATTTTTAGATAATGTATTATCTGATTTTATCGACAAAGCTCCAGACCAATTTAAAGATGCTAAATACTCAGCTGAAAGAGAAAGAAGTGTTGGATTAGGTGTAATGGGCTTTCATTCTTTTTTACAAAAAAATAGAATTCCCCTTGAGTCAGTAATGGCTAAATCTTGGAATAAAAAAATATTTAAACAAATTGATGAACAAGTTAATCAAGCTTCAAAAGATTTAGCTGAAGAAAGAGGGGCTTGTCCAGATGCAGCAGAATATGGTTATCAAGAGAGATTTTCTAATAAAACTGCAATTGCACCAACTGCATCTATTTCAATTATTTGTGGTGGAGCATCACCCGGAGTAGAGCCAATAGCTGCTAATAGTTACACTCATAAAACTTTATCTGGTTCTTTTAATGTTAGAAATAGATATTTAGAAGAAATCTTAGAAGGACATGGTAAAAATGATGATGAAACTTGGTCTACAATTACAACAAACCAAGGCTCAGTATCGCATTTAAATTTTTTAACTGATTTAGAAAAAGATGTCTTTAAAACAGCTTTTGAACTTAATCAGCAGTGGATTATTGAATTAAGTGGAGATAGAACTCCATTTATATCTCAAGCGCAGTCAGTAAATTTATTTCTACCTGCAGATGTTCATAAAAAAGAATTACATAAAATTCATTTTGATGCTTGGAAAAAAGGCTTGAAGAGCCTCTATTACTGTAGATCAAAATCAATTCAACGAGCTGAAAATATCAATGATTCAAAATCAACAGATATTATGGCTAACGTTTATAAAAATAAAGCAACCAAAACTGAAGAACCAGAATACGAGGAGTGCCTATCATGTCAGTAGCAGAAAAAATAAATTCAGAAATTATTCAACCTGAAAAAAAAGAAATTATTCAACCAAAAAAAATGGGATTGTTAGTTGAAAACCCAGTTTATAAACCATTTAGATATCCATGGTGTTATGATGCGTGGTTAACTCAACAAAGAATTCATTGGCTACCAGAAGAGGTACCACTTGGTGATGATGTTAGAGATTGGCAAAAAAATTTATCTCAATCAGAAAAAAACTTATTAACTCAAATATTTAGATTTTTTACGCAAGCCGATGTTGAGGTTAGTAACTGTTATCTAAGACATTATACAACTGTGTTTAAGCCAACAGAAGTATTGATGATGATGACAGCTTTTGCTTCAATGGAAACTGTCCATGTAGCAGCTTACTCTCATTTATTAGACACTATTGGTATGCCTGAGTCAGAGTATTCAGCTTTCATGAAGTATAAAGAAATGAAAGATAAATATGATTACATGCAAGACTTTAATGTAAATTCAAAAGAAGATATCGCTAAAACAGTCGCTGTGTTTAGTGCGTTTACTGAAGGTCTTCAATTGTTTGCTAGTTTTGCAATTCTTTTAAACTTTCCAAGACACAACAAGATGAAAGGTATGGGCCAAATTGTTACTTGGTCTGTTAGAGATGAAACTCTTCATTGTAATTCTATGATAAGAATATTCAAAGAATTCATAAATGAAAACCCTGAAATCTGGACGCCTAAATTAAAGAAAGAACTTTATGAAGCTTGCAGAACGATCATTGAACATGAAGATGCTTTTATAGATCTTGCTTTTGAAATGGGTCCTATGGAAGGTTTAACTTCTCAAGAAGTTAAGGATTATATTAGATTTATAGCTAATAGAAGACTTACTCAATTAGGTCTAGAGCCGATTTATGATATTGAGAAAAATCCTCTAGGATGGCTAGATACTATGTTGAATGCTGTTGAGCATATGAACTTCTTTGAAGGACGTGCAACTGAGTATTCTAAAGCATCAACCCAAGGTACTTGGGTAGAAGCTTTTAGTTAATTCTAATTATCTAAGTGAATAATTTTGGATTAGTTGTTTTAGGCGCTCATACTGGTGAATATCTTAAAGATTTAATCAAAAATTATATTAATTCTAAAATATTATTGGTTGAACCTGTTCCTTATAACTTTGAACTTTTAGAAAAAGAATATAAAGCGTTTGAAAATATAATTATTTGTAAAAAAGCAATACTGAATTGTCGTAAAAAAGATAATTTTTATTATGTTAAAAAAGATTCTATACCAAAATTAGGTAAGCACTGGGCAAGTCAAATAGGCTCTTTTGATAAAAACCATATTCTAAATCATAGAAATAAAAGATTTAAAATTCAAGAAGAACACATTCAGCAAATAGATATCGAATTTATTACATTTGAAGATTTGATGATGAAATATTCAATTAATCTTATTGATAAATTACAAATAGATGTTGAAGGTGCAGAATATGAAATAATGAAATCAATTGATTATAAAAAGATAAGAATTAATAATATTATATTTGAGGCAAAACATTTTGATGGAACTTTTGTTGAAGGTAAAAAGTTACAAGAGGTAAAAGAAATACTTATATCAAATAGATATACTTTAAAAAAAGTAGATAAAGAGAATATTTTAGCAATAAAAAATTAAAAATATTTAATTAAATTATCTTTTATTTAGAGATTTAACTTTCCTATACTTATTGCCGTTATAAGCGGCAAGAGGTCTGATTAATCTATTTGAAGCGTATTGCTCTTTAATGTGAGCCGACCAACCTGTAATTCTCGATATTACAAAAATTGGTGTAAAGAAATCAGTGTCAAAACCCATTAAATGATAAGTAGGACCAGTTGGGTAGTCTACATTTGGGTAGATATTTTTTCTATCAATCATTACCTTTTCAACGATATCGTAAATTTTTTCAAAAGTTTTATCTTTTTTAATTTTAGCAACTTTTCCAAAATATTCTCTCATAGTTGGCACTCTTGAGTCTCCACTTTTATAAACTCTATGACCAAAGCCCATAACAACACTTTTTTTATTCAAAGCATTATTAATCCATTTTAATGCGTTTTCTGGTTTTTTAATTTTTTTCATCATATACATTACTTCTTCGTTAGCACCACCATGCAAAGGCCCTTTTAAACTTGCAATAGCACCAGCAATAGCTCCATGAATATCAGAGAGACTACTAGTAATAGTTCTTGCTGTAAAAGTTGATACATTAAAACTATGTTCTGCATACAATATTAAAGAAACATCAAATGCTTTGACAATATCTTTGTTAGGTACTTTACCAAAACACATATGAAAAAAATTTTCAGCAAAGCTTAATTTCTTTTTTGGAGTAATAATTTTTTTCCCTTTTCTTAATCTATAAAATGCAGCTAGTGCTGTTGGAGTTTTTGAAAAAATCCTCATTGTTTTTCTTAAATTTGCCTCAGGTGTATTGCTCGTAGTTTCTTTATCTTCCAAACCCATAAAACTCACAGCAGTTCTTGCAACATCCATAGGATGAGATTTTTTTGGCATATTTTTTAAAATATTTATTAAACCCTTTGAAAGAGATCTTTCTTTAGTTTCTTCTTTAATAAATTTTTTAAGCTGTTTTTTATTTGGTAGCTCACCATTTAAGATTAAATAAGCTACTTCTTCAAATTGACAATTAGCACATAAATCTTGAGCAGCATAACCTCTGTAGGTTAGCGAGTTAATTTCAGGCATAACTTTTGAAATTGCAGTTTCATCAACTGTGACACCCATTAAACCTTTTTTGATATCATCGCTCATTATTCATGACCTTCCGTACTAAAATTATAAATTTTCTCGTCTAAGCTATTGTATTTTTCATATTCAACAAGTTCGTATAGTCTTTTTCTGCTTTGCATTTTATCAATTATATTGTTTTGGTGTCCATTTGCATAAATGTCTCTTAATCCATCCTCAACATTTTTCATTGCTAATCTTTGCGTGGTTACTGGATAAATCACTATATTGTAGCCAAAATTTTCTAATTCTTTGAAATTAAAAAGTTTTGATTTACCAAATTCAGTCATATTGGCTAACAAATAACAGGATAATTCTTTTCTAACTTTTTCAAAATCATTTTCATTTTGTAAAGCCTCTGGAAAAATAATTTCAGCACCTGCATCAATGTATGCTTTACATCTATCGATCATTTTATCAATTCCTTCAACACCTTTTGCATCGGATCTTGCAATAATTTTAAAGTTATCATCTTTTTTTGCAGACACACATTCTTTGATTTTATCAACCATAGCTTCAGTTGAAATCAGCTCTTTATTGTCAAGATGACCACATCTTTTTCTTTCAATTTGATCTTCTAAATGAACAGCTGTAATTCCAAATTCCTCAAATGTTTCAATTGTTTCTTTGCACGATTTAAATCCTGTATCTATATCAACAATTGTTGGAAGATTAGTAACTCTGGAGATTAAATAGGATCTAGTGCTAACATCTTGAAGTGTAGTTAATCCTATATCAGGAAATCCCAAATCATTTGCCATTACTCCACCAGATACATAAACAGCATCATAGCCAATTTCTTCAATTAATTTTGCTGTTAAAGGATTATATGCACCAGGAACTCTTAAAATTTTATTTGATTTAAGTTTTTCATTAAAATCTATTCTTTTTTGACTTGGTTCTTTATCAACAAAGTGCACTAAAATATTCCTTTTTTCAAATTTCTTTTTAATTTACTTTTTTTAACTTCAATATTTAATTTATCCAACTGACCTGCCTTTAAGTTTTTAAGATTTTGAACTGTCTTTAAAAAACGATTACTTTCTTTTTTATCAAGAATGCCATCAGTTAATGTTAGAAATTTATTAATATAATTTTGTCTTTTAAATGGTCTTGCACCATATGGATGGGCATCAGCACGATCAAGTTGTTCAGTAATCTTTTTACCATTATTTAATGTAACAACCACCCTTGCACCAAATGATTTTTTCTTAGGGTTTGGATCGTGATATTTTTTAGTCCATTTCTTGTCTTCGTAAGTTGTAATTGATTTCCAAATTTTAATAGTACTTTTTTTATTGGCTCTAGCTTTTGTATATGATTTTACATGGTGCCAATCACCATCTTCTAAAGCTACTGCAAAAATATACATAATAGAGTGATCAAGTGTTTCTCTGCTTGCATTAGGATCCATTTTCTGGGGGTCATTTGCTCCAGTTCCAATTACGTAATGAGTGTGATGACTTGTGAATATATCAATTTTTTTAATTTGATTTAAATTTGATATTTTAGTTTTTAATTTTTTAGCTAAATCAATTAATGCCTGTGATTGATATTCTGCAGAGTATTCTTTAGTGTAAGTCTCTAATATAGCTTTTTTGCTTTCATTTTTTGTAGGTAGTGGGACTTTGTAATTAGCCTTTTTCCCATCTAGTATTCTAGCAATAACACTATCTTCACCTTCATATATAGGACTTGGCGCACCCTCACCTCTCATAACACGATCTACTGCTTCGATCGCAAGTTTACCCGCATGAGCTGGGGCGTACGCTTTCCAACTTGAAATCTCACCTTTTCGAGATTGTCTAGTGGAGACAGTTGTGTGTAAAGCTTGTTGTACTGCCTGATAAATTGTTTCAGTGTTTAATTTAAGCATTGTTCCTAATCCAGCAGCAACACTAGGTCCTAAGTGAGCTATATGATCCACTTTATGTTTGTGTAAACAAATTCCTTTAACTAAGTTAACCTGAACTTCGTAAGCAGTAATAATTCCTCTTAAAAGATCCAAACCACTTTTTTTATTTTGTTGAGCCACACTTAATAGAGGAGGAATATTATCTCCAGGATGACTGTAATCAGCAGCCAAAAATGTATCATGAAAATCAAGTTCTCTAACAGCTGTTCCGTTTGACCATGCTGCCCATTCGCAATCAAATTTTAATTTTGTGTTAACACCAAATAATGTAGCTCCATTTTTACGAGAGTGTTTAAGAGCCATTTCTCTAGAAGAAATTACAGGCTTTCTGTTTAATGATGCTATTGCAACTGATGCATTATCAATTATTCTATTGACAACCATCTCTATGGCATCTTTATTTAATTTAGCATTATCACTTGCGATTTCAGCTATCTTCCAGGCAAGTTGCTTTGTTTTTGGTAGGTTAATTTTAGATGGATAAACTTTAACTGTGTGTAATAACAAAATAACTCCTTAATTGATATTTTGTTTTAATAGTTAAAAAAAATTAATCAATATTAAAGATATTTAGATATTATTTGCTCAATACCAATGAAGTCTTTTATTAAGTGATTATGATATATTTCAGTTGTATTTTTTTCTGTGTATCCATTTTCTAGTAAAATCACTGGAATCTCTGCAGCTTTTGCAGCATTAGCATCTGTCTCACTATCACCAATCATAATAGTTTTTTTTACATCGCCATCTAATATTTCAACTACAGATGTAAGATGTCTTGGATCTGGTTTACAATAATCAAAAGTATCTGATCCAGCTACATACTCAAAAAATTCATAAATCCCAATTTTTTTTAA
>JACWEQ010000006.1 GCA_014653365.1 Pelagibacterales bacterium SAG-MED49 | reverse complement strand
GAATAATAGTAGGGACCCCAGGAAGAATTAATGATCATTTAAAGAGAAAAAGTTTAAATTTATCAGCAACAAAATATTTAGTCTTAGATGAAACTGATAGAATGCTAGATATGGGTTTTACCCCACAAATTGAAATGATTTTAAAATTTGTGCCAAAGGATCACCAAACATTATTATTTTCAGCAACCTTACCTCAAAATATTTTAAGAATTTCTGATAGATATTTAAACAAACCTGAGAGAATATCTACAGGAGCTACATCAGTTCCAATTGCAAAGATTAAACAAGAAACTCTTCAAGTATTTAAAGAAAATAAATATGATGAATTAATTGATCAATTTTTAGCCAGAAAAGGCTCTATTCTAGTTTTTGTTAAGACCAAAAGAGGTGCTGATAAAATGGTTAAAAAGCTTAAAGAAGAAGGACATTCTGCCGACGCAATTCATGGCGACCTTCGTCAAAGCAAAAGAGATCGTGTTATTAATTCTTTTAGAAAAGGTTTAAAAAGAATTTTGATAGCAACCGATGTAGCTGCTAGAGGTTTAGATATCCCTCTAATCCAACATGTTATAAATTACGATCTTCCTCAAGTTCCAGAGGATTATATCCATAGAATTGGTAGAACTGCAAGAGCTGGATCAGAAGGATCTGCTTTAACTTTTTTAACACCAGATGATCGATTAATGTGGAATTCAATAAATAGATTAATAGATCCAAACTTTAAATCAGTACCAAGTGGTTTAAGAAGGGACTCAAAAAGTAAAAGAAGAGGCAAAGGGACAAATAACAAAAAAAAAAAAGCAAGAGATGAAAAAAAATCCTTTGGAAGCAGAAGACAAGATCGATCCACAAGTTTTAGAGATAAACCTAAATCTTTCAGAAAAGATAAGTCAAATAAACCCTCAAGAGATGGAGAGAAGAAAAGTTTTGGTTACAAAAGAAAATCAAGTTTTATAAAAAAAAATGATACAAAGCCTTCTGGATTTACAAATAACCCTAACTATTTTGGAAAAAAACCCTCAGAGAACACATCTATTGATAAAAAAAAAAAAAGCTTTGGATTTAAGGGTAAAAAAAAATTTAAAAGTAGAAATAGCAGACCTAAAAACTTTACCTTTAAAAAACATAGGCAAAAAAGAGCTAATTCCTAAGATTTTTTAGTTTTTTCTTTTTTCTGTTTTCTTTTTTCTTTAAGGTTTAATTTTGGTTTTTTGCTAGCACTTGAATCTTTAAATGATTTTCCACTATATCTTTTTGACATATCTAAATTTTATAACATCTTAATAAAAAAAAAGGGCAGTAAAAACTGCCCTTTTTGAATTTTTGTTTGAGTAGAAATGATTACATTCCCATTCCACCCATTCCACCCATACCACCCATTCCACCAGGCATACCAGCAGGCATTCCACCACCAGCATCTTTTTCTTCTGGTTTGTCAGCAATCATTGCTTCAGTAGTTACAAGTAATCCAGCAATTGAAGCAGCATCTTGTAGAGCTGTTCTAACAACTTTAACTGGATCTATGATACCTTTTGCAAACATGTCAACATACTCTTCATTTTGAGCATCATAACCTTGGTTTTTTTTATTTTGCTCAAGTAGTTTTCCAACTACAACTGAACCATCAACTCCAGCATTTAAAGTTATTTGTCTTACAGGAGTCTGTAAAGCTTGAGCTACTAACGCAACTCCAGATTTTTGGTCATCTCCTTTAACTTTAAGTGTACTTAGTCCTTGTGAGGCATATAAAAGAGCACAACCACCACCAACTACAATTCCTTCTTCAACAGCAGCTCTAGTTGCATTTAAAGCATCTTCAACTCTATCTTTTCTTTCTTTAACTTCAACTTCAGTTGCACCACCAACTTTGATTACTGCAACACCACCTGCTAATTTAGCAAGTCTTTCTTGAAGTTTTTCTCTATCGTAATCAGATGTAGTTTCCTCAACTTGTTTTTTAATAGAATCACATCTTGCTGCGATATCTGATTTTTTACCACTACCACTAACGATTGTACTGTTATCTTTATCAACTTTAATCTTTTTACAAGATCCAAGGTCTTCAAGTTTAACATTTTCAAGTTTAATTCCTAAGTCTTGAGAAATTACTTGGCCGCCAGTTAGTATAGCAATATCTTCGAGCATAGCTTTTCTTCTATCACCAAATCCTGGAGCTTTAACAGCAACAACTTTTAATCCACCTCTTAGTTTGTTTACAACTAATGTAGCCAACGCTTCTCCCTCAACATCTTCAGAGATTATCATTAAAGGTCTACCTGATTGTACAACAGCTTCTAATAAAGGAACCATTGGTTGTAGGTTAGTTAATTTACTTTCGTGTAATAAGATATAAGGATTGTCTAACTCAGTTGTCATCTTATCACTGTTAGTTATAAAGTATGGAGATAGATAACCTCTATCAAATTGCATACCTTCAACAACATCTAGCTCAGTTTCAATTCCTTTTGCTTCTTCAACAGTAATAACACCCTCGTTTCCAACTTTTTGCATTGCTTTTGCAATCATGGTTCCGATTTCCTTATCACCGTTTGCAGAAATTGTTCCAACTTGGGCAATTTCATCACTATCTTTAACTTTTTTAGCAGAAGCAATTAAGTTTTCTTTTACGTTTTCTACAGCTGCATCAATTCCTCTTTTAACATCCATTGGATTCATGCCAGCAGTAACATACTTAATTCCTTCTTTAACAATAGCTTGAGCTAAAATAGTTGCAGTAGTTGTACCATCACCAGCTTCTTCATTGGTTTTGCTAGCAACTTCCTTAACCATTTGAGCACCCATGTTTTCAAATTTATCTTCAAGATCAATTTCTTTAGCTACAGAAACACCATCTTTAGTTATTCTTGGTGCGCCATATGATTTGTCCATTACGACATTTCTTCCTTTGGGACCCAAAGTAACTTTAACGGTATCAGCTAAAATATTGACACCTCTCATCATTGCCGCTCTTGCTTCAGCGTCAAATTTAATTATTTTTGCCATTTTACTTTCTCCTTTAAATTAAATTATTTACCTGAAATACCCATAATGTCAGACTCTTTCATTATGCTGTATTCTTTACCATCAATTTTGACTTCAGTTCCTGACCATTTGCCAAATAAAACTTTGTCACCAACTTTAACATCCATTGGAATTAACTTTCCATCTTCTGTTTTTGCACCACCACCAACAGCAACTACTTTACCTTCTTGAGGTTTTTCTTGGGCTGTATCTGGGATAATTATTCCACCAGCAGTTTTTTCGCTGCTGTCTAAAACTTCGATTAATACTCTGTCATGTAACGGTTTAAACTTCATAAATTCTCCTTTTAAATATGGATCTCATATAGATACTGCCTTAGCTATTTCAAGATAAGATAAGTAATAAGTTACTAAAAATGCTAGGAAATTGAAGATTTTATGGGTTATACCTTAAAATATGACTAAAAATATAGATATTGAGGGTTTAAGGTCAATTGCTGATAAATATGATCTTTTTTATATAGATCTATGGGGCGTTGTTCATAATGGGATAACACTAAATGAAAAAGCAATTATAGCGCTAAAAGAGTTATTAAAAATGAAGAAGGATTTTGTTCTTTTAACCAACGCACCAAGACCAATCGAACCTGTTAAAATATTTTTAGAAAAAATGGGAATGAATCAAGAAATTAGAGAACGTGTCTTTACCTCAGGTGAAGCAGCTCTAAATTATCTTAAAAAATTTAATATTTTAGAAAAATTTTTTCATATAGGACCACCTAGAGATTTTGATTTATTTTATGACTTTAAAAATAATAAATCAAAGGACCTTGATAATAGTAAATACTTATTATGTACCGGTTTATTTGATGATCATGATACAGATTTAAACTTTTATAAAGAATTGCTTGAAAAACAAACTAGCAAAAAAATGATATGTACAAATCCTGATTTAATAGTTGATAAAGGAGATAAAAGAGAGTTGTGTGCTGGATCAGTTGCAATGGTTTTTGAAAAAATGGGTGGTGAAGTTATTTACTTTGGTAAACCATACCCTGAAGTTTATAATCAATCTTTTGATAACAATAATAAAAAAATTTTATCTATTGGAGATAATTTAAATACAGATATTAAAGGTGCAAATCTTCTAAATTATGATTCTTTATTAATATCTAATGGTGTTCATAAAAATGAAATAAAAGATAAAGGAATTGATGAAATATCAAAACAATATGAGTCAATCGTTAATTACATGCAATCAGATTTAAAATGGTAAAATTATATCAAAATTTTGATATCAAAAAAAAAGATAAAGGGTCAATAATTTTAATCGGTAATTTTGACGGTGTTCATTTGGGACATCAAAAATTATTTAAACAGGCTCAATTCTATAAAAAAAAATATAATTTAAAAATTGGAGTAGTCAATTTTAATCCAATGCCAAAAATGTTTTTTAATCAATCATTAAAAAATTTTAGACTTTCAAGTATAAGTCAAAAAATAAATTTACTAAATAATCAAAGTGTTGATTTTATTATTACAAAAAAATTTGATAAAGTTTTTTCAAAAACAAAATCAATTAATTTCATTAAGAATATTTTATTTCAAAAACTTGATGCTAAATTTATATTTGTAAGTAACAATTTTAGATTTGGAAATAAAAGAGAAGGGGATGTTAGGCTACTGATTGAAAACGAAAAAAAATATAATTACAAAGTAGTTAAGCCAAAACCCCTTATAGTAAACCATAAGATAGTATCCTCCTCTTTAATTAGAGGCTTTTTAGAAAAAGGTTTTTTAGAAAAAGCCAATAAACTTCTAAATAGAAAATGGTCTATAGAGGGAGTTGTTCAAAAAGGCAGACAAGTTGGAAAAAAAATTGGTTTTCCTACATGCAATATAGATATTAAGGATTATATCTTGGCAAATCCTGGAGTTTATGCTGTTAAGGTTTTAAGAAAAAATAATTTTAGATATATAAAAGGAATAGCAAATCTTGGCTATAGACCCACATTTAATCAAAGAAAATTATTATTAGAGGTCCATTTATTTAATTTTTCTGGCAATCTTTATAATAAGTATTTATCAGTTGAGTTTTTAAAATTTATAAGAAGAGAAAAGAAATTTAAAAATGTTAATCAATTAAGAGCTCAAATCAAAACTGATTTAAGTATCGCAAAAAAAGCAAAATGAGTAATTCACAAATAAATCTTCCAAAAACAGCTTTTTCTATGAAAGCTAATTTACCAGTAAGAGAGCCTGAAATTTTAGAGTATTGGAAAAAAATAAATCTTTATGAAGAATTAAGGAGTTCTAGTAAGGGCAAGGAAAAATTTGTTCTTCATGATGGCCCTCCATATGCGAATGGCAACATTCATATGGGTACTGCACTAAATAAAATTTTAAAAGATATAATTGTAAAATTTCATCAAATGGATGGAAAAGACTCCATCTATGTTCCTGGTTGGGATTGTCATGGTCTTCCAATTGAGTGGAAAATTGAAGAACAATATAAAAAAAATAAAAAAAATAAAAATGAAGTACCGATTGTTGAGTTTAGAAAAGAATGCAGATCCTTTGCTGAAAAATGGATAGAAGTTCATAAAACTCAATTTAAAAGACTAGGAGTTATTGGTGATTGGGAAAATTATTATTCAACAATGAGTTTTGATGCAGAGGCACAAATTGTAAGAGAGCTAGGTAAATTTTTAAAGGAAGGAAGTTTATATAGAGGTTTTAAACCCGTCTTATGGTCAACGGTTGAAAAGACTGCTCTTGCTGATGCTGAGGTTGAGTATCAAGATCATAAATCAGATACGATCTATACATCATTTCCAGTTAAGTCATCTAATATTAAGGAACTTGAGGGCAGTGAAATTATTATATGGACTACAACTCCATGGACAATACCTGCAAATAAAGCTTTAGCCTACAATGAAGCTCTTGATTATGTGTTGATAGAATTAAATGATGATGGTGATTTTAAAAATAAAAAAATAGTAATTGCAGAAGCTTTATTGGAATCAGTTATTAAAGATTGTTCAATAAAAGATTTTAAAGAAATAAAAAAATTTAAAGGTAAAGATCTTATTGGCACTATCTGCAATCACCCTTTTTTTAATTTAGGTTATGAACTTGAAATTCCGATGTTGGAAGCAAGGTTTGTTACAACAGAACAGGGAACAGGTATTGTTCATTGTGCACCAAGTCATGGTCCTGATGATTTTAATTTATGTTTGAAGCATGGAATTAAAGCCATTGAAACAGTCGATGGTGATGGAAAATATACAAAAAATGTTCATTTATTTGAGGGTAATCATATTTTTAAGGCTAATCCTATCGTTATTGAAAAACTGAAAGAACAAAAAAAATTATTAGCAAATGGGGAATTAGTTCACTCTTATCCACATTCATGGAGATCTAAAGCTCCGCTTGTTCATAGAGCAACACCTCAATGGTTTATATCCATGGAGAGTCACAAATTAAGAGATAAAGCATTAAAAGCCCTTGATGAAACTACTTTTTATCCTAGCAAGGGAAAAGAAAGATTAAAAGCAATGATAGAAACTAGACCTGACTGGTGTGTTTCTAGACAGAGAGTTTGGGGAGTTCCTCTTCCAATTTTTATTAACAAGAAAACGAAAGAAATTTTAGTTGATGATGAGGTTAATTTAAATATTGCAAATATTTATGAAAAAGAAGGCTCAGACTGCTGGTTTTCAGACAATCCACAAAGATTTTTAGGGGGAAAATATAAGTCTGAAGATTATGATAAACTTAGCGATATAGTAGAGGTGTGGTTTGATAGTGGCTCAACTCACTCATTTGTTTTAGAAAAAAGAGAAGATTTAAAATGGCCAGCATCAATGTATTTAGAGGGATCAGATCAGCATAGAGGGTGGTTTCATTCATCACTTCTTGAATCTTGTGGAACCAGGGGTAGAGCACCGTTTGAGTCTATTTTATCACATGGTTTTGTTGTAGATGGCAAAGGTTTAAAAATGTCAAAATCACTTGGCAATGTAATTGCTCCAGAAGATATTTTGAAAAAATATGGAGCTGATATTTTAAGAATTTGGGTGGCATCATCTAATTATGCAGAAGACCTAAGAATTGATCACTCTATTTTAGATCAACACGCTGACTCTTATAGAAAAATTAGAAATACATTCAGATACTTACTTGGAAATTTAAATGATAACTTTGAAAAAATTGATTTAGATAAAATAGATATAATTCATTTGCCAGAGCTAGAACAGTTCATGCTTCATAAGATATATTCATTAAACTCAAATTTTAAAAATTATTTTAATAATTATGATTTTCATAATTTATATAAAGAGTTATTAAATTTCTGCACCGTTGATTTATCAGCTTTTTATTTTGATATAAGAAAAGATACTTTGTACTGTGATCCATTAGATTCAAAAAAAAGACAGTCAACAATTTTATTATTAAATGTAATTTTAAATTCTTTATTAAAATGGTTTGCACCAATTCTTTCATTTACAACTGAAGAGATCTATAAATTACTTCTTGACGGTAATAAAAGTATACATTTAGAACAATTTTTAAAATTTCCTGAAAATTTTAAAAACGATAAGCTTAATCAAAAATGGTTAGATCTTATTAAGATAAGAAATATATGCAATATTAGCATTGAAGAAAAAAGAGCATCCAAAGAAATTGGATCAAGTTTAGAAGCAAAATTAGTAATAAATTTAGATAAAAAACTATCTGAAATTACTAAAAATATTGATTTTTCAGAGCTATGTATCACATCAAGTGTTGAAGTTATTTATAATGAAAACTCAGAAACAATTGCTCTAACGAGTAAGGCAAAAGGTTCCAAATGTCCAGTATGTTGGAAAATTACTGAAGAAGCCTGTTCAAGAAAATCTTGCCCAAAACATTCTAAATGATAATTAAAAATTTAACAAAAAAATTTTATATTGATTCATTTATTATATTTTCAATTTTTATAATTGATAGGATTACAAAAATTTATGTAGTTAGCGTTAATGGCAAAAATTTATATGAAGATTTATATTCATCAAAATTTTTGAACATACATCTTATTTGGAATGAAGGGATTGCATTTGGTCTTTTTTCATTTAATCAAAATAACTTATATAATTTGTTAACTTTAATTATTTCAATAATAGTAATAGTTATTTTAAAAATGATCATTAATAGTTATGGAATTAAAAAATATGGGCTAATGATGATATTTGGAGGTGCTTTAGGAAATTTATTTGATCGTATTTTTTATAAAGCTGTTCCAGATTTTATTGATTTTCATATAGGAGAGTTTCACTGGTTTGTCTTTAATGTAGCCGATATATTCATTACTATAGGTGTGATTATTATGATAATATTTGAGTCAATTTTAAATAATCAAAAAAAAAATGAACATATTTAAAAAATTTATTCTTCTAAATCTTATTCTATTATTAACTTCTTGCAGCACAATGAAAAGTGCGTTTGTAAATGAAAAGAAGAACAATACAGATGAATTTTTAGTAGAAAAAAAATCACCACTTGTAATGCCACCAGATTATAACGATTTACCAATTCCAAAAGAAAAAATAGAGCAGACAGATATAAATGAAAATGAATTTAAAACTTTAATAACTCAAAAAAATCAAGACACTAAATCTGGCAATAATGAAGATGTTAATAAAAAATTTGAGGAATTGCTATTGGATAAAATTAAGAAAAATTAATGCTTACACAAAGAATTTCTTTTAAAAATTTTAAATTAATAAAAAAAAAATCCCCACTAGTTAAAAAAAAACTTTTAGCATTAGTTAAAGAAAAAAATGAAATTATAAAATCATTAACTAAAGATTATAAAAATAATTTTAATCATAAAACCTTAAAAAAATTTAAAAACTCTTTAGAGTATCGAGTGATAGGAATGGGAGGATCCTCACTAGGAGCTCAAGCAATTTATGATTTTTTAAATTTTAAAATAAAAAAAAAATTTTCTTTTGTTGATAATTTAAAAAAAAACTACTCAAAAAAAAATAAAAATTATACTAATTTAGTGATTTCAAAATCAGGCAATACAATCGAAACAATTGTAAATGCAAATCTTTTGATTAAAAAAAAAGATAAAAATATCTTCATTACTGAAGATAAAAAAAATTACCTGCATATTCTAGCCAAAAGATTAAAAGCGGACATTATCCATCACAATGATTATATTGGTGGAAGATATTCAGTTTTATCAGAAGTTGGCATGTTGCCCGCCGAGTTAATGGGGCTAAATGTAAATAATTTTAAGCAACTTAACAGTTTAATTAAAAATAAAAGTTTTTTTAACGCTTTAATTTTAAATGTTAGCTCAACACTTTATTTTATTAAAAATAAAAAATTTAACTCAATAATAATTAATTATGATGAAAAATCAGAAAATTTATTTAAATGGTATCAGCAATTAATTGCAGAAAGCTTAGGTAAGCAAAATAAGGGTTTATTGCCTATTATCTCCAGTATGCCGAAAGATAATCATAGTGTGATGCAACTTTATTTGGATGGCTTTAAGAAAAATTTTTTTACCTTTTTTTATGTAAATGAACATAAATCTGAAAAATTAAATAATAGCCAGATACTCTCAACTAAGGATTATTTAAAAAACAAAAATCTACAGGACATAATTTTTGCCCAAAAAAAAGCTACAGAGAATGTTTTTAATAAAAAGAATATACCCTTTCGAAGTTTTGAAATTATAAAAAGAAATGAGAAAACTTTAGGGGAATTGTTTTGTTTTTTTATTTTAGAAACAATTTTGATTGGAAAGTCATTAAATTTAAACCCATATGATCAACCAGCTGTAGAATTAATAAAACAAGAAACTAAAAAATTATTAATTTAAATTTGTTAGAAATATAATTTTTGAAATACCATATTTTTTTTTATCAATAATTTCAAAGTTTTTTGGTAGGATATCTTGTTCATTTTTATGTCTATGAACTATAATTATTCCATTTTTCTTAAGGATTTTTTGTTTGTTAATATCAATTAATATTTTATCTAAATTCCTATCTTTGTAAGGAGGGTCTAAAAAAATAATATCAAATTTATCCTCTAGTTTTAAAAATATATCACTATTATATATATCTTTTTCAATAATTAGATAATTTTCAATTGAGTTTAAATTTTTTAAATTTTTTTTTAAGATTGGTAAAACACCGCTATAATTTTCAACAAAAACTACTTTTTTTGTATCTCTGGATAAACACTCAATACCAAAAGAGCCCACACCAGAGAATAAATCTAAAACATTTGAATTTAATAAATTTATTTTTAATTTATTTGAATGTTTAATAATATTGAATATTGATTCTTTTGTTAAATCTTTAAGAGGTCTTGTTTTAATATCTTTTGGTTCTAAAATTTTTTTTCCTTTGAAAGATCCTGAAATAATTCTCATTAGTCTATTACTTTATAGCCGATATCTTTTCTATAAAACCCACCTTGCCAATTCAATTTATCTAAATTTAATAATATTTTTTTTTTTGCTTCACTAAAATTATCAGAAGTTACTACAAAATTTAAAACTCTGCCTCCAACTGCATAAAATTTTTTATCTTTTTCTAATGTACCGGCATGAAATATGTATTCATCATCCTTCAATTTAAGATTGGCTAAGTTTTCTATTTCTACATTCTTTTTAAACTCATCAGGATAACCTTCAGAGCACATCACAACACATAAACTTTTTTTGTCTGACCAATTTAGATCAATTTTATCAAGTGAATCATCACAACAAGCTAAAAAAATATCCACTAAATCCGATTGAAGCTTAGGAAGAATTGTTTGACACTCCGGATCTCCCATACGTACATTGTACTCAATTAAATATGGCTCATCTTTAACAATCATGAGGCCTGCATATAAAAACCCCTTATACTTTGTGCTCATTTTAGACAAGCCCAATAGTGTTGGATGAATAATTTTATTTAAAATTTTTTCTTCTAACTCTTTTGTAATTAATCTTGAAGGAGAATATGCCCCCATACCTCCAGTATTTTTTCCTTTATCCCCTTCAAGTACTCTTTTGTGGTCTTGTGCGGTTTCAAAATTTTTTATAGTTTTTCCATCACTAACTATAAAATAACTCATTTCTTCACCTTCAAGAAATTCTTCAATTAAGATATTTTTAGCTACTCCAAATTTTCCATTGAATATTTCCTCAATTGCAACATTAGACTCATTTTCATTATTACAAATATATACACCTTTGCCTGATGCTAAATTATCTGCTTTAATTACATTAGGATATCTCGAGTTTTCTAAAAATTTTTTTGCATCTAATTTATTTTCAAGTACTGCAAATTTTGCTGTTGGTATATTATATTTTTCACAAAGTTTTTTTGTAAAAATTTTTGATCCCTCAAGTTGAGAGGCAATTTTATTAGGGCCAAAAACTTTAATATTAAATTTTTCTAAGTAATCAACTATACCATTTACCAATGGTTGCTCTGGTCCTATTACAACTAAGTCAATTTTATTTTCATCTATAAAGTTATGAAGAGTTTCAAAGTTATTAATATCTAGATCTATATTTGTAGCAATTTCCAAAGTTCCTGCATTCCCTGGAATGCAGTAAATATTCTCTATTTTTGAAGATTTAGAAATTGTTGCTGCTATAGCATGTTCTCTGCCTCCACTACCTAAAATTGCAATTTTCATAATAATATTTATATATCTTATAGATGATAAATAAATTAGCTAAATTAAAATTTCTACCAAATAATTTTGAAATTATTGAAAATGGAGATCATGTAATTTGTTCAATATCAAAAAAAAAAATCCCCTTAGAAAATTTGAATTACTGGAACGTAGAAAAACAAGAAGCTTACTATTCTTATGTGGAAGCAGCAATTGAAAGTGAAAAAAAATAAATATTTAATCTTTCCATCTATTGTGAGTCCAAATCCACTGATCTACGTTTCTCAAAATCATTCTTTCCAATAAATCGTTAAGAAATTTAGTTATTTCAATAATTGTTTTTTTGTTATTTATTTTAATTGGTTTAGAAACAAACATTTTAAAGTAATTATTTTTAAATCTCTCAATATACACAGGGACTAACTCACAATTGTATTTTTTAATAAGTTGGGCAGGAATAGTCGTAGTGGTCGCAAGATGATTAAAAAGATTTACTTTCTCACCCTCCCTAACTCTTTGATCAATCATTATTGCAATTGATTTTCCATTTTTTACATTTTTAATTATTTCTCGACTACCAGCTCTACCTTTTTTAATCTGGTTTTTACAAATATTTTCAGTTCTAATATTTTCCATTGTTTTGTTTAAAAAAACATTGTTGAGTGGTCTATAAATAGCAGCCAATTCAATTCCCACTTTTTCAATTTGCATAGCCATAAGTTCAAAATTGTTAAAATGACCTGAAATGAAAATAGCTTTTTTTTGGGATTTTTTTAAATGATTTAGGTGTTCTAGACCTTCAATGGATATATATTTTTTAAGCTTGTCATTTCTAAAATCTTCTAGATGGACATATTCCGCAAAAATTCTTCCATAATTTCCCAAAACATTAGATGCTATTTTTTTAATATTTTGTTTTTTTTGAATATTTGCTTTTTCTAAATTTTTAATAATTTGTTTTTTAGATTTAAATAAAGGACCAAAAATTATACCAATTAAAAAACCCAAATTTGATGAAAATTTATAACCAATTAATTTGAAAATAAAAAATAAAATTTTGATTAAAATAAATTCTATAAAGTAAATTATTTTTTTCATAATTTTGATATTAAAAGTTTTTTAAATTTTTTAATATCTTTAATTTCTAAACTAATTTTTAAAAATTTAATATTTTTTCTTTGTGATTTACTTAAACGAAAAAAATCTTTTTCAGTAGTGATTAAAGAAAGATTCTCATTTTTTGCTTTTAGTTTCAAATTATTAAGTATTTCATTAGGTATTTTATAATGGTCAGGAAAAATTATTTTTTCTTTAATTAAAAATTTATTCTTAACAAGGGTTTTTTCAAATTCATGAGGGTTACCAATCCCACAAAACATAAGATATTTCTTTTTTAAATTAAATTTTTCTAAATTTATTGGTTTATATTTGCCTTTAAAAATTTGAAGTTTTTTGTTAATAGACTTTAGTTTTAAATAAAGTTTATTATTTTTTTTTTCCCCATTAATGAAGGCAATATCATAGTTATTTATCTTACTTATATGTTCTCTTAATGGGCCCGCTGGTAATAAATAATTATTTCCCAACTCATCTTCTGTATTAAAACAAATAATTTTTAAGTCATAATCAATATTTTTTTGTTGTAATCCATCATCAAGAATTGCTAATTCATATTTTTTTTTTGATGCTAAATATAAAGCTTCTTCTCTACTATCCTTGCTAATCAACGCTCCTTTTGTTTTTAATAAATTTATTTCATCTAATTGATTAGTATAATTCTTTTTTATGAATACAGTTTTGAATTTTTTTTTTACTAAACTTTGAATTTCAATTGCCAAGGATGTTTTTCCCGTACCACCTAAGTATGTGTTACCTACACATATTGTTTTGATAAAAAATTTTTTCTTTAAATTTAATTCTTTCAATTCATTAATTATTAAAACAATTAATGAGAGTGGGTAAAGAATTATAGAGATTATGTTTTTAGACTTCCAAAATAAAGGTTTTACAAACTTCATATTATATACTTGTTAATATAAAGCAGATTTTTGTCCAGAACTTGCTCACCAATTTTAATTATTTTTTTAATATTTTGTTTATTTTTTTTATGGCTCAACTTTTTTAAAATAATCTTTTCAATCTTTAAACTACTTGAGGTAGTTAATGACATTTTGTGCTTAATCAAAAAGGAGTATATCTCTTTAAAATTACTAACATTTGGGCCATTAATTATAAAATTACCGAATCTGGCTGGCTCTAAAGGGTTCTGTCCTCCATGAGAAATCAGAGAACCGCCTACAAAAGTTATATTGGTGAGATTATAAAATTTTGATGAAACCCCATAACTATCTACCAAATATATATCAGTATCATTTTTAATCTTAAGATTTGAGGAGTGAGTTGTAGTTTTCAAACCAAGTTTATTCATGTCATTAATTATTTGAGGCACTCTATGTGTATGTCTTGGTATAATAATGGTAATAAGTTGTTTATTATTTTTTTTAAGATTTTTATGTAGTTTGCCTAAAAAAATTTCCTCATTTTTATGCGTGCTTGCTGCACACCAAATCTTTTGATTTTTAAATTTATCTTTTAAATGGTCGCTATTAATACCTTCTATATTTTTTTCTCCATAATATTTTAGATTACCAGCAATTTTAATATTCTTAACATTTAATTGTTTCAGATATTTTAATGTTTCTAGATTGGAAGGTAGAGCCATAGTAATTTTACTAAAGACTTCCTTAGCAAAACTAGGAAAAATTTGCCACCTTTCAAGAGTTTTTTTAACCATTCTTGCATTTAAAATTATAATAGGAATTTTTTTTAGATTTAAATTTTTATACATATTTGGCCATATTTCAGAATCTACAAAAATTGCAGTTTCTGGTTGCCAATAATTAATAAATCTTTTTGTTAAAAAATTATTGTCTAATGGAAAATAAATATGAAAAGTTTTTTTAAATCTTAATTTTGAAAATACCTTTGCAGAACTAGTTGTTGTTGTAGTTACAATAATACTTTTAATTTTTTTATTTTTTTCTAATCTTTTAATTATTGGAATTACACTCATTAGCTCACCAATACTTGCAGCGTGTATCCAAATTTTATTTTTAGTTTTTTTTTTAGAATATATACAAATTTTCTCTTTAAATCTTATCGGATCTTCTTTTCCTTTTAATATTCTATAAATAAAAATAAGGGGAAAGAATATAACAGCCAAATTAGTCAGTATGGCGTAAAAAAAATACATTAATTTTGTTTTATTTGTCTTTGATAAAAATTTCTATAAATTTTTGAATTATTCAAAAGGTCATCATGCTTTCCTGAGTCAATAATTTTTCCATTATCAACAACATAAATATTATCAGAGTTAAGTATTGTCGAAAGCCTATGTGCAATTACTATCGTTGTTTTATCAACAGTAAGTTTGTCTAGCGCTTTTTGTATTTTATCTTCCGTTTCAGAATCTAGTGACGAAGTAGCTTCATCTAATAATATTATTTTGCTATCTTTTAAAAAAGCTCTAGCTATTGATAATCTTTGTTTTTCTCCACCAGATAATTTTACTCCATTTTCACCAATCATTGTTTCATAGCCATTTTCTAAATTGTTTATAAATTCATCACTTACTGAAAGTTTTGCTGCTTTAAAGATGTCCTCTTTATTTGCATCTGGTCTTGCATATAGAATATTATTAAAAACAGTATCATCAAACAATGTCGTGTTCTGATCTACAATAGAAATTTCATTTCTAAGAGATACTAAATTTATTTTTGATATATCTTGATTGTCCACATAAATATTTCCACTCGTTGGTATGTAAATTCTAGGGATCATGTTTAATAATGTTGATTTTCCAGATCCACTGTGACCTACCAATGCAGTCATTTCCCCCCCAATAAATCTTGTAGATATATTTTGTAAAACTCTATTTTCTTTATTAGATTTATAAGAAAAACTTAAATTATCAAAAATAATATCACCATTTAAAATTTTTAGCTTTTCAGCATGCTCATTTAAATTTATTTCATTTTTTGAGTCTATAATTGGAAGCACCCTTGTAGCTCCTGCCAAACCTTGACCAATCCCAACATTTACTTTCGCAAGACTTTTTACTGGCTGATAAGCTAGCATCATAGCAGCTAAAAATGAGAAAAAATTATTAATTCCTAGTTCACCACTAATTATTAATTTGCCGGAGTAAAATATTAATGTTGCAATCATTATACCTGTCAATATTTCCATAACTGGTGTAGATCTAATGAATACAGCACCAATCTTTGCAGATTTTTCTTTAAGATCATTAACAAACTTTTCTGACCTGATTTCCTCAAAATTTTCTCTTTGAAATATTTTAATTATTTTGTGATTTTTAAATAAATCAATAAGGTATTTATTTAAATCTCCAGATTTTTCTTGAGCCTCAGTTGTGACTTTACTCATTCTTTTAGATAGAGTTTTTGATGTTATAGTAGCAAACGGAATCATAATAAGTGCAATTAACGATAACTTCCAGTTTTGAGAAAACATAACGATTAATAAACCTATCAACGTAAGACTATCTTTAAAAAGGACTAAAAGAGCATCAGATAATAATATAGTGACATGACTAACATCATAATTTAAATTTGAAATATATTTACCTGAATGCTTATTTTCAATAACCTCTGTATCAGCTTTGATAAAAGATTTTAGCATATCTGTCTGTAACATTTTTCTAACTTCTTCAGAAACATTTATCATTAACAGTTTAGCAAAATAGAGAGAAAGACCTTTTGCGCTAAAAGCAATTATTATCGCTATTGGAATTAGTATTATTAAAGTTTGATCTTTATTAAGAAATATTTTTTCTATTGCAGGATCAAGAAGCCAAGCTGTAGCTGAAGTGCTTGCTGCAACAATTATTGAAAATAATCCAGCAAGAAGAATTTTACCAATAAATTTACTAGTATAGCTTTTGAATAGTCTTTTTAATATTTCAATTTTAGACATCTTATTTAAATTAATTTACCAATTAAAATGTTTATAAAAATGATTAGTCCTAAAAAATTATTACTTTTAAATCTATTTAGGCAATCATAAGGTAAATTAGTATTCAATTTTTTTATTTGAAATACTAATAAATGTAAAATAGGCAAAATCATAAATATAAAGTAAAAGGATTTAAAACTCATTAATACTCCAATCAAAAGTAGTGATATGATGAATATACAATATGAAATAAATAGAAATTTTTTTGGATCATTTTTAAATTTTATTGAAGTTGACTTTACACCTATTATTTCATCATCTTTAATATCTTGAAATCCATAAATTGTGTCGTAGCCTAGTGTCCAAAATATGGCTCCTAAATAGAAAATGATTGGAATAATTGAAATTTCATTAGCTATTGAGATCCAAGCAAGCACTAAACCATAGTTAAAGGTAATTCCAAGAAATAATTGAGGCCAATAGGTAATTCTCTTCATCAATGGATACGTAAAGGCTAGTGGCATTGAAATTAAAGCCATCAATATTGTAAGTTTGTTAAAATTTATTAGTACTAAAAAAGCAATTCCACATAAAATTAAAGCGTATACAGAAGCAAGTTTTACTGAAACTTTTCCAGAAGCAATTGGTCTTTTTTTAGTTCGCTCAACTTTTTTATCAAAATTTTTATCAGCAATATCATTCACAACACATCCTGCAGATCGCATTAAAACAGATCCTGATAAGAAAAGAGCAGAATAAAAAAAATAATTGAATAAGTTTGATTGAAAATCATAAACTAATGTTAATCCCCAAAGACAAGGCCAAAATAAAAGCATAAAACCAATAGGCCTTTTCAACCTTGTTAGTTCTATAAATAGGTTTATTTGGTTCATAATTTACTTGTAAATAACAAAGGCTAGATTCATAATCAAACTGATTCGTATGAATATAGATTACACAGTCACAGCACTAATGTTTCCAGCGATTCCTTTATTGATGGGTGTTTATAGTAATAGATTTCATACTTTAAGTGGCCTAATTAGAAAAATTCACGATGCACATGTATTTGAAAAACACACACCACCTGAATGGAAAGCACAATTTATAAATTTGAATAAAAGAATTAGTCTTTTAAAATTTACAATATTGTTTGCAGCTTTTGGATTTCTCTTTAACATGCTTACAGTATTTGGTCTTTATTTAAATGAAATATTTATAGCTAGATTAATTTTTGGATCTTGTTGTTTATCCATGATTATTTCAATTATTTTTTTTATAATAGAAATTCAAATCTCTACCCGGGCTTTACAACTTCATATGTCTGATATGGATATTGATCAAGAAATAATGTAGTTACGGAAGTATAACCACAGGGCCAGTTAGCAATCTTGCCTCTAAATCTTCATGAGCTTTTTTTACCTCACTTAAAGAGTATTTTTTAAAAACTTTTACTTTTATATTTCCTGATAAAATTGCATCAAAAACTTTTGCAGCTGAGTCTTCTAATTCTTTTCTTGTTACTGTGTAGTGTGCTATCGAAGGTCTTGTAAAAAAAAGACCCTTAGCATTTATATGTTTTTTAATATCAAGTGTATGAACGTAGCCAGATGCATTTCCAAAAGCTACCATCATTCCTCTAACCTTTAAACATTCAATAGACCCTTCAAAAGTTTTTGCACCCACACCATCATAGACAACATCAATTCCATTTTTTCCTACTATTTTTTTAACTTCCTCAACAAAATTATTATCAGTATAATTAATTACATGGTGACAGCCATTTTTTTTAGCAATAGCTTCCTTTTCTTTTGAACCAACAGTCCCAATTACAGTGCATCCAATTGCATTTGCCCACTGGCATAAAATTTGTCCAACACCACCAGCTGCAGCATGAAATAATACTTTATCTCCTTTCTTTACCTCATAACTTCTATGAAGTAAGTATTCTGCTGTAATTCCTTTTAAAACAATGCATGATGCAATTTCATTTGAAATTCCATCTGGAACAATTACTAATTTTTCTTGTGGCATTATTTGTTTTTCTGAATAAGCACCTATAGGCATTGATGCATGACTTACTCTGTCTCCAACTTTAAACAAATCTACTTCAGAGCCAATTTCTTCTATTATTCCACATGCTTCAAGCCCAATACCACTTGGAAGTGGGATGGGGTATAATCCCGTTCTATGATAAACATCTATATAGTTTACAGCGATAGATAAATTTTTTATTAAGACCTCTTTTGGACCTGGTTTTCCAATTTCTACATCTGTTAACTCTAAAACTTCAGGACCACCAAATTTTTGTATTTGTATTGTTTTCATTATTTTACAAATGTATCATTATGATAATCTTGCACTGCTTGCAAGATTTCAGCTTTAGTATTCATTACAAAAGGTCCACCTCTTGCAATTTCTTCATTTATTGGCTTTCCAGAAATAAGTAAAAATTTAGTATCTGATTTAGCTTTTACAGTTAAATCTTCACCCCTTGTTAATAGTATTAAAGTACTATCTTTAACATTGTTGTGTTTATTTTTACCAATTTTTATTTCACCATTAATTAAATAAATAAAACTATTATGAGTAGATGTTAATTTAAAATTAAACTCTTTATCTTTATTTAATTCAACATCAAAATAAATTGGCTCAATATTATGACCTTTGACAGGGCCCTCAGCTTTTTCAAATTTACCTGCTATGACTTTAACTTGTTTGTCTCCATCTTTATGAACACTCATTTTATCTGCATCAATATAAATATATTCAGGCTTACTCATCTTCAATTTAGCGGGCATATTTACCCATAATTGAAAACCATGAAGTTTACCTTCTTTCATCGCTGGCATTTCAGAATGAATTATTCCACTACCTGTCTTCATCCATTGAACATCTCCTGCAGTCATTCTACCTTCACCACCAGTACTATCTTTATGTTCAAAATCTCCAGCTAACATGTAAGTAACTGTTTCAATTCCTCTGTGAGGGTGGGGTGGAAAACCTGCAATGTAATCTTCGCTATTTTCTGATCCAAACTCATCTAACATTAAAAATGGATCAAAGTAGTTTGGCTCAACACCAATACTTCTTTTTAATTTTACTCCAGCACCATCTGATGCTGGAATTGGGTCAATTATTTTACTTACTTCTATATGCTTCATGACTTAGAAGTAGTTAATAAATTTCTAATTTCAATGTTACTTTTTATTATGTGATCCATCACAAAAAGGCTGATTATCTGTTTGTTTACATGAACAAAAAAACTTCTTTGTAGTTTCTTCAGCTTTATATACGACTGAGTTAAACTCAGTTCCTTTATGAGAGCCATCACAAAAAGGCTGATTTTTTGATTTGCCACATGCACACCAATAATAAGATTTACCTTTTTCTACTTCAACTGCAATTGCACTATTTCCTGCTCTTTGTCCTTTAGTCATTTTACCCTTTCGATTAAAAAAATAAATTATATCAATTAATTTTTTTAAATTTTTAATTTCATTTTGAGGTTTATAATCAAGATTATCAAAAATATTATTATTTCTGTTTACCCAGATTGAATTATACCCATAATTTCCACCACCAGATACATCCCAAGTATTAGCACTTAAAAAAGCAACCTCATCTTTTTCAATATTATATTTTTTTACTGGCATATCGTAAACTTTAGAATCTGGTTTATAAATTCCGACTTCTTCTATTGAAAAAAGATCATCAAATAAATTATCTAAATTATTACTTTTAACCAATTCATTTAGAAGAGAAGGTGTTCCATTTGAAAGGATAGCAAGCTTAAAATTTTTTTCTTTAAGTAATTTTAAAACTTCAGGTACTTCTTCAAAAGGTGATAAAATTTTATAAAGATCTAATAATTCATTTCTCATCGAAGAGTCTATTTTGTAAGCTTTCATAGACTTATCCAAACTATCTTCAGTCACTTGCCAAAAATCTTTATGTCTTTTCATTAAACTTCTAAGCCAAGTATATTCTAGCTGAGTGGTTCTCCAATAATTTGCAAAACCTTCCCACTTATCACCAATTTTATCTTTACATTTTTCTGCAGCCGAGTTGACATCAAATAAAGTGCCATATGCATCAAAAATTATTGCTTTAATATTTTTCATAAACTAATTTATCAATATGAGTAACATTAGATTATTTTTTCCAAAAAGTTTATCAATTAATTTAAAGGACAAGCTTGATAAGTCACAATCTCATTATGTTTCAAAAGTTATGAGAATTAAAGAAAATGAAGTTTTTTCTTTATTTAATAGTAGTGGAGAATGGGAAGCAAAAATTATAAGTATTTCAAAAAGCTCAATTGAATTCAATATTACAAAACAACTAAGACAAAAAGAATATCCTAAAGAGTTATGGTTGGCTTTTTCACCCATCAAATCAAATTATTTTAATTTCATGATACAAAAAGCAACTGAGTTAGGAGTTACAAAGTTTTTGCCTATTATTTTTGATCGAACAGTTGTTAGAAAAATAAATAAAGAGAGATTGGAAAAAGTTATTATAGAAGCTGCCGAACAATCTAATCGAATTAATGTTCCATCTATTGAGGAGCCTAAATCCTTAAAAAAATTTTTAGATGATAAAAAAATGGATTTAATTTTCACAGATCTTAATTCAAAAACAAATAAACTAGATTTAAAAAAACTTACTAATAACCCAAGTTGTATTATTGTTGGTCCAGAAGGAGACTTTTCTGAGACTGAAAGAGAAGAGATTCTTTCATATAATGGTGTTCAGGCTATTAAAATTAATGAAAATATTCTTAGATCAGAAACTGCAGTCATTTCGTCTCTATCAATCGTAAATTACGCAATTAATTGATATTTTGTCGCGAAAACTAAAGTGTAATTTTTTAAAAGACGATCTATATAGTGTTTAAAAATGAAAAAAATTTTATATATATTTCTATCTATATTCACTGCTACCGGTGCATTAGCTAACCAGCCAAAAAATTGGCAATTAGGTTTTCAAGATCCTGCATCAGATGGAATGAGAGATATTGTTAGTTTTCATAATAACCTTTTATTGCCGATAATTATTGCAATTAGTGTGTTTGTTCTATTTTTAATGATTTATGCTTGTATTAGATTTAGAGCTTCAAGAAATCCTAATCCATCAACTACAACACATAATGTTACAGTTGAAATTTTATGGACATTAATTCCATGTTTAATATTAATTGTAATGGCAGTTCCATCATTTAAAATTTTATACAAACAAGACACAATTCCAAAAGCTGATGTTACTGTTAAAGCAATAGGTTATCAATGGTACTGGGGATATGAATATCCTGACGAAAATATTATTTTTGAGTCATACATGATTGAAACTAAAGACTTAAAAAAAAATCAACCAAGATTATTAACAGTTGATCATGAAGTTGTTGTTCCAGTTAATAAAGTAGTTAAAGTTTTAATTACAGCAAATGATGTTTTGCATGCATGGGCGTTACCATCTTTTGGAGTTAAAAGAGATGCTGTACCGGGAAGAATTAATGAAACTTGGTTTAAGGCTGAAAAAGTTGGAACTTATTACGGACAATGTTCTGAGCTTTGTGGAATTAAGCATGCATTTATGCCAATTACAGTAAGAGTTGTTTCTGAAGAAGATTATGCAGAGTGGCTAACAGGTGCAAAAATTAAATTTGCAAAAGAACCATTATCAGAAAATGAGAATATCAAACTAGCGAGCAATTAATATGTATACACAAACAGCATCACACGACGATCATCATACTCCAACTGGTTGGAAACGTTGGGCTTATTCAACTAATCATAAAGACATTGGAACAATGTATCTGATATTTGCAATTGTTGCAGGTGTCATCGGTACGGCATTTTCAGTTTTAATGAGAATGGAATTGATGCATCCTGGTGATGGGATTTTAGGTGGTAACTACCACTTATATAATGTTTTAGTTACTGGTCATGGTTTGATTATGATCTTTTTTATGGTGATGCCAGCAATGATAGGTGGTTTTGGAAATTGGTTTGTGCCTATCATGATTGGTGCTCCTGACATGGCTTTTCCAAGAATGAATAACATTTCATTTTGGTTATTACCGACTTCTTTTATACTATTAATACTTTCAATTTTTATGGATGGACCTCCAGGTCAAACAGGAGTTGGCGGAGGATGGACTATATATCCACCATTATCATCTAAAGCTGGACAGCCGGGACCTGCTATGGACTTTGCAATTTTAAGTTTACACTTAGCTGGAGCTTCTTCAATTTTAGGAGCAGTTAATTTTATTACTACAATTTTAAATATGAGAACACCAGGTATGACATTGCATAAAATGCCTTTATTTGCTTGGTCTATTTTAGTTACAGCATTCTTATTATTATTATCATTACCAGTTTTAGCAGGAGCAATTACAATGCTATTAACTGATAGGAATTTTGGTACAGCCTTTTTTGATGCACAAACTGGAGGGGACCCAGTTTTATTCCAACATTTATTTTGGTTCTTTGGGCATCCCGAAGTTTATATTTTAATCTTGCCAGGCTTTGGAATGATCAGTCATATCATTTCAACATTTTCTAAAAAACCTGTATTTGGTTATTTGGGAATGGCTTATGCAATGGTTGCAATTGGAATTGTTGGTTTCGTTGTTTGGGCTCACCATATGTATACAGTTGGTTTAAGTACAGATACTAAAGCATATTTTTTAGCAGCAACTATGATCATCGCAGTTCCAACAGGAATTAAAATATTTTCATGGATTGCAACAATGTGGGGTGGATCTATTTCATTTAAAACTCCAATGGTTTGGGCATTAGGATTTATATTTTTATTTACAGTTGGTGGTGTTACGGGAGTAGTTTTAGCTAACGCTGGTGTTGATACAGCAATGCACGATACTTATTATGTTGTTGCTCACTTTCACTACGTACTTTCTTTAGGGGCTGTATTTGCAATTTTTGCAGGATTTTATTATTGGTTTGAAAAAATGTCAGGTTACAAATATTCAGAGTGGATGGGACAACTGCACTTTTGGTTAACTTTCATTGGTGTCAACTTGGTATTCTTTCCGCAACATTTTTTAGGGTTAGCTGGAATGCCCAGAAGATACGCTGATTACCCAGATGCATTTGCTGGCTGGAATTACATATCATCAATTGGATCATATATATCAGTGATCGGTCTGGTAGTATTTTTTGCTAATCTAATTTATGCATTCTCAAAGAAAAAAGTTGCAGACCAAAACCCTTGGGGTGAAGGTGCTACAACTTTAGAATGGACTGTTCCATCTCCACCTAACTTTCATACTTTTGAAGAGTTACCAAAGTTTGAAGATGAAGAAAGTCTTGAAAAATCTACTAATTAATAAATAATTTAGATTTTTTAAACCAAGAATTAATGATTAAGTCTAAATTAAAAAATAGAAATTTAAGCCAGGAAGACGTTTTTAATTTTTCTGAACTCTTTAAGCTTATGAAGCCAAGGGTAATGTCGTTAGTTATCTTCACTTGTGCTGTAGGTTTATTGATGGCACCAAATATAATTCCAACTAAGGATGCAATTATAGGAATTATATTAGTATCAATTGGGGCAGGAGCGGCAGGAGCACTGAATATGTGGTACGAGTCTGATTTAGATGCATTAATGACTAGAACTTGTCTTAGACCAATACCAACAGGTAAAGTTAATAAAAATCAAGCTTTGGTTTTTGGTATAGTTCTTTCGATATTTTCAGTAATTGCTCTTGATTTTTTTGCAAACAGAATATCGGCGAGCTTATTATTGTTTACCATCTTGTTTTATGTGCTGGTTTATACAGTTTGGTTAAAGAGATTAACTCCTCAAAATATAGTAATTGGTGGGGCCGCAGGTGCTTTACCTCCTGTTATTGGCTGGACTATAGCCACAAATTCTCTTTCATTAGAACCTTTAACATTTTTTTTAATAATTTTCTTTTGGACGCCATCTCATTTTTGGGCATTAAGCCTATATAAATCTGACGACTATAAAAAAGCTAAAATTCCAATGCTTCCATTAACTAATGGTATTGAGAGCACAAAGCTTAATATATTTATATATTCTTTAATTATGCTTCCAGTAATAATTATGCCTTATGCAATTGGTTTTGTTGGTTTGGTATTTTTAATTCCATCATTAATTTTAACTTTTTACTATAATTTTTTATGTTTTGAGCTTTACAACTATAAGAAAAACAAATTTAATGCAAAAAAAGCAAAATCAATATTTGGATATTCAATTTTATATTTGTTTCTGATATTTATTCTTTTTTTAATAGATAAAATTTTATGATAACACCTGATAAAAAAACCAAGAAAAAAAATGTCTTAACTGCATTAACCATCATAGCATTTATGATATTTTTATTTGTGTTCACTTTATATAATGTTGGAGTTTTTGATAGACAGCTATGATAAAGAAAAAAACTTTAACACCTGTTTTACTTGGAGGAGTTTTTTTTCTAATGCTAGGACTATCATTTGCTGCAGTTCCACTTTATGACATGTTTTGTCGTATAACAGGATTTGGTGGAACTACTCAGGTGTCTAAAGAAGCTCCTAATATAGTATTAGATAAAATTGTAAGTGTTCGATTTGATACCAATGTGAATAATCTTACTTGGGACTTTAAGGCTAAGTCAAATGTTATAGATGTTAAGGTTGGCCAAGTTAATAGGATAGAATTTGAAGTAGAAAATTATGGAGATGAGACCACTTATGGTGTTGCTAGCTTTAATGTTTCGCCTTCAACCTTTGGAAAATATTATAGTAAATTAGGTTGTTTTTGCTTTGAAAAACAGGAGTTAAAAGCTGGTGAGAAAGCAACTTATGTTATGACTTTTTATTTGGATCCTGAACTGGTGAATGATCCAAGCACAAAAAATCTTCATGATGTAACTATGTCGTACACTTTTTTCTCGACAGATTACTATAAACAATCATAATCACGAAAAATGTCAGCTGAAAAAAAACATGATTACCATTTAGTAGACCCAAGTCCTTGGCCAATCTACGTATCATTCTCTTGCTTAGTATTAGCAATAGGATCAATTTATTACATGCATAATGATGTTTCTTGGGGAATGTATCTTGGCTTAGCTTTAGTGATTTATGGAGCATACATGTGGTTTAGAGATGTTGTAATAGAAGCTGAGCATCAAGGACACCATACTCCCGTTGTTCAAATTCATCATAGATATGGAATGACATTGTTTATTGCATCGGAAGTTATGTTTTTTGTTGCATGGTTTTGGGCTTATTTTGATGTAAGTTTATTTCCTAATGAGTTTGTTGGAAATGTTTGGCCTCCAAAAGATATAGAAACTTTTGACCCATGGGATATTCCTTTAATTAATACATTGGTTTTATTACTTTCAGGCACGACTGTAACCTGGTCTCATCACGCATTATTAGAAGATGACAGAAAAAGCTTTATTCAAGGATTAACACTGACAGTTATTCTAGGTTTTTGCTTTACTTTGCTTCAAGCTTACGAATACCATCATGCAACTTTTGATTATTCTGGTCATATTTATGGTGCAGTTTTTTATATGGCAACAGGTTTTCATGGTTTCCATGTAATTGTTGGAACTATATTTTTAGCAGTATGTTTGTGGAGAGGAAAACTCGGTCATTTTAACAAAGATCACCATTTTGGATTTGAAGCAGCTGCATGGTATTGGCATTTTGTTGATGTCGTTTGGTTATTTTTATTTGCTGCAATATATATTTGGGGAAGTTAATATTTAATCCTTGAAGAATAAGTTTTTATTTTCAGTTTTTGTTTATTTTATTATTCTAGTGCTTTTATCATTAGGGTCATGGCAGCTATATAGATTAAATTGGAAGCTAGACTTAATATCAGAAATTGAAAATTCTTTAAAAATTAATCCAGTTGAGTTATCAAAATTTAATAATCAAAATTATTTGAGAATAAAAACTTCTGGGACAGTTGATTTTGATAAACAAATTTATTTATATAATTTAAATAATAGTGGAAAACCTGGATTTGAAGTAATCAATCCTATTTTAATAGGCAATGAAAATTATTTGATTAACAGAGGATGGATACCTTTTGATAAAAAAGATAAAGCAGAAATTAATTTAATTAATACAAATCGTATAGTTGGAACATTAAAAAAACAATCTAAAGCAAATTCATTTAAACCTGAAAATGACATAAAAAAAAACTATTGGTTTACATTAGATAGAGATGATATTTTTTCTTATACTGGAAAAAAGTTTTCTAAATATATTATATATTTAAATGGAGATTATAAGATACCAGAACCTAAAGTGATTACTGCTAATATTTCAAACAACCATAAAAAATATGCAATTACTTGGTTTTCAATGGCGATTTCAATTCTTTTAATATATTTATATTTTAGGAAAAAAAATTATTAAATGAAATATATAAGCACCAGAAATAGTAAAGAAACGTTTGAATTTAAAGAAGTTTTTATAAAAGGATTGGCAGATGATGGTGGTTTATTCATACCTCAGTCACTCAATAAGTATAGCGATATAGAGATTAATGGTTTTAGAGAACTTGAATATAATCAGTTAGCAAAAAAAATTATCTCTACTTTTATTGGTGATTTTATGAGTGAGAATGATTTAAGTAAAATCATTGATAAATCTTATTCAGTTTTTAGAAAAACAAATGTTGTTAACTTAATAGAGGTTGGAGATAGATCTGTACTTGAGTTATTTCATGGTCCAACTTTGGCTTTTAAGGATGTTGCAATGCAACTCTTAGGAAACTTTTATGAATACTATCTCAACAATGAAAATCAAAAAATTAATATCGTTGTAGCAACTTCAGGAGATACTGGAGCAGCAGCAATAGATGCTATTAAAGGAAAAAAAAATATTAACATATTCGTTCTTCATCCACATAATCGTGTTTCATCAGTTCAAAGAAAATTGATGACAACTGGAAAAGAGCAAAATGTATTTAATATTGCAATTAATGGAAACTTTGATGACTGCCAAAATCTAGTTAAATCAATGTTTGCTGACAAGAGTTTTTCAAATGAAATTAAAATGTCAGGAGTTAATTCAATTAATTGGGCAAGAATTATTGCACAAAGTGTATATTATTTTTATAGCTATTTTTTAGTAAAAAAAAAAGATGAGCCTGTAAATTTTTCAGTTCCTACTGGAAATTTTGGAGATGTGTATGCTGGATATTTAGCAAAAAAAATGGGTCTTCCTATTAATAAATTGATTGTTGCAACTAATCAAAATGATATTTTACATAGAGCTATTTCAAAGGGTAGTTATGAGGTAGAAAAAGTTACAGAAACTATCTCTCCAAGTATGGATATACAAATTGCAAGTAATTTTGAACGACTTATATACGATTTAAATAATGGTGATGACACGCAAACAATTAGTGCAATGAACGATATTAAAGAAAAAGGCAAGTATATAATTGATCAAGAAAAATTAGATAAAATTAGAAGCAATTTTTTGTCCTCGAAAATGAGCGAAGAGGAAGTCTTGAAAACTATTAAACAAGTTTATGAAAAATTTGACTTAGTTTTAGATCCTCACAGTGCAATAGGTTATGGAGCTTTTGACAAAATTAATATAAGTGGAAACAATATAGTTTTGGCAACAGCTCATCCTTGTAAGTTTCCTGATGCAATAAAAAATGCCATAAACTTAAAAGCTAAACTACCTAAAGAACTAATGTATATTTTGACTGAAAAAGAAAATTACAATATTATCGATAATAATGTTGATAAAGTAAAACACCATATAAGAGAAAGAATTTAATGAATATAAAAGAAAATGATAATTTACCAAATTCAGAAGTTTTTGCTCTTGAAGATGGAGAGCCAGTTAAAAAAACTATTGAAGATTTATTTAAAAATAAAAAAGTAATATTATTTGGTCTTCCAGGGGCTTATACGTCGGTATGCTCTGCTAAGCATTTACCTGGTTATGTAAATATGAGTGAAGAATATAAAAAGAAAGGAATTGATCAAATTATATGCATTTCAGTAAATGACCCATTTGTAATGAATGCCTGGGGAAAAGAGAATAGTGTAGGGGATAAAATTTTAATGATAGGTGATCCATTTTTAAATTTTACTAAGGCAATAGGTGCCGATGTAGATAAAAGTGGCAGAGGTCTTGGTCTAAGATCAAATCGATATACAATGTTAGTAGATAATATGAAAGTTGTTAGATTGCAGGAAGAAAAAGATACAGGCTCTTGTGAAATTTCAGCTGCTAAAAATTTTTTAGAATTAGTTTAAATTTGCTGCTTTTTTAGCTAGCAAATCAACTTTTTCATTCATTATATTACCAGCATGAGCTTTAACCCAGTTCCATTTAACATCTAAAGATTTATTTAAATTATATAGCTCAATCCACAAATCTTTATTTTTTACATCTTCTTTTTTTGAGGTTTGCCAATTATTTACAACCCATTTATTAATCCACTCAGTTATCCCAAGTTTTACATATTGAGAGTCTGTATAAATTTCAATTTGTTCATTTGATTTCATTTCTTTTAAAGCGTTAATTGGAGCTAACAGTTCCATCCTATTATTTGTGGTATCTTTTTCACTACCACTAATCTCTTTATTTTTCCCATCTTTACTTATAATTACTGCCCAACCTCCGTCTCCAGGGTTTTTTAAACACGAACCATCTGTATAAATCTTAATCATTAGATCAAATAATCTTTATAAGAGACTAACGTGTTATGAGTAATAAGTTTTTGATAATATTCATTTGGATCTTTAATTTGTATTAACGCAGTTTTGGGGGTATTTGAATAATCATAAAGTCTAGTAAGAAAATATCTCATCGCAGCACCTCGACATAAAATATTTAATGAATTTTTCTCTTTAAGAGAAATTTTTTTAATGCTTTCATATCCTTTAATTAAACTTTTGATTTTTTGTTTGTTAATTTTGAATTTTGATTTTTTATTATCAAAGCATAGCGCGTTAATGCAAATAGCAATTTCATACATAAAATAATCATTTGCTGAAAAATAAAAATCAATAATTCCTGAAAGCTTGTTTTTATTAAAAAAAATATTATCTATAAATAAATCACCATGAATAATGCCTTTTGGCAGTTTTTTTGGCCAATTTTTCTTAATCTCTTTTAGATTATCTATTAAAAATTTTTCTAAATTACTGAATTTATTAGATCTAAACTTTATACTCTTTAGTAAAGGATCTAAATGTTTAATACCCATAGAGTTTCTTCTAGATAGATTAATATTTTTTGTCACTAAATGCATTTGTGCAATTATTTTCCCAACTTCAAAACAATTTTTAAAGTTAAGTTTATTCTTATCTTTCCCTTTTAAGAAAGAAACAATACAGGCTGTTTTATTTTTTAGTTTTATTAAGTATTCGCCGTCATTATTTTTCAGTGGTTTTGGACAATTAATCTTAGAATCATTTAATTTATCCATTAATTTCATAAAAAATGGTATCTCATTATTAGAAACTCTTTTTTCAAATATTGTTAATATAAATTTTTTATTTTTTGACTTTAATAAATAATTTGTATTTTCAATTCCTTTTTTGATACCTTGAAAACTTATGATTTCTTCAATATCAAATTTTTTATTTATAAAAGAAATATCACCTTTATTTATTTTTGTATAAACAGCCATTTAATTTAGTTTTTTTGGGATTTTAAATACTACGTTTTCTTTAATTATTTCTACTTCATCAATATTAATTATAAATCTATTTTTTAAATCTTTAATAAAATTTTCTACTAAAATTTCTGGTGCAGAGGCTCCTGACGAAACTCCAATTACTTTTGAGTTTTCAATTTGATCATATGGAATTTTAGTCTCAGAATGAATAAGATATGATTCTAGACATCCTGACTTTTTAGCCACTTCAACAAGTCTTACAGAATTTGATGAATTTCTGCTACCAATTACAAAAAACATATCACATTTTTTTGCAATATTTTTAACTGCCATTTGTCTATTTGTTGTAGCATAACAAATATCTTCTTTCAGTGGTTCACGTATATTTGGAAATCTATTTTTTAAAATTTTTATTATTTCTTTAGTATCATCTATGGATAAAGTTGTTTGAGTAACAAATGCAATATTTTTGCCCTCTTTAGTATTGTAACTTTTTGCCTCATCTTCATTTTGAATAAGATCAATAGTTCCAGAAGGTAATTGACCCATTGTGCCTATTACCTCAGGATGGTTTTCATGGCCAATTAAAATTATATGGTAACCTGCTTTATTAAGATTTTCAGCTTCCCTATGCACTTTAGATACTAGTGGGCATGTAGCATCTACATAGGTCATTTTATAATCTGTTGCATCAATATGTATCTGTTTAGGCACCCCATGAGCAGAAAAAATTACTGGTCTTGATTTGTCTTGAATTTCTTCAAGTTCTTCCACAAATACTGCTCCTTTTTTTTTTAAATCATCAACAACACACTTGTTGTGAACAATTTCATGACGAACATAAACAGGTGCTCCATATTTTTCAATTGATTTTTCAACAATTTCAATAGCTCTCTCAACACCAGCACAAAATCCCCTTGGGGCAGATAATAAAATTTTTAATTCTTTATTTTTCATTTTTTTCCAAAAAATATTCCAGTAATATATGTGGAAAGGTTAATGACGCCAAACCTATAAATATTATCTTTAATATTGAACTGTTCAAATCGTAGCTATTATTTAATAGATAAAGAGCTATTAAGCATAAAATTGCAGTAAGAGCAGTTAATGGTAAAGATTTTTTAACAAAAATTTTTAAACCATTATTGAAATCATTTTTATCTATTTCATAAACAAGAGTAATACTATGTCTAATTGAGTGTAAAAAACAAAAGTAAATAGTAAACGCTATCAAAGGAGAGAGATAATAATTTAATATTATAATTGAAAAATAATCTAAAAAAATTGTTAATTTTTTAATCTCAAATTCTTTCAAAAATAAATAAATACTTGATAGGGTACTTAAAATGATACCCAGAGGTAATATTTTATTATTTTCTATAAAACCTAAGGTCAAGTAAAAAATTTCATTATCGACTAGTAAAAATTTAAATATAACTACTGTCTCATTAAAGTGAAAAAACATTGGTGCAAAGATTATCAAGACTCCTTTAAAAAAAAAAAGTAATTGATTAAGATAAGAATTTTCATTGATTAAAAATTGAGTATCTTCTTTGCCGAAATGAAAAGAAGCAATAATCAAAAAAATTATTAACGAAATGGAGGGTATAACTGTCCAAATAACAATCACCGAAATAGCTATAAAAACATATGAGAAATAAAAAATAGAAATTTTTTTAATATTAAGAATATTAAGAAGTTTTTTACCCTTTATATGGTCTAAAGATCCATGAGATACACCAATAGTTAAAATCAGTAGCAAACATATTAATGGTGAAATACTAAAATTATCTGTTTTAAAGGTTATTAAAGAAAAAATAGCTGATAATAAAAAAAAAATAAAAGAGTGATTTAAATTAATTTTTTTAATTTCATTGATCATATTAAAATAATTGTTTAAGAAAAATCCATTTTGGCATTTTAGAAATTATTGAGATATCTTCATATATATTGCTTTTATTTGATAAAAAATTTATTACTGTATTTGATGGGCAGTTAAACATTTTGTAAAATATTTGTGCCATTTTTTTAGGATTATTTTTTAGAACTCTAAGAAAAATGTTATCTAAAAATTGATATTTTTTATCTAAAGAAAAAATTTTTATTTTTGCAATACTCTCTATATTCTCCCTAATATATCTACTTTGTTCTTGGATATTTAAAAATGTGTACCCAGTACTGAGTCTTGTCATATTTCCAGCGGTACCAATTTCCATCTGATTTAATTTTTTAATATTTTTTGGATGAAATAGAGGAATGGCTCCAGTCTCCTTAAAATTAATCTTATAATTTATAATTTTTAATTTATTTTCAATATAGTTTTTTAATTGTTTATCATAATCTTTTAATGAATTGTTATTAAGATCTGAAATCCATGTTGTTTCTATAAGTGCCTTTGTTTTAGAGAAGGGTAGTGTATAAAAAAAGTGAATACTATCTTTTTGATCACAATCAAAATCCATTAAGTTGAATATTTGATCATCAAAAAAATCTTTACTGGTTTCGATTTCTATTCCTGAAAAATGTTGCCATAAATTGTTTTTACTTTCTTCTAGGTCGCTAACGCTGTTAAATACAAAAGAATTTTCTGTATTTATTTCCCTAATACTTTTAAAAAAATTTACATTGTTATTCTGTTTTAATTTATTGATTATTTTTTTATAAAATAAACCACTATCAATTGTTTGATAGGGTGTGTTTAAACATTCAACATGTTTTGTATTGTTTGGGATATTAATTGTAAAGTTGCCCCAGCTTTTTTTAATACAATCTTCAAAGTTATGAGATGTAACGCGCCAAAAAGACCAAGTTTTATCTTTTTTGTATTCATCTCTTGGTTCAATAATTGCTAAAGTTTTATCTTTTAGCTTTTGATTAATATCCAGTTCATATGCAAGAGATAGTCCAGCACACCCACCACCAATTATTATATAATCAAATTCTTTCATCTAGATTTAATTCCTCACTAATCAATAAATGATCATGTTGAATATGGTCATCATTTTTTTTTATTAATAACAGTTTAATTAGGTCAAAAAAAGAAAGAAAAGTCTCAATTATTTTTTCAAGATTTGAAACATAAATTTTTCCAGATTTTCTATAATTTTCTAAATTTTTTTTTTTTAAAATTTTATATCCAATTTTTCTATAAACTCGTCTTGCAACTAAGATGGAAAATCGAAAGCTTATTGGAATTTCTTTAATTGATTGAAATGAGTTTTCATAAAATTTTTCTGCAAGCATTAAAGTGGATTTTATCTCTTCAAAGTTTTCATTAATGTAAGATCTATTAATTCTTAAATCCTCTATAACGTCTCTTGATATATTTGTTAGTTGCATTGCTATACCTAAATCAATTGCTGATTTTAAAGAACTTTTTTTACTCACTTTTAAAATTTTTGCCATCATCAGCCCAACTGTCCCAGCAACTCTGTACGAATAAATTATTAGTTCTTTTTTTGAATTTAATTTTACTTTTTCACTGATGTCAGATTTAACACCTTCAAATAAATCATGAATAATTTTTAAAGAAATATTATATTCATCAATGAGACTCCACATATTTTTAATAATAGGATTATTGAAGTTTTTGTTATTAAAATTATCTCTAAATTTTTTAAATTCATTTTCCTTAAATTCAATTGCAGCCTCATCGTCAGCAATATTATCCACAACTCTACAAAAATCATATAATGCCGAACATTTTTTATAAGTTTGTTTTGGTAAAAAAAAACCTGCCCAATTAAAAGATTTGGCATAAATTGACAAGTAATTTTGGTTTGTCATTACAAAATTTTATCTAAAACCTTTGCAGATGATAAAACTCCCGGAACACCAGCTCCCGGGTGTGTTCCTGCACCAACAAAATAAAGACCATCATAAATTTCTGACTTATTATGAAACCTAAAGTAAGCAGATTGGGTGAATTTTGGTTGTATAGAAAATCCAGATCCAAACTTTGTATTAAGATCTTTTTCAAAATAATCTGGTGTTAAATAGAAATCTTCAACAATATTATTTCTTAGATTTGGCATTAAATCATTTTCCATTTTATCTATGATTAATTTTTTCATTTTGTCACCTTCAATGCTCCAATCAATTCCTGATTGATTATTGGGTACGGGCACTAAAACATAAAAACAATCATTTCCCTCAGGTGCCATAGACTTGTCTGTAGCAGAAGGTCTATGGAGATAATAACTGACATCGTTATTTAATTTCTTTTTATCAAATATATCATCTAGATGTTCTTTATATTTACTACCAAATTTTATTGTATGGTGCTCAACATTGTCATAGATTTTCTTTGTTCCAAAGTAATACACAAATAGTCCCATAGAATATTCCATTCTTTTTTTTTTCCATTTAAATAAAAATGAATTATTATTTTTTTCATCTAATAATTTTTCATAGACAGCAGGTGGATCTGCGTTACAAATAACATTATCCGCATCTATGTTGTCATGGTTATCTAATTGAACACTGGTAACTTTATTATTTTTTGCCAAAATTTTTATTACTTCATTGCCTTTAATAACTTTTATACCAACTTCATTCATTAATTTTTCAAAACCTTTTATTATATTTCCGGTCCCACCCATTGAGTAATGAATCCCCCATTTTTTTTCCAAGTATAAAATTAACCCATAAATTGAAGTTGTTGTAAATGGATTTCCACCAACCAAAAGAGGATGCATACTTAACATTCTTCTTAATTTTTCATTTTTTATATATGAAGATACTAATGAGTAGACTGATTTGTAGCTTTTAAGTTTTAATAGAGACGGTAATTGCTGCATCATCACGAATGGTTTATCAAAAGGAATATCTGCAAGTTCTGTAAAACCTTTGTCAAAAATTTTTTTTGTAAAACTTACTAATTTTTCATAACCTTTTACATCTTCTTTATTTAGCTCTTCAATTTGAGCTTTCATTTCATTTTCATTACCTGAATAATTAAATTTAGACTTATCTTCAAAAACAAACTGATACCAAACTTTTAGAGGAGATAGCTTAATATAATCTTTTGGATTTTTTTTAAATAATTCAAATAATTCATTAATTAGATAGGGCGCTGTGATTACAGTTGGGCCTCCATCAAATATAAATCCATTTTTTCTAAATACCCTTGCTCTACCTCCAAGATCATGATGTTTTTCAATTAATGTAACTTTATGACCTTTGGCTTTAAGCCTAAGTGCAGCCGCAATACCCCCAAAACCAGAGCCAATAACAATAGAATTCATTTTTCTAATTTATAGTTTTTTAAAGAAAATGTAAGAGTATTATGAGTTAATTTTTCTTAACTCTACTTTAGTTTCATCTAAATTTTTTTGAAACACTGCGTCTAGTTTAGATTTATCAACTGACGTAGTAATAATCTTTTTAACAGAATCTACAGCAATTTTAATTGATGTGTCCTTTATCTCTTTAATTGCTGCTTCTTTCATTTGACTTATTTTATTTTCAGCTAAGTTTTTTTTTATTTCTGAAGATTTATGAAACTTATCATTTAACTCGATAATTAATTTGTCAGAATCTTTTTTAGCATCTTCAAGAATTTGATTACTTACTGATTGTGCGGTGTCTAATTTGTGTTGAGCATTATCAAGCAATGTTTTTGCGTCTGTTCTTAATTTTTCACTTTCATCAATTTCATTTTTAATGTCAGAAATCATTTTATCCAACATCCCAGTAACTTTTTGAGGAATCTTAAGATAAATTAATGCTCCAAAAAAAATAATAAATGAAACAGCTACCCAAAAAGTTGCATCAATTGCCATAGTATTTATCTCCGTTTCTTCTAGACAAATCGTCAACAATTGCAGATATGCTACTATTATTAACTTCAGCACCAATAAGCTTTTGTATTAGTTCTGATGAGGTTTCTATTGCTATCATGTTAATTTTATCAGGAGCACTTTCACGTAAATTGTTTATTTCTTGCTCAGCTTTACTAATTTCCTCATCGATTTGCTTGTCTAACACTTCTCTTTTGGCACTAATATCTTTTAAAACTTTTTCTCTTGATTGGCTGAAGATGTTTTTGGCCTCTAATTTACTTTTAGAAATAATTTTCTCATATTCTTCAAGCTTAGCCTCACTATCTTCCCTTTGTTTCTCTGCAGCCTCAATATTTTCTAGTATTTGAGATCTACGAGACTCTAAGTTATTACTAATTTTTGGTAGTATTAGTTTAGATAAAACTATATACAGAATTCCAAAAGTTAATGTTAACCAAAAAATCTGTGAAACCCAAAACTCAGGATTTAATTGAGGCATACCTCCGCTTTCAGCTGCAAAAGCTTCCTTAGAAAATAGGAAGCTAAAAAATATTGACTGAAAATATATTTTTTTAATCATTAAATTTAAAACGCAAAAAGAATGATTAATGCAACTACTAATCCAAATAATCCTGTTGCTTCCGCAAGTGCAAATCCTAAAAGCAAATTAGGAAACTGTTTTTGTGCAGCAGAAGGATTTCTCATCGCTCCTGATAAATAGTTTCCGAAAATTATTCCAATACCAACACCGGCACCAGCTAAAGCTATTGCTGCTAAACCTGCTCCGATCATTTTTGCTGCTTCTAATTCCATTATATCCTCCTATGTTAGTTAATGGTGTAAATTTAATGCATCATTTAAATAGATGCAGGTTAAGATTGCAAAAACATATGCTTGAAGAAAAGCAACTAAGATCTCCAAACCTGTTAACGCAACCGAAAAACTCAGTGGAAGCCATCCACCAACTATCCCAAGACTTATTACAAAGCCTCCGAAAACTTTCATCATGGTATGACCTGCCATCATGTTAGCAAATAATCTAACTGATAAACTGACTGGTCTGCTTAAATAAGAAATAACTTCAATCACAACTATTAGTGGAAGTAGTATCGCAGGTACTCCGCTAGGAACAAATAATTTTAGATAACCAAAACCATGTTTTGCAAATCCCACAATTGTTACTCCAATAAATATAAAGGCAGCCAATACAAATGTTACGATGATATGGCTAGTCACTGTGAAAGTGTAAGGTATCATTCCAAACATGTTGCAAAATAGCACAAACATGAAAAGAGAAAAAATAAATGCAAAATATGGTTTTGCTTTAAGTCCAGCAGTATCACTAATCATTTTGGACACAAATGTATAACTAAGTTCTGCTAGTAGCTGAACTTTATTTGGAAGAAGTGAATTTTTTTTAGAACCAATATTAAAAATTATTAAAATTGCTAAAGAGCTTATAATCATAAATAAGCTTGCATTAGTAAATGAGATGTCAAAAGCACCTAATTTTATTTCTGGTCCAATTCTATAAACATTGAATTGGGTCATTGGATTTGCTGCCATAAATTTTTTACTATTTTTGCATATTTTTAGCAGACCTGATTACATTGGTTATTCCTGCAACCACACCCACAAAAAAAAATATTAATATAAACCAGGGTTTAGTACCAAAGGTCTTGTCAAAAATAAACCCAATAATTGTCCCAACAGCGACTGCTGAGACTAATTCAGTACTTAATTTAAAGGCTGTTCCGATAGATGATGGATTATCTTTTTTATTGTACAAATTTTTCTTTGAAATCTTGTCTTTTGCAATCTCTAAGCGAGTTTTAAATGGATCTTTTGACATTTAAATAGTTTAAGCAACCATACTCTCTGCTTTTTGTAAATCAACAGCAACTAACTGGCTAATCCCTTTTTCTGGCATAGTAACCCCATAAAGTCTGTGCATTTTAGACATCGTTAGTGCATGATGAGTAACAATAATAAATTTTGTATTTGTAATTTTTATTAACTCTTCTAGTAAGTTGCAAAATCTTGTCACATTGGCATCATCCAATGGTGCATCAACTTCATCTAATACACAAATTGGAGATGGGTTAGTTAAAAAAACTGCAAAAATTAAAGATAGAGCAGTAAGTGCCTGTTCACCACCTGATAATAAAGTTATTGACTGAAGCCTTTTGCCTGGAGGGCTGACTAACATTTCTAAACCAGCTTCTAAGGGATCGTCTGAATCTACTAATTCCAGTTTGGCATTTCCACCATTGAATAGTTTTGTGTAAACTTCATTAAATTTTCTATTTACTTTTTCGAATGCCTCGATCAGTCTTTCCCTTCCTTTTTGGTTTAGTTCATTAATGCTATCTTTTAATTTTTTAATTGCTGTTACTAAGTCAGCACGATCTTGTTCCATTTTTTTAATTTCATCTTCATATTTACTTGTTTCTTCATCAGCTTTTAAATTTACTGATCCTAATTTTTCTCTTTCTTGTTTTTTTTTATCTAAATCATCTTCTTGATCAACAGCATCAGGTAATTCTTCAACGCCATTTAAATTTGAATTTTCTAAAATATTTTCTTCAGATAAATTAAGTTCTGAATTTATTCTATCTAAAAGATCAATTTTTCTTTTTTCTAATCCTTCAATAGTTGCCCCAGAGCTTGCTTTACGTTCTCTGATTTGAATTGATTGCTCTTGTATTTCGTTTAGTTGCGATCTTAATGACTCAATTGTTTGATCAGTATCTTCTATAACTACATCGTTATCAATTTTATCTTTATCTGAAATTCTAAGGTTTTCTGAAATTTGACCTTTTCTTTCAGCTTGAACTTTTGGCTGATTATCTAATTCTGTTAATTGTACTGTAAATTTATTTTTTCTTTCTGTTAACTCTGCAACCATCTTTTCTGAATTGGCTAGTAAATTTTTCCAACTTTCAATTTCAGTTTCAATAGTTTTAATTCTTTCATTACGCTTAATAGACTCGTTTTTAATAGATTGATTTTTACTATATGCGTCAGCATATTTTTCTTGAAGTAGTTTTATATTTTGTGATTTTTTATTTACACTTAATAGCTCACCTCTACTTTTTTCATTTTTTAAATCACTTAAAAAATTATCTAGCTCCATATTACACCTGTCTAGTAGGGTTACAGCTTGATTTATTTCGTTACTATCAATTAATTCTTTCACTCTAATTATAGAACTTTTAACATTTTTAATTGGTCCAATACTTATATTTAAGGTCCCCTCAGCAATAGTACTAACAATTTCATCTACTGCTTCCTGTTCTTTTTTAAGCTCTCTCTTTGCGCTCTCTAATTCATCGTTTGACAGTTTTTCAGTTTCAAAATATTTTGAATCTATATTTATTAGATCTGTTTTTTCTTCCTTAAGTCTCTTTTCGTTTGAATTTGCATCAATTATAATTCCTCTTTCTCTAGATATATCCTCGTCAAGAGTTTGAATTGATTTTTTAATACTTTCAATTTCATCTTGAATTCTAATGTTTTCTTCGTCAAGACTTTGAAGTTCAAGATTAAGTCTTTGAATTCTAGATAAGTTCTCTATATTTTTTTCCCGAAGAGGTGAAACTTTATCTGTTGCTAATTTAATTAAGTTTTCAAGTTCAGAAATTTTACTGTTAAAACCCTCAACTTCTTCCTCAGCTTTATTATTAATTTCATTTTCAATTTTTTTTTCTTTACCAATTTCTAGTAATTTTAAATAATACAGCCCAGCTTCAATTTTTTTTATTTCTCCAGTAATTAATTTATATTTCGTAGCTTCTTCAGCTTGTTTTTGAAGATTAGCTAATTGTCTTTCTTGTTGTCTTCTAAGTTCATCTGCTCTTTTAAGATTGTTTTCTGCTGCTCCTAATCTTAATTCTGCTTCGTGTCTTCTAACATGTAAACCTGAAATACCAGCAGCCTCTTCCAAAATAGCTCTTCGATCAGTTGGCTTTGCTGTCACTAAAGATCCAATACGTCCTTGACTAATCATTGAAGGTGAGTGAGCACCGGTTGATAGATCTGCAAAAAACATTTGAGCATCTCTTGCTCTAACCTCTTTATCGTTAATAAAAAACTTTGAACCTTTGTCTTTTTCTATCTTTCTTTTAACATTAATTTTATCAAATTCACGGTATTGAACTGGCCCTTCATTATTTTTGTTATCTAGATCAATAGAAACTTCAGCAATATTTTTAGAGGCCTTGTTTGATGTACCTGAAAAAATTACATCTTCCATTCCAGAACCCCTCATACTTTTTGCAGAGGTTTCCCCCATAGCCCACCTTAAAGACTCAACAATATTTGATTTTCCACATCCATTTGGACCCACAATCCCTGTTAGACCTTCTTCAATTAGAAAATTTGTTTTATCTGCAAAAGATTTAAATCCATTAAGTTGGATTTTTTTAAACTCCATGCACTAACTTATATCAGTTTTTCTAGAGCTTTTTTTAAATTTTTGTAATTGAGAGTTTTTTCAAACTTTGCATCATTAATTATTATCGTAGGGGTAGAATTAACCTTGTAGTTTTTAACACCATCGATTCTATCATTTAAAACAAAATCCTCAATTTCTTGGTTGTTTAAGCAGGTTTTAAAATCAACATCAAACCCCTCATTATTTAAAAATTTTTCAAGGTTCTTATTTGCTTCTTCAGCTGAACTACCTTTGACCCATTTTTGTTGATTTGCATATAAACTATTTAATATTTTCGAATCACCATCATTTTTACATTGTGAAATTTTTGCAGCATTAAAAGCAGCTATATCCAAAGGAAAGTGTCTAAATTCAATTTTGGCTAAACCAGTATCTAGATAATCTTTTTTAAGTTGCGGATATACGTCTTTATGAAAATTTGCACAGTAACTACAGGTTAATGATTCAAAAGCAATAATGGTTATTTTTGCATCTTCATTGCCTACAACAATTCTTTTCATCTCATCTGCATTTACAATTGTAATTGTGCTAAAAAATATTGTTATAAAAATTAGAATTTTTTTCATTTTTCTTTAAATACTTTGGTTAATTCAATAAGTGACTTTTTAACTTTATCATTCTTAACATCATTAATTTTACTTTGGTATTTATTAATTGCGACATTTTCTTGGCCAGTCTCTTTTTTTACAAAGATTTTTTGCTCATCATCAAAGCTAATAAATTTGAGCTTTTCTATTACTGAATAACCAAAAAAACTATTCATTTTATCTAAAATTTCTTTTTTAGAATATTCCAAATCAACCTCATGCCCTCTTTTTACCATTACCAATAAGGTGCTAACCCCAAACCTATTAGAGTTTTTGAATGTTTTTGGATAACAAACTTTAAATAATTCATCTCCAACAATATATCTCCAGTTACCAAGTGTTTCAGAATAAATATGACCCTTCTTATTAATGATTTTTTTTATATTTTTAGGTAAAGTGTCTTTAAAAGATCTTAAACCTTGAATGGTTACATTTCCACGCTTAGTATTATTTTTAAATTGCATATGAAAGATCAGATAATAACAAATAAAATTCTTAATTGGTATGATATTAATAAAAGATCATTGCCTTGGCGAAAAAAAACCTCTTCAAAAAAAAGGCAATATTACACTTTAGTCAGTGAATTTATGCTTCAACAAACTCAAGTTGTAACAGTGATACCTTATTTCAATCGGTTTATTAAAAATATTCCAGATCTAGAAACTTTAGCTAGTTTCGAAAATCGAAAACTCATTAAGCTTTGGGAGGGTCTTGGATATTATTCAAGAGTTAGAAATTTAAAAAAAACTGCTCAAGTCATTATTAAAAATTTTAATAAAAGATTACCTGATAATTTTTTAGATTTAAAATCATTACCTGGTATTGGAGACTATACTGCAAGCGCAATATCAGCTATCGCATTTAATAAACCTTTTATTCCATTAGATGGTAATGTTGAAAGAGTTTTAAAAAGATATCTATACTTAAAGAAAGAAAATCAAATACAAAAAGATAACTTAATTAAAAGCAAAAAAGTTTTAGGAAAATCAAATAGATCTAGTGATTATGCTCAGGCACTAATGGAATTAGGTGCACTAATCTGTAGACACAATAATCCTCTTTGTGAAAAATGTCCAATCTCTAAAAAATGTAAATCCTTTGCTAAGAAAGATTTTGTTTTAAATAAAATTAAAAAAACTAATAAAGATAAATATTTTTTACTCAAAGTTTATAAAAAAAATGATAAATATTTATTAGTAAAAAATAGAAACTTTAATTTTTTAAAAAATTTTAATATTTTTCCAATGCAGGAATTAATTAGACCTAAAAACTTTAATCAAAATTTAAATTTTAAAATGTCTAATATGAATATGAATATTGAAATTAAAAATGATAAGATCACCAAACCAATTCCGTTTTCATATTGGATTGATCCTAAAAAATTAAAAAACTATACTTTGCCAACTTTTACAAAAAAGATTGTTACATACTTGGAAAGTCATAAATGAAAAAAATTGCAGTTATAGGAGCAGGTATTTCAGGTCTATTTGTTGCAAATTTATTTAAAGAAAATCTTGATTACAAGGTAACTATTTATGAAAAAAATACCTCAATTAATCTAGACGAAGGATATGGAATACAGCTATCAACAAACAGCATTAAACTTCTTAATAGAATTGGATTTAATACTTTAGAAAGCAAAGATAAATTTAACCCTAAAAAAATTGATTTTTATGAAATTAATCAAGAAAAAAAAATATGTGATCTAAATATTTCAGAGTTTAATTCCGAAAATTGTAAGTACACAACGCTGCAAAGGTCTAAATTAGTTGAATTTTTAAAAGATCAATTGGAGGATAATATAATCAAATATGATCATAATATTGAAAAAATTGAAAAAAATAATAGTCAAATAATTTTAACTTTTAATAAAAGTATTAAAGTAATTTATGATCATTTAATTATTTCTGACGGTGTATTTTCTAAAGGTAAATCTTTAATTTCTAATAATGAAATAAAACCTACTTATAATAATTCAATTGCAATTAGAGGTAATATTTCAAGAAAAAACCTTAATAATTTAAATGAAAAAAATATTTCTTTATTTATGGGTAATAATTTTCATTACGTAATTTATCCAGTAAATAACGACAATGAAGCTTTTAATTTTATTGGAGTTTTAAAATACAAATTAACAGCAAATGAGCTTGATAATTATGGTCTTTTTAAAGACGAGGGTTTCATTCAGAGTATTAAAGATAAATTACAAAATAAAATTTCTGCAAATATTTTAGATAATCTTAATAACTTCAAATGCTTTCCAGTTTTCGTTAGCAAAGGCTATCTTAAACCAGGCAACAATATCTCTTTAATTGGAGATGCTTTTTTTGCTTTTCCACCATCATTTGCTCAAGGAGCTTCTCAATCTATCGAAAGTGGCTCAGACTTGTTTGATGATATTATGACTAATAAAAATAATTTCTATAACAACAGAGTTACAAAAGTAAAAATGATTAATAATAGATCAAAACTAAATCAATTTGCTTTTCACGTATCCAACCCCCTCATAGTTTTTTTTAGAAATCTCAGTTTAAAGTTACTAACAAAGAACAAGAAATTCTTAGAAAATTATCTGGGTAAAATTTATAAGAATTAATTTTTTGAAATTAATCTTTGTCTTAGATAATCTATTGGAAGTATTTTTCCATTAATATCACAATGCCAATAAGTCCAGCCATTACAACTTTCAGCTCCTAAAATTGTTGCTGCAACTTTATGAATAGATCCTTCAGTTTGTTCATGCTTAATACTTCCATCAGCCATAATTCTTGCGGTAATTTTTTTTTTATTATCAAAAATATTTGTACCAGGCTTGATTATGCCAAGCTCTACTAGTGAACCAAAAGGTATTCTTGGTTTAGATCTATTATTTATTAAAGTATCTAAGTAATTATCTTCAATAGGTTTTGTAATTTTTAATCTTTGTTCAGCTGCTTTAAAATAATTTTTTTCTTTTTCTACACCATAATAATTCCGACCTAATCTTTTTGCTACAGTGGCTGTTGTTCCTGATCCTAAAAATGGATCTAAAATCATGTCATCTTTATTAGATGATGCTAATAAAACCCTATGCAATAGAGACTCTGGTTTTTGGGTTGAATGTACTTTTTTGCCATTTTTTTTAAGTCTTTCTGAGCCACTGCAGATTGGTAAATTCCAGTTAGATCTCATTTGCAGGTCATCATTTAAACATTTTAATGATTGATAATTAAAAGTATATTTTGATTTTTCACTCTTTGATGCCCAGATTAATGTTTCATGAGCATTTGTAAATCGTGTTCCTCTAAAATTAGGCATTGGATTATTTTTATTCCATATCACATCATTTAAAATCCAGAATCCTAAATTTTGAATGGCAGTACCCAATCTAAAAATATTGTGATAACTACCTATGACCCAGATGGCTCCATCTTTTTTTAAAACTCTTTTGCACTCAGCTAACCATGCGTATGTAAACTCGTCATATTTTTTAAAATTTTCAAATTGATCCCATTTATCATTTACAGCACTGACTTTAGATCTGTCTGGTCTAGTAAGCTCACCTTTTAACTGCAAATTGTATGGAGGGTCTGCAAAAACTAAATCAAAAGTTTCACTTGGAATTTTTTTTAATTCCTCGAGACTGTCTCCGTTAATAATTTTATTTTTAAAATCAGCTTTCATTTGTATGAAGTAATTAGACTCCAATTGAATTCTTGGGTCAACCTGAGATTGAATTAACTGGATTCGATTTGTGCTAATTTAAAAGTAGGTAACTAGATATTGTGTGTCTTAAATTTTGATATAGGAGAGAAGGTTTTTCTATGATGTTTATTGATACCAAGTTTTTTAATAGCTTTTAAATGTTGCTTTGTTCCATATCCAAAATTTTGATCCCAACCATATCCTTTATTTTTCTTAGCCAATGTAGTTATGAATTTATCTCTGGCAACTTTAGCAACAATTGATGCTGCAGAGATAGAAGCTATTTTTTGATCACCTTTAATTATTGCTTTTAAATCATAATTTTTTAAATCAGGAATTTTATTTCCATCAATTAAAACATGCGATGGTTTTTTTTTAAGTTTTTTGATAGCTCTTTTCATTGCAAGTAAACTTGCTTGCAAGATATTGATCTTATCTATTTCTTTGACTGATGCTTTCCCAACCGACCAAATAGAATTTTTTTGTATATAGTTTGATAATAATTCTCTTTTATTTTTACTGATAGTTTTAGAGTCTTTTAATAATTTTTTATTGATTTTTTTATTTAAAATTACTGCTGCTGCATAAACTGGTCCTATTAGACTTCCTCTTCCGACCTCGTCTACACCAGCTGTAATTTTCATTTAAATCATTATGAAGTGATAAATTAATAGTCCAACTAACACTCCCTTTATAAAAGAAACCCATAGTAGACCATAATTAGAAATTTTAAGTTTTTTCCCCCACCAAGAAATATATCTTTTATATAATCCAATCATATCAACTTAAATGACAATCTCCATTTCAGTAATTTTCTTTTTAATCTTTTTTAAATCTTCCCATGAATATTTCTTATTTTCTGGAAATCTAATTAGGTAAGATGGATTAAATGATATCATTACAGGATAAGTTTTATTTTTTAATATTGTTTCTTGCCATTTTCCTCTTTCAGACGATATTTTGCTATTAATTCCTGTTACTGCTTCCATTGCCGAACTACCCATTAAAATAATAATTTTTGGATTAATGATTGAGATATGCTCTTTTAAGAAAACCGAATATCTTTTTATTTCTTGAGATGTAGGCTTTCTATCTTCAGGAGGCCTAAAGTTTATTGCATAACTGCAATAAATATTTTGTCTTTTAATTTCAATTGCTAGTAGCATTTTATTCAATAATTCTCCAACTTCTCCTTTAAATGTTTTGCTGGATTTATCCTCTTCAATGCCTGGAGCTTCTCCAATTAACATAACTGGACTATTTATATTCCCATCACCAAGAACAAGATTTTGAGAATTTTCTTTTAAATTACAATTTTCGATTGAATTTATTTGTTGTTTTAATTTCTCTAATAATTCTAATTTATCTGTTTGATTATTATCATGAGTATTTTCAACAATATTAAATCTATTCATGGGTTTATCTTTAAATATAAAGTTTGGCTGTATTGTATTTATTAATTCCTCGTCTAATTTGCCTTTTTGATTTATCACTTTTTTAGTCATAGAATGATCAAATGTTTAATAAACTAATTAAAATATTATTAGCCTTAATAATATTCTATCAGACACCCGTGTATTCTAAAAGTGCTAGTTTTAATGACTTTAATTCAAGAGATTTAACAAATTATTTTTCGGGAATAATTGCATATGAAAATAAAGACAATACAGATGCACTAAAATTTTTTAATGCCTCTAAAGTCCTAATAAACAAACATGATATATATTTAAAAAGATATGTGTATTCTTTAGTTTTAGAAAACAAAGTGGCTCAAGCAATCAATGTAATTAAAAATAGAAACAATAAAGATAACACAGATTTTTTTAATGCTTATATCCTTTTAGTAGTCGATAGTTTAAAAAAAAATGATTTTAAAAAAGCTGAAGAATATTTAACTCAAAGCTTAAAATTTAAAAATCAAAGAAGATTTAATTTAATAATTTCTGAAACATTAAAACAATATGTTTACAGTTTTAAAAATAAGAAAATTTTATCTAATAAACAAAATTTTGGAAACTTATCTTTAATATCTCAAATGTTTCAAAGATGTTATCTAAAGAAAAGTAATACTGGGTCTTTTTTTGTAAACTTGATTAATAATCAACAAGGAGATTATTCAAGATATATATTTTTTTATATTAACTATTTAATAGAAAATATAAAAATAGAAGAAGCAAAAGAGATTGCTGGACAACTTGAATATATTAATTCTACATTATTATTATCTCAAAGTAGAAGCTGGATTGAAAATGGAAAATTTAAAGAGTTTAATAAAATTTTTTCATGCAACAACCATAATGATATAGTTAGTGAATTTTTGTTTTTAGTTTCAAATCTTTATTCATCTCAGGATGATTTTGAAAATTCAAATTTTTATTTAAATTTGTCTAATTATTTAAATCCAAATTTTACATTTAATTTATCTCTTGTAGCTGAAAATTTTTATATGAATAAAGAGTATATTAAAGTCAAAGAGGTTTTGAAAAACTTTAATAAAGAGGATGAATTTTATTATTGGTTTAGAGTTAAAAAGGAAGCTCAAATGATTATTAAAGAGGATGGTTATGAAGAGGGAATAGACTATTTAAGTGCAAAGTTTAATAAAATTAAAAATCCAAATTTAAAAATGGTTTTTGATATTGCAAACTTTTACAAGAATGCAAAAAAGTATGAAAAAGCAATAGATTATTACACACAGATTATTTCATCACTAAGTGATAAGTCTGATATGAAGTCAGACTTACTCTATAGACGTGGTGGAAGCTATGAAAGATTAGGTAATTACGAAAAGTCTGATGAGGACCTGTTGCACTCATTGAAAATTAATCCGGATGACGCATATGCTCTTAATTATTTAGCATACTCTTGGTTGGAGCGTGATTATAAAATTGATGAAGCTTTTCAAATGTTGGAAAAAGCATACGCAACTAAAAGTGAAGATCCTTACATTATAGACTCAATAGGTTGGGCTTATTATTTAATAGACAATTATGTTGAGGCAGAGAAATATTTAAAAAGAGCAGTAGAATTAATGCCAGAAGACCCAGTAGTAAACGATCATTATGGAGATATATTATGGAAATTAAATCGAAAAATTCAAGCAAGGTATTTTTGGAATAATGTTTTAAGCTTTGATGATACCGATGAAGATATAAGAAAAAATATAAATATTAAAATCATAGAAGGTCTTAAGAATAGCTAAATGAGCTTTATTGAAGTTAAATCATTTGCTAAAATTAATTTAGCATTGAATGTTACAGGTAAATTAAATTTATTACATAAAATTGAAAGTATTGTTTCGTTCATTAGTTTGTGTGATTTTATTTTTATTAAGAAAATTAAAAGACCTAACCATCAAATTTCTTTTTATGGAAATTTTGCAAAAAATATTGATAACAATAATACTGTTACAAAACTTTTTAAGATTCTTGATGAAAAGAAATTATTAAAAGATAGAAAGTTTCAGATTAGAATAAAAAAAAATATACCACAAGAAGCAGGACTTGGTGGAGGATCAATGAATGCATCGAGTGTCTTAAATTTTCTACTTAAAAAAAAGATTTTAAAGATTAGTCAAAAACAAATTCAAAATATTTCAAGTTTAATTGGTTCTGATGTAATTTTAGGAGTCAATCAGTCAAGTGTTATATTGAAATCTAATAATATGGTTAAAAAGTTTTCTAAGTGCCCTATATTTCATACACTCCTGGTTAAGCCAAATTTTGGTTGTTCTACAAAAGAGATTTATTCAAGAGTAAAAAAAAATTACAAATTCTAAATTTAATAATCCAAAAAAATCAATGTTTAATGCTGAGTACTTGTTGAGACAAGAAAATGCCTTGGAAGGAGCCACATTTTCTAGATATCCAAAACTTAAAAAGATTAAATCTTTTTTAGAAAATTTAAAAAATCCATTATTTGTAAGAATGACGGGTTCGGGCTCAGTAATAATTGCGTATTACCAGTCAAAAAAAGATTGTGAAATGGCAAAAGTTCAATTTAAAAGGAAATATAAAAATTATTGGTGCAATACATCAAAAACTATATAATTTTTTTTTTTTGTGATATATGAAATAAATATTGGCCCATGGTGAAGTGGTATCACATCTGTTTTTGGTACAGAGATCCGAGGTTCGAATCCTTGTGGGCCAGCCATATATGAATAACTTATTAGATAGAATTTTTTTTAGATCAAAAAACCTTGATTATATAAGTCAAAATCTAAAAGATATTAATAATCAGACACCTGCCAATAAAATTTTTAATGCAATTAATAACTATTCAGAAAGCAGTGAGGTTAGATATGTGGGTGGGTGTATCCGAAAGATTATAAAACGAGAAAATGTAGATGATATTGATTTAGCCACAAATTTAAAACCTAATGAAGTTTGTGAAGCTTTAAAAGCTAAAGATATTAATTTCTATGAAACTGGCATTGAACATGGAACAGTCACAGCGATAATTGATAAATATAAATATGAAATTACTTCATTAAGAAAAGATATTAAAACAGATGGTAGACATGCAAAAGTAGAGTTTTCTATAGACTGGAAAGAAGATGCTGCAAGAAGAGATTTTTCAATTAATTCTATTTATTCAGATGAAGAAGGAAATTTATTTGATCCCAATAATGGTAAAAAAGATTTAGAGAAAGGTTTAATTAATTTTATAGGTGATATTGAAAGTAGAATTAAAGAGGATTATTTAAGAATACTTAGATACATTCGTTTCTTTCTAAATTATTCAAAATATGATCATGACCCTGAAGTAATTAAAATAATTAAGAGAAATATTGGCGGAATATCTAAATTATCTAGCGAGAGATTATTAGATGAATTAAAAAAATTAACAAAATCTAATGGCTTTATCAAACTTTTTAAAGACAAAGATAGTTTGGAACTTATAGAAATTATATTTCCTCAATTAAAAAATTTAGAAAGATTTAAAAAATTAAATCCGTATGCAAATGAAAATTTATTAAAAATTGATTTTATTTTTTTATTATCACTCATGATAATCGATGGAACCGACAATACTGATTACTTTTTTTATAAATTTAGCATGTCTAAAAAAGACCAAAAAAGATTAAAATTAATTGATCTTTTTTATAAAGAAAAAGTTAATATTAAAAACTTTACAGAAAAAAATCTTAATAAGATTTTTTATTTTAATGGTAAGCAGGCTGTATGTGATATTATTAATTTCAAGTTATTTACATCAAGTAAAATAGAAAAAAAACTGATTAAATTAATGGAAACTTATCAAGATAAAGTAATCCCAACTATGCCAGTGGGAGCCAATTTACTTATGAATAAATATGATATTCCTAAGGGCAAAACATTAGGCAGTAAAATAAAAATGATTGAAGAAATTTGGGTAGGCAATAATTTTAATATCTCTGATAAACAAGTCGAAAAAATTGCTAAAAGTTAGATATATTTTACGTCTTTAATTTCAAAATTTTTAACTCCAGCTGGGGTTTTAATTTCTACTAAATCGTTTTTGTTTTTACCTATTAGCCCTCTACCTATTGGAGACTGGAAGAAGATTAATTTTTGTTTCAAATCAGCCTCATCTTTTCCGACTATTTTGTAGCTAATTTTTTCTCCATTATCCAAATTTTCTAAAAAGACAGTGGAACCAAAAATTACTTTTCCATCATTATTTAATTTTGTAACATCAATTACATTTGCTCTTGCTATGATATCGTTAATTTCTGTTATTCTACCTTCATTATGAGATTGTTCCTCTTTGGCGGCATGATATTCTGCATTTTCTTTAAGATCCCCATGTGATCTTGCTTCTGATATGGCAGCCACTATTTCGGGTCTTTTTTTCTCTTTTAAAAAAACTAGTTCTTCTTCTAATCTATTTAAACCATTTAATGTGATTGGTTCTTTATCCATTTTTTATTTCCATTTTGCAATTGGAGGTAACGACATTAATATTCCTTCTACGTTTCCACCTGTCTGTAACCCAAATTTTGTACCTCGATCATATAACAAATTAAATTCTGTATATCGACCTCTTTTAATATACTGCATCTCTTTATCCTTTAAAGTCCATTTTTTTTTAATTTTTCTTTTGATAGTATCATTAAATATCATTTGAAATGTAACACCCACATCTCTTACAAATTTAAAATCTTTTTCAAAATCTTCTTTTTTATAATCAAAAAAAATTCCACCAATTCCTCTAGCTTCATTTCGATGAGGTAGGTAAAAATATTCATCACACCATTTTTTATATTTTTTGTAATAATCTTTATTATGTCGATCACACATTGACTTTAAAGTTTTGTGGAATTTTTTCTTTTCAGTTATATCTTTACTTGAAGGTGTAACATCCATCCCCCCTCCAAACCAATTTTGTGTTGTACAAATATATCTGGTATTGAAGTGCATTGCTGGGATATGGGGATTTTTCATATGCATTACTACTGATATTCCTGAAGCCCAAAATCTAGGATCTTTACTAGCTCCTGGAATTTTATTTTGAAATTGTGTTGGAAATTTTCCATGAACTTTTGAAAAATTTACACCTACTTTTTCAAAAATTTTTCCGTCTTTAATAATTCTGTATTCACCGCCACCTTCATCTTTGTCTTTATTTCTTTTCCAAGTAGTTGATTTAAATTTTAATTTATTTTTTTCTAATTTGACAATATCATCACAGATTGCATTTTGGAGTAGCTTAAACCAATTGCTAGCCAGGTCTTTTTTAATGTTTAAATCCATTTATATTATTTCTGTTTGTCTTAAACTTTCAGCTAAAACAATCGCAACTGAAGATGCAATATTAAGAGATCTAACATTATTATTCATTGGTATTTTTAATCTATTTTCTATTAATTGATGAATACTTTCTGGCACTCCAGCACTTTCACGCCCAAATAATATTGTGTCCTCTGAATTAAACTTAAACTTAGTGTAAGATATCGATCCCTTTGTTGTCATTAATATAACTCTCTGATCCTTTTTAGCTTCAAAAAATTTATCCGAGCTTTGATAGAATTCAATTTGTTTATGATCCATATAGTCCATAACCACTCTTTTAAAGCGTTTATCTGTTAAAAGAAAACCACAGGGTTCAATTATTTCTAATTTTGCCCCCAAACATGCGCAAGTTCTAATTATTGCTGCTGTATTTTGAGGAATATCAGGCTCATACAGTGCAATTATAGGTCTTAGAATTGTTGAATTCTGTGTCATTCTATCAGTAGTAAAAATATTATTTTATATTATATGAATTCGTATAATAAGTTATTTAAATCAATATTAGGCAAGATAAACAACTAAAATAGATGTCAGATAAAAAACCAGAAAGACGAGATTTTTTATTTACTGCCTCATATGCTGTGGGAGTTGTAGGAGTAGCCGCAGTTGTTTGGCCACTTGTTGATCAGATGAATCCTGATGCTTCAGTTAAGGCATTAGCTAGCACAGAAGTTGATGTAAGTTCGGTTCAACCTGGAAACACCATCACAGTACTTTGGAGAGGTAAACCAGTTTTTATAAGAAGAAGAACCCAAGATGAAATTTCAGAAGCAAGATCTGTTAAAATGGAAGATTTAAAACATCCTGAAAAAGATGAGGATAGAGCAAAAGATCCACAATGGCTAGTGATGCTTGGAGTTTGTACTCACCTTGGATGTGTACCTTTAAATGATAAAGGTGATTATGATGGTTGGTTTTGTCCGTGCCATGGTTCGCACTATGATACCTCAGGTAGAATTAGAAAAGGTCCAGCACCTTTAAATATGGAAGTTCCTAAATATGAATTTGTTAACGCTAATACAATCAAAATTGGTTAAATTATATGAGTGATCACGAATACGTACCTTCATCAAAATTTGGAAAATGGTTTAACGATAGACTACCATTACTTACACTGGCAAGTCATCTAACTGATTATCCAACTCCTAAGAATTTAAATTATTGGTGGACTTTTGGTGGAATTTTAACTTTCTGTTTAATAACTCAAATAGTAACCGGTTTAACACTTGCAATGCATTACATCGCACATGCAGATATGGCTTTTGAAAGTGTAGAACATATCATGAGAGATGTAAACTATGGTTGGTTAATTAGATATATTCATGCAAACGGTGCTTCAATGTTTTTTCTAGCAGTTTACATTCATATTTTTCGATCTTTATTTTATGGATCTTATAAATCTCCAAGAGAAATTATCTGGATTATTGGAATAATTATTTACTTATTGATGATGGCAGCTGCATTTATGGGTTATGTATTACCTTGGGGGCAAATGAGTTTTTGGGGAGCAACAGTTATAACTAATTTATTCAGCGCAATACCATTAGTGGGAGAGGGTATTGTAACTTGGTTATGGGGTGGTTATTCTGTAGACAATCCAACACTAACTAGATTTTTTACACTACATTACTTAATACCCTTTTTAATTTTAGGCCTTGTTGTTCTTCATATTTGGGCATTACACGTTCCTGGGAATAATAATCCAGTTGGAATAGATATTAAAAAACCGTCAAAAGATACTGTGCCATTCCATCCATACATTGTTATTAAAGATGGTTTTGCATTGCTAATGTTTATGATTGTCTTCGCATTTTTTGTTTTTTATTCACCAAATATTTTAGGTCACGCTGATAACTATATAGAAGCTAATCCAATGGTTACTCCAGCTCATATTGTTCCTGAATGGTATTTACTACCTTTCTATGCAATTTTAAGATCGGTGCCTGATAAACTTCTTGGTGTAGTTGCGATGTTGTCTGCAATCCTAATATTAGCCGCCCTACCATGGTTAGATACATCAAAAATAAGATCAGCAGTATTTAGACCGCTATACAAACAGTTTTATTGGATACTTGTCGCCGATGTTTTGATATTAGGATACATAGGAGCAATGCCAGCCGAAGGTCTTTATTTACTAATAGCAAGAGTAGCTACAGCATATTACTTCCTTCACTTTCTAGTTATTTTACCTGTACTTGGGTTTAAGGAAAAAACTATACCAGTTCCCCTAAGTATTACTGAACCTATTCTTGGAGGCTCTCCAAATTTAGCAATGGCTAAAAACAAAGAAAGCCTAAATAAATAAAGTGAAGAATTTTATTAAATTATTTTCAATTCTAGTCTTATTTTTTTTTACAATTACCCAATCAAACTCAGCTGAAAAAATTGATTATTTAAAAACTGATTGGAGCTTTAAGGGACTTTTTGGTAAATTTGATAGGGGTTCACTTCAAAGAGGCTATCAGGTTTATACGGAAGTCTGTGCTGCCTGCCATTCGATGAAATATTTAAGTTATAGAAATTTAGGAGAAAAGGGTGGGCCAGAATTCTCAGAAGCAGAAACTAAGGCAATTGCAGCATCTTTTGAAGTGACCGATGGACCTAATGCAGATGGCGAAATGTTTGAAAGACCAGCAAAGCTATCTGATAAATTTGTAATGCCATATGAAAATGTTAAAGCTGCGCAAGCTGCAAATGGTGGTGCATATCCACCTGACATGTCAGTTTTAGTTAAAGCAAGAGGTGGTGGGGTAGATTATATTTATTCATTGCTTCAGGGTTATGAAGAAGCACCAAGTGGAGTGACATTAGACGAAGGTGTTCATTACAATAAATACATGTATGGAAATAAAATTAGAATGTCTGCTCCCCTTTCAGAAGATATAGTTGAATATGGAGATGGTACCAAAGCAACTGTTGAGCAAATGTCAAAAGATGTAACTACATTTTTAATGTGGGCAGCTGAGCCTCATTTAGAAGCTAGACATCAAATGGGTTTTAAAGCAATTGTGTATTTAATTATTTTAACTATCTTGGTATATTTTAGTATGAAAAAAGTATGGTCACGTGTTGAATCTGAAGTTTAAAACATCTCCATCTTTTACAATATAATCTTTACCTTCTAGTCTCATTTTACCGTTAGTTTTTGAATTAACCCACCCATCATTTGTAATAAAATCATTATAAGAGACTGTCTCAGCTCTAATAAATCCTTTTTCAAAATCAGTATGTATTTCACCAGCTGCTTTTGGAGCTGTACAGTTTTTTTGAATAGTCCAAGCTCTAGTTTCTTCTGGTCCAGACGTAAAATATGTATCTAGTTCTAAGATTTTGTATCCTTTTTGAATTAATAGGTTTAATCCAGTTTCTTTTAAACCAATCATTTCCATATAATTTTTTCTCTCATTCGACTCTAGCTCATTAATTTGATTTTCTATATCAGCAGATACAATTAAAGTATTTTCTTCACCAAATTTTTCTATAAATTTTTGAGTATACTGGTTTCCCTCCTGAACACTTTGTTCATCTACATTGCAAACAAATATTTTTGGCTTAATTGATAATAAACCACTTTGATTAAGTAGCTTGTTGTCAAATTGAGATTTTAAAACTGATATATCTTTGTCATTATTGACACAATCCAACCAAGAGTATGCTAAATAATTAAGAGCATATGCGTCATCCGGAT
>JACWEQ010000005.1 GCA_014653365.1 Pelagibacterales bacterium SAG-MED49 | reverse complement strand
TTTATTTTGAAGTAACTTTATTATTTTTTTTACTAAATTATTTTTTTTTAAAAACCTTAATCTTTATAGGGTATTACAGTATGTTTTTGTTCACCCAATTTATCAATTCCAAGAGTAACATATTCTCCTCCTTTTAAGAAATGAGGTGGCTTCATGTTTTCTCCTACACCTGGTGGTGTTCCCGTGCAACATATGTCTCCAGGGTGTAAACTCATGCATGAACTCATGTATGATACTAAAGTTTTGATGTCAAAAATCATTTGCTTTGTATTTCCAGTTTGCATTCTTTTGCCATCAACATCTAAAAACATATTTAAATTTTGATAATCAGGCAACTCATCTTTTGTTATGATGTATGGACCAATTGGACCAAATGTATCAAATCCTTTTCCTTTATCCCAAGTTAAACCTTTGTTTTTTTGAAAGTTTCTTTCGCTAACATCATTAACTAAAAAAAAACCTAGAACATAATCCATAGCTTCATCAACGCTTACATTGATAGCTTTTTTTCCAATTACAAAACCTATTTCAACCTCCCAATCAGTATGGTTTGATCCTTTAGGAACAATGATTGGATCATTTGGACCAGTTACACAGCTAGTAAATTTAGAAAAAATAATAGGCTCTTTTGGAATTGGTAAATTTTGTTCTTCAGCATGATCTTTGAAGTTTAATCCTATTCCTATAAACTTAGAAGGTTTTTAAAAAAAATAATTTAGTAAAAAAAATAATAAAGTTACTTCAAAATAAAGTAACATTATTGAATGCAAAAAAGAGATCTATACTACGACAGAATACCTACGAAACTTTTGAGGGAAAATGTTAGATATTTAGGAAATATACTTGGAAAAGTTTTAAAAGATCAAGAGGGTGAAAAATTTTTTGAACTAGTAGAAAAAGTAAGAAAACTTTCAAAGGCAAACAAAACTAATCTAAATAACAAACTCTCTTATAGAAAAATTATTCAAACCATAAAAGATTTAAGTCCAAAAAATACACTTAAAATTACGAGGGCTTTTACACATTTTATGAATCTTATAAATTTAGCTGAGTCTATTGATGCATCTAGAAGTTTAAATGAGTATGAAAACAATAAGAAAAAGATTAATAAGACCAATTTATTTATTGAAGAAATTTTTGAAGATTTTTTTAATAATAAAAATATTTCGGATAACAAAATATATGATCATGCCAAAAATTTAAGTATAGGTATTGTTTTAACAGCACATCCAACTGAAGTTAAAAGAAGAACTCTAATTCAAAAATATCATAAAATTACTGAAATTTTAGAGGAAAGAGATCTTTTAAAAGATTATCCCTCTAAACTCAAAGTTTTGGATAAAAAGCTTTATGATGAGTTCACAATTATTTGGAATACAGATGATTTAAAAAGAGCTAAACCCACACCCTTTGATGAAGCTAGATGGGGACTGGCTATTATTGAAGATAGTTTGTGGGATACAATTCCAAAAGTCTATAGAAGATTAAATTCTATATTTGTTAAGAATATGGACAAGGGCTTACCAAAAAATTTTAATCCAATTGAGTTTGGGTCGTGGATGGGTGGAGATAGAGATGGTAATCCAAATGTTACTGCAAAAGTTACAAAAGAAGTAATTTTATTATCAAGATGGGAGGCAGCAAAGCTATATGAAAAATCTTTGACTAAAATAATTCGATCTTATTCAATGCAAAAATGTTCAAAAAAAATATTAAAACATACTGGAAAATCTTATGAGCCTTATAGAGCTTTCTTAAGACCCTTGAGGGATAAAATGAGAAAAACACATAGAATGATAGAAGGACATTTGGTAAATAATAAACCATTAGACCAGAAACAGCTACTTAGCTATAAAGAAGAAATTTTAAAACCTTTAAGAATAGTAAGACAGTCCTTGGAAGAAAATAATAATGAAAATTTAGCGAGTGGTGAGTTATTAGATTTAATGAGAAGGGCAAAATGCTTTGGAATTAACTTAGCAAAATTAGATATAAGACAAGAGTCATCTAGACATACTCGTTTAATAAGTGAGTTTGTGAATAAAAAATATAACATTGAGTATCTTAAGTTAAACGAAAAAGAAAAAATTAATTTTTTGAAATCTAAAATAAATTCAAGTAATAATTTTATAAATAAATTTCAATTTAAAAATAAAGAAAATAAAGAAGTTTGGGCAACTTTTAATTTGCTATCAAAGGAATCATCGGAATGTCTTGGTGCTTATGTAATTTCTATGACATCTTCAGCATCAGATATATTATCTGTATCTTTTTTGCAAAAAGAAGCAAAAATTAAAGATAAACTCAGAGTTGTTCCTCTGTTTGAAACACTAGATGATTTGATTAATGCAAAAGATATAATGGACAATTTATTTTCTCATCAATGGTATCGAAATTTAATTAAACATAAACAAGAAGTAATGATCGGTTATTCAGATTCCAGTAAAGATGCAGGAAAAATTTGTGCTAGTTGGCATCAATATAAAGCCCAAGAAGAAATAGTTAAACTTGCCAAAAAATATAAAATTGATGTAATATTTTTTCATGGTAGAGGTGGGTCGGCTGGTAGAGGAGGCGGACCAATACAAGCAACCTTAAGATCTCTCCCTCCTAATTCTGTAAATGGAAAAATAAGAATTACTGACCAAGGTGAGGTTATTCAGCAAAAATACGGATTTGAACCTTTAGCAAAATATAATTTATGTAGTTACATTGGGGCTGTATCACAAGCAACACTATTACCACCACCAGAACCTAAAAGTAATTGGCGATCATTAATTGAAAAAATGGCAGATATTTCAAAAAGCTCTTACAGAAAAAATATCAATCAGAATTCTGATTTTATAAAATATTTTAAAACTGTAACACCACATGTTTCATTGGGCAAACTATCAATAGGCTCCAGACCTTCAAAAAGAAAAAATGTAGATAATATACAAAGTCTTAGAGCTATACCTTGGATTTTTGCTTGGACACAAATCAGATTAATGTTACCCGCATGGCTAGGCAGCGCAGAGGCTTTAAGATATGCAAATATTAAAGAATTTAAAAAAACTTTATATGATATGGAGAGAAATTGGCCTTTTTTTAATTCAATGCTTGATATTTTAGATATGGTAATTTCTAAAGTTGATACTGATATATCAAAAATTTATGAAGAATTTCTTGCTGATGATAGGTTAAAAAGAGTCGGTAAAAAATTAAGGTTTCAATTTGAAGTTATTAAAAAACTTAATAAAGAAATAACACCTAAAGAAATTATTAAGGCCAGAAAACAATTTAGGACATCTGTTGTAGTCAGAAGTATTTACTCAGAGATACTTAATATTATTCAACCTATCGTAATTAAAAAAATTAAGACTAATAAAAATAATCTAGATAAAAAATACCTAAATGATGCATTACTAACATCTATTGCTGGTATTTCAGCTGCAATGAAGAATACTGGATAAATGATAGAATTATTGATTGCATTTGGAGCAGGATTAATAAGCTTTCTATCACCATGTGTACTTCCTTTAATACCTGGATATATTTCTTATATTTCTGGTCAATCATTAAAAGAAATTTTAGACTCTAAACAAGTAAATTTTTTACCTTTAATTTTATTCTGTTTTGGTTTTTCAACGGTATTTATTACCTTGGGTGCATCGGCATCTTACTTGGGGCAGACGCTATTACAAAATTCTGAAATATTAAGAATTTTTGCTGGAATTTTAATAATCATTTTTTCATTACAGTTAATTGGGTTAATTAATATTAGTTATCTAAATTTTGAAAAAAGATTTGAGGCAAAAAAATCACAAAATATCATGTTTCCTTACATGATAGGATTAGCCTTTGGTTTTGGATGGACTCCATGTATTGGTCCAATTTTAGGATCTATTTTAGCTTTAGCCTCTATAGAAGAAACTTTATCAAGGGCTTTATTGTTACTTAGTTTTTACTCCTTAGGTCTTGCTATACCTTTTGTTTTATCTGGCTATTTGATACAAAAATTTTTAATATTTTCTAAAAATTTTAAAAGAAACATAAATTTGATATCAAAAATAGGTGGATTTACTCTTTTAATCACAGGTATTTTAATCTTAACTAATCAATTACAAACAATAGGGTTTTACATATTAAGATTTTTTCCCTTTATGCAAAATTTCGGTTAAAAAGTATTTTAATGAAAATTTATCAAATTGATTCAAGTGCTAGAAAAGAAGGATCAACCTCTAGAGCATTAGCAAAAAAATTATTAGATAAAATTAAAAAACCAGGTGATGAAGTTATTTACAGAGATTTAGATGATGACATGCTTTTTGTAAGTGGTTTAACAGAATCTGGAATGAAAATTGATGAGAAAGATCAAACAGAAGATCATAAAAAAATGTTTGAGTTGTCTGACAAACTTGTGAAAGAATTAAAGGAGAGTGATGTTATTATAATTTCAGCTCCAATTTATAATTATGGGCCACCAGCAACTCTTAAAGCCTGGTGTGATTTAGCTGCTAGAATTGGTGAAACATTTAGATTTAAACCTAACGGAAGAAGAGAAGGGTTGCTTAAAAACAAGCAAGCTTATTTAGTGATTACTTCAGGTGGGACTAAACTCAATAGCTCTGAAGATTTTTTAACACCATGGTTAAAATTTATATTAAACTTTTTTGGTATCGAAAAAGTTGAAGTAATTAGTGCAGATCAAATGGCCTTAGATTATAAAAAGTCCATTCAAGATGCAGAAACTCAAATTAACAACTTATTTAAAGATTAGAAGAAATAACCAAATTTTCACAAAAAATTCAACATTCTCCTTGTTGTGATTTTATAATTTCTTTGTTAGCATTAAGTATGAAAAGAATAATCCTTTTGATTGCATTAAGTTTATTTTTTGTCACAAATAGTAATGCTGCTTGTGATGATCCGTTAACAGAAGGTGTTGATTATTCTAACTGTAGATTTTCTGATGCACAAGATTTACAAGGAAGCTATTTACCTAATTCAAACTTATCATTTGCAAGTTTCATTCAAGTGAATTTTGACAAAAGCATTATGATGAACTCAAATTTATCATTTGGTACTTTTCCAGAATCTACATTTGTAAGAGCCAATCTATATGAAACAATATCTATTGGAGCGAATTTTGAAAAATCTAATTTTGCAGGTTCAAATTTAACAAGAGTGGACTTTATGGGCGCCACCTTAATTGAAGCTAATTTTCAAAATTCAAATCTTATGGAGGCTAATTTTACATCTTCAAACATCACTAATGCTAATTTTGAAGGTGCAAATTTAATTGGTGCAACTTGGACCAATGGTGAGACATGTGGACCTGATTCTATCGGTGTTTGTAATAAATAAAAAATGAACACCTCAATTAAGACAGACGATGTTATTTTTAATTTTTTTAAGCAAATTTGTGATGAAAAAGATGATCAAAAATGTATAGAACTAGGAAATAGCTGGATTAATGCGATGGAAACTAATTTATCAAATATGGAAAAAAATTTAAATGGAGCTGATAAACTTAAACATAAAGACGATATAAAAAGTAATCGTGATCATTTAAATAGCTTAAAAATTAAAAGTTCTACCGAATGGCGTGAATATGCAACTCAGTGTATGATTGAAATAATGAATCACAAAGGACAGTAGTTGTGAGCAATCTGGAAAAGGTTTTTTAATTATTTGTGACTTGTTAATTATTTTTACATTGTAATATCTGACATAAAACATTTTTTTAAAAAAGCTTTATTTCTTTATAAAAATATAATATCAACTTCAAAAAGGGGTGTCGTAATAGACTGAGATTAAACCCTAAGAACCTGTCCGGTAATTCAGAAAGGGAGAACAATGGATAAAACATACTTTATAAGTCAATCAACATCACTAACGTTAGTAATTATTATTAGTTTAATATTTGCTATCTTAGGCCTTTATTATTCTAAAAAATTTAAAGGCATAAATAATTATTTAACTGCAAATAGAAATATTGGCTTATTTTCTTTAACCACAAGTTTGGTCGCATCTGCTTTAGGGGCATGGATATTGTTTGGTCCTGCATCATCAGCAACTTGGGGTGGAATAGGTGCAGTTATAGGTTATGCGCTTGGAACAGCTTTTCCAATGATTTTTTTGATTTATTTAGGAAAAAAAATTAGAAAAGATTTTCCAAAAGGATCATCTTTAATCGAATTTATGAGAAGAAAATTTGGAAAAAGTTTATTCAAATTAATTTTATTAATGACTATTTTTTATATGTTTATATTTCTCTGTGCAGAAGTTACTGCTGTTGCTATTTTAATAAACTATATTTCAGGGACCGAACTGTGGATTACGGCATTGATAGTTATTATTGCAACATTAACATACACTTTATATGGAGGTTTAAGAGCCTCGATTTTTACTGATAATATTCAAATGATTGTAATCGGAGTTCTTCTAGTAATATCCACATCTTATATTATTTCATTTGTTGGAAGTGAATTTTCTTTTAGTTATGTAAAAGAAAAAAATCCTCAATTATTAAGTGGCTCTTATATTCCAAATTATACTGCAGGATTAACTTTCTTCATTGCGGTTGCAGCTACTAATTTATTTCATCAAGGAAATTGGCAAAGAGTATATGCTGCAAAAGACCAGCAAACTTTAAAAAAAGGCTTAATTATTTCTTTTTTTATTATTGTGCCAATTGTTTTTTTTATGGGTTTTGCTGGAATGGTTTCGTTTTCAATAGATCCTAGTAATAGACCAGATCTTGGATTTTTTACATTATTATTAAAAAAACAAACAGAAATGTTAGCATTGATAATTGTTACTTTAGGGTTGGCATTAACTATTTCAACTGTTGATACTTTGGTAAATGCGATTTCAAGTTTGTTTGTTGTAGATGGCAAAGCAACATTTAATCTTAATAAAAAAACTGATTATTTGAAATTATCTAAATATTTTATTATTTTCTTATCTATAATCGCTTTTATTGTTGCCTCAAAAGGATATGACGTTTTATATCTGTTTTTATTGGCAGACTTATTTTGTTGTGCATTTGTGTTAACAGTTTTTTTAAGCTTCTATAATAACAGTATTGATGAAAAAAAGGCATATACATCTATTATAGTCGGATTAATTGGAGGTTTTTTACTATTTCCATTTCCAGATTTTTCAAAAAGTTTATTAGTCGGAATATTGTTTCCTAAAGAAATTTTTGCACCTTTTATTGCTCAGCAATTACTATTTTTGTCTTTTGTAATAGCAACGTTCTTACCAATGCTAATCTTAAAAATTAGAAAGTTTTAATATTAAGTTTAGTTAAATTTCTTTTTAGAAGGGGTCGCTCTTCAAGCTAATTACCTAAAGAGCTCCCTTATATTGCCTCTTTGGCTTTTAAATCCAATTGGATTTTTATTTTTGTATGTTTTAGAAATATGTTTATTTTCAGTTATGTGTCAGGTGGTGTAAGTTTTAACATAATAACCTCCTTAATTATTAAGTTAATTATCTTACTAATGAATTTCAATTAATTTATTTTTATTTTATGCAAATAAATTTCTTGAATACAACCTAGTGCTTTAGTAGATTCTCGATATCAAATTTAATCTTAATTAATTTTAATCAAATATATTTTTTTTAAAATTTTTTCTTATTATTCAAGTTTACATATTTCATAAATATGTATAAAGTTTTCCGATGAAGTACTTGTGTGCAATTAAAGATTTAGCGATTAGTCTAGTAGTATCTACTATTATTATTTATGGATTAAATATTGCAGCAGGGTTTGCTGGGGCAGATTACACATTCACTAACGGTGAAGTTTTTATGATCTGGATCTTGATGGCGATATTAGTAAATAATTGCTTGAAGAAATAAAATCATATTAAAATGAAAATAGCTTTTATAGGTACGGGTCTTATGGGTTACCCAATGGCTAAAAACCTAATTAATGAAAAATTAAATTTAAAAGTTTTTAGTAGAACTCTAGAAAAAGCAAACCCTCTTGAAAAACTTGGAGCAATCATAGCCAACTCTTTAGGTGAAGCAGTCAAAGAGGCTGATATTGTTATAACAATGCTAACAGATGATGAAGCAGTTGAAAAAGTTTTAGGTAATCAGGAATTTTTAAATAATTTAAAAAACTCATCTACTGTAATTGATATGTCTTCTATTAAACCAAAGATTGCAATTCAATACGGTAAGTTATTAAAAGATAGAAATATTCATTTTTTAGATGCACCAGTTTCAGGTGGAACAATAGGAGCAGAAGAGGGAAGCTTAGCTATAATGGTTGGTGGTGACCAAAATGTGTTTGATGGAGCTTTTGATACCTTAAAGATTATGGGCAATCCAACTTTAGTTGGTCCTATTGGTAGTGGCCAGGTTTCCAAACTTGCAAACCAAATCATTGTTGGGGTAACAATTGGTGCTGTAGCAGAAGCTATTACTTTATGTGAAAAAGCAGGTGTGGATGCAAATAAATTTATCAAAGCTTTATCAGGAGGGTTTGCAGACGGAAAAATTCTTCAAAATCATGGAAAAAGAATGATTAATAAAGATTTTTCACCAAAAGGAAAAGTCTCAACTCACCTAAAAGACATGAATAACATTTTAGAATGTGCAGAAGATTTTAAGACTAAACTGCCAATTTCAAATTTGATTAAAGAAATGTTTAAATCATTAGCTGATCAAGGAAACTCCAATGATGATCATAGTGCCCTATATAAAGAAATAGAAAATATTAATAAAAATAAATAAACTTATAAGTTAAATTTTCTTTTTAGATGTCTTAGTTTCCCCTCAGTACTATCATAGTCAATATAACATCCTTGTAAAAATCTATTACCTTCTTTTGCTTCGTAAGCAGTTCTGCCATGAAGCAACCTATAATTATCCATCATCATTAAATCTTTTGGAACAAGTTTGAATTCAATTCTATATTTATCTGAGTTATACATTTTAGATAATTTTTTTCGGGCTTTGTAATATAGATCTAATTTTTCTTTATCTAGCATTGGCACATAATCTAATCTTGGACTAAACCTTACTTGTTTAAACGTTTTGTCATCATTAAGTTTTATTAACTCAGACCAATCTTCTAGAACAACATCTTTATCAATAAATTTAAATCTTACTTTTACTTCTGATAAAATTTTATAAAAATTTGGATTTTCACTTTTTAAATCTTCAGTAACAGTATAGCCATCTACTAATGTTGACAATCCACCAGATACTTCACTTTCAATACAGTGTAGTAACTGAATACATGGGACAGGATTTCGATAAGGATTATCGGTATGAGGAGCTAAACCTAGAGATGTATAGGCTAGATCATTTGGATCTGATTTAGACTTAACATTAAAAAATTCACCAAAATTAGTTCGTCTAACACTTCCTATTGAATTGGCAAATTTCACTATAAAATTATTATCTGTGGGAATATTTTTTATTATCACAAATCCATATTTGTAAAAAGAAACAAGTAGGTCATGCATTTCTTCACTTTCAAAAAAGTTGTCCTTGTATTTAAAGTTTTTAACTTCTTTAAGAGTTGAGTCCCATTTTATTTTAGGAATAGATTTTATAACAATATCTTCATTATAATATTCTACTGCAAGCTTATTAATATCTATTTTTGATTTAACACCATCATTAAAATCTATTTCTAAATACTCCTCTTTTATATTTACTTTATTAATACATATTTCATTATCTAATGAAGTTGGATCAAAAAGTCTTTGTTGTGTGCCTTTGTCTAAAAATTCTTCTCCATCTACTCTTTCTCTTAACCAAAAGGGATGTATCTCTTTTTTTAAAGAACCATTATTAAAATAAACTTTGTTGTCGTTGAGTTCAATTTTCATACTTTTTTATTCAAGAATTATTTAAAATTTAACTTTATTCAACATAAATAAAATAGTAAGAGTTGAATGTGGACCAGTTTAATTTAAAAAATTACCCTATTTATGCTAATTTTTTAAATAAGTTAGCAAAAGAATTGACAAGGTTTTATTATTCTAAATTAAATAAAACCTTCAAAATCTCCAATAAACTCAAAGGAAAAGGATATGACCCAGTAACAACATCCGATAAGGCTTTTGAGAAATTTATTAGATTAAAAATAAAAAAAAAGTTTCCAGCCCATCAAGTTATAGGTGAAGAATTCGGTCATAAAAAATCAAAGAGTCATTTTACATGGGTAATTGATCCTATTGATGGAACAAGATCATTTGTAATTGGAAACCCAACATGGAGCAATTTAATATCATTAAACTACAAAGGGAGACCAATTTTAGGATTAGCAAATTTTCCAATCCTTAAAAAATATTATATTAATTTTTCAGATAAAATTGCTTACGTGGTTCATAATGGAAAAAGAAAAAAAATTTCTGTAAACAAGAAAGCTATATTTAAAGACGTTAAAGTTTCAGCAGCATTTCATGGTTGGCTATCTCTTGACAAACAAAAAAAAATTCCTCAAATATTAAGTTTAATGCAATTTCCTTGTAGTGATGCTCTAAGTTATTCTCATTTAGCAGAAGGAAGAGTTGATGTGGTAATTCAATGTTCAAATAAGATTTGGGATATACACCCATTGATACCAATTATTAAAGCAGCTGGTGGATATATTTCTACATGGGATAATAGAGACGCAATAAATGCTGGAAATATTTTGGTGTCATCTAATAAAACTATTCATAATAAATTTCTAAAATTGTTAAAACCAGTTTCAAAATGATACCAGATAAAGCTCAAGAAATTTTAGATTTTTGGTTTAAAGAAACTCCTGCTGACAAAAGATTTAAAAAAGATCCTGCGTTAGATAAAATGATTAAAGATAGATTTTTAAACGACTATGAGCTTGCAAGTCAAAATGAATATGATGATTGGCAAGATCAACCAATGAGCGCTTTAGCTTTAGTTATTCTCTTTGATCAATTTTCAAGAAATATGTTTAGAAATGATAAAAAAACTTTTGCACAAGATCACAAAACAAGACTAATTGTAAACGATGCAGTATATGCGGGCTATCTTGAAGCAATGAATGAAAGTCAAAGATTTTTTATGATCTTACCTCTTATTCATAGTGAAGAAATTACCGATCATGACATGGCATATTATTTACTTAATAAGTATTTAAGAGAACACGAAGACTATGTTCAGATTAAAAAGTTTTGGAAAGATAATACAAAAGCTATAAGACTTTTTCATAGATATCCCCATAGAAACAAAATTTTAGAAAGACAATCTACAGACGAGGAATTAGCTTTTTTAAATGAACCCAACTCTACTTGGTAATTTATTCATAAATTGCATACCCGCATTGATGTAATATCAATTTTTAATTCTTAAAAAGATAGTTAAAGAGTAATTGTATAAAAATTAACTTATATTTCTCTCTCTCTATAAAAGTTAGTTCTAACTTCCCCTGAAAAGGGGAAGTTTTACTTTATTATTCCTTAAGCTTGATTATAAATCATTTATGAATTTCAAGTTTATTTATAAGATATTAGCTAAAATTGAATGGGTTGTTATTAAAGATAAAAGTGAATTTAAGGGTACAAAAAAGGACTTAGAGGACGGTTACATCTATTTTTCTGAGGAAGAGCAAGTTAGGGGAACTCTAAAAAAATTTTATAAAAATCAAAATGATCTTATTTTACTAAAAGTAAAAACTATAAATCTTGATAATTTAGTATGGGAGCAAGCCTCAGATGGTAATATGTTTCCTCATTTATTTTCTTCACTTGATTTATCTAATGTTGTTGAGAAATTTGAAATTATTTTACAAGATGATGGTAACCATAAATTACCTGATAGTTATTAAGCTAATCTACTCTTCCTAAAAGATTAACCATTACGACACCAACAATTATTAATGCCAAACCTATCAATGAATATAAATTAGGCATTTGATTAAATCTAATTATCCCAACTATTACAGTTGCAATAATTGTTAAACCTGCAAATGATGCGTAAGTTATACCCATAGGAATGTTTTTCATCACCATTGATAGCGCATACATACATGCAACGATTGTTATTCCAGTGATGATACTTGGAAAGACAAGGGTAAAACCCTCAGCACTTTTTGCAAAACTATTTGAAGTTACTCCTAGAATAACTGCTAGGATTAAAATAGCATATGAAGTAGCGAGACTCATTTAATAATATTAAATTAAATCTCGCTAAATATATATAATTATTTAGGTATCTTGGTCGCTCCTGTTTCAAGAGAAATCATTTTTCCATCTTGATATTTAAAGACAGCCATTACAGCCTCAGTATTTCCGTCATCAAATGTAACAAATGCGTGTTCAACGCCAATTTCATCATTTTCAAAAAGAACTCTTATTTTATCTCTTTTAATGTCACCACTCATCGCCCACTTGATTACATCTGCTTTGCCTAAAACATTACCTGATGCATGCATAGTAAACTTATAATCATCATGTAAAATTTCATTCATTGCAGCTTCATCTTTAGCTTCCATAGCCGCATTATACTTTGCTAATATTGACATAGTTATCTTCCTTTTTTTTGTTTAATATGACAGGACTTTCTCAGCTTCTTCTACAAGTTTCAATAATCCTGGAGGTCCTGACATTACTCCATTTTTATCTTTAATATCATCTTCTGTAATACCTCTTGCTTTACAGTTTCCTGTAGATAAATGAATTTTAATTCCTTTATCTTTTATGACTTTCATATAATCACTTAGCTTCCCAACTCCAATAGCTGACATATTTTCTACTATTTCAGTTTTCATTAAAGAAACAGCGTTACCTGCTAAAAATATATTTACTTCATGACCTGCTTCAGCTGCCATTGAAGCTATTCCTATGGGAAATACTCCATTCACAGCATTTTCTGGTCCTTGTATTGAATGAACTAATAGTTTCATCTTTATCTCCTCCTTTAATTAATTACTGCTGTGGTAATTTTGTAGCTCCAGTTTCTAATTCTATAATTTTGCCATCTTTAAATTTCCAATAGCACATTAAAGCTTCTTTGTTTCCATCCTCGGCGTAAGTAACAATAGAATGATCAAAACCTATTTCATCATTTTCATATAAAATCCTATATTTATCAACTTTCATGAAACCTTTATTAATTGCTTCAATCATACCTGTTTTTCCACTTTCAGTATAGTTTCCTTGAAGATGAGAATACCTCTTGTAATCATCATGGATTATCTCAGCTGCTGCTGCACCATCCTTCTCCATGATTACTTTATTTAGTTTTTTTAAAATTGACATATTGTTTCTTATTTCTTCATTGCATTGAACATACTAAGTGTATCGTCGTATGTTATCATTGTTGAAATTTTATTATTATCAGCAACTTCAAAAAAATGTCCAAACATTGTACTCATACCGCTTGCTTTTCCTTCACACTTAACAAATACTTTATTGTTCTCTGAGATCATCTCTCCTGGAATGACTTGAAAATTATCCCAAGCCCCTGGAATTTTTTGAAAAGTTTCCATCATTGCTTGTTTTCCTTTGTGAATACCTGATAAAGGGTGTTTACCTACTTCACCTGGAAAAATCCAAGTACAATCATCATGAACCAAGTCATTAAACATTGTTTCCATGTCACCTTTACTAAAAGCCTCGTAGGCTTTTTTTACTATTTCTTTCGCTTCCATTATTATTTCCTTTTTTTAGTTAGCGTTAAAATCTATAATATCATCTGTACACTCAACAAATTTATGAGGCTCAAAAAAATCATTCATAGATTCTAATTGTTTATTAATTGCATCTGGATCAGTTCCTTTCCACCAACAAAACATTGTTAAGTTATCACCTGGTGTATTCCAGCTCATTTGACATTTTGCACTTTCACTTGTCATTGCTTTGGTCATATCTTCCATCGACATTGAACCAGTAACTTCTATCATTTTAGCTTTAGCTTCTTTAGATTTAAAAGTGTGCGTTACCATGTAGTTTTTCATACTTTTTCTCCTTTATTAAACATTTACTTTTGATAATTCATAAAGATGTACACTTGCTACACATTCTTCATAAATTGCTTTTGCAACTGGATTTTTTCCAGCAACAAATTCTTTCATACCTTCTTCATTGTGAACTGAAACTTTGAACATTACACCACTTTTGTCAGGTTTAATTCCTGGTATAGTTTTTTCTGGATAGGCTACACTTTTTCTAACACCCATTCCTTCCTCAGATGCCATCCAACCCATGAATGTATCAAACTTTCCTTCTTTAAGACTTAAGATAGCCAACATTTCTTTTTCCATTTTTTCTCCTTTGATTTTATTGTTATTATTTTTTTATTCACCCCATTTCCCATGAAACTCATAAACTTCTACTGGCTCATCTCCGACTACCCAACCATCATGACCAGGTTCTATTGAATATGCATCACCTGCTTTATAAGTTAATTCTGTTCCATCATCATGTTTTGCACAAACTGCACCTGAAACTATCACACCTATATGTTTTGCTTTGCAGCTATCTGTACCAACTGTAGGTTTGATATCTTTTGACCATTTCCAGCCAGGTTGTAATTTTAATCTCATTACTCTTTGATCTCCAACTTTAACAATGTCTATTTGTGCATTATTAAAGTTTGAATTAGCTTCATCTGGATTATTAAAACTTTTTACTTCAACTGACGCCATCATTCCTCCTTTTTAATACAATGTTTGAACAACTTTATTTACTCTTTCTTTTCCATTAGGGATCAATTCTTCTAAAAAAGCATGACATTCCTCTGTTTTCACTTTGTCATATTTTGATCCATAATATTTATCTACTGCTTTATTTACTCCTTCATCCCAATTTTTTTCAGGAACTCCAGTTTCAAGAGCATAAGCTTTTAAAACTTTTACTGAGGCCATAGATTTTTCTTTCATACTATATTCAAACGTTTCACCAGATGGCAAAAAGTAATTAGCCATGTAGATACCACTACAATCCCAAGCTTTAGTTTTATTAGCATCACTCATGTCTGCGTAAGCAGTATATGGAAAAAACACACTAATAATTATCAATATTATTTTATTCATAATGGTATCTGTATGTTTCGTTAGTTGTATTGTGAATTGTATTATGAACTTTAAAAACTTCGGGTTGTCCCACATCAAAGCCCATTTCTTCAACTATCGGAGCAAGTTTTTTGCCATGTTCTTCGAAAGCTTCCATTGAGTCGTACACTACAGAAACTTTCATTTGATTTCCTTCTCCAAAACAAACTTCAAACTTTAATCCCTTTACAGGATGAACACCAAGTTCTCTTTCTTTTTTAAGAATTGCATCATATTGTTCTGCAGTCATTGACTTTGGAGAAAATATTACCATCACACTCATAATTTATTCTCCTATTATTTAATATTTATATTCACCAGACATTTGGTTCATTGTAGTTGAAAATCCTGGTGCTTTAGTCATTAAATTTTGTCTACTTGAAAAACCAGTTCCAGTTATATTTTCATATTTTCCAGTTCCTTTTATAATTGTAAATGTACCTGATCCACCTGATCCACCAGTTCCTTCTCCTTCATACTTCATATAAACACTTTCACCATCAATTAGATCAAATCTACACATACCAGTTTCATCAGTAAATTTACCAGCTTGTAATGTTAACCCGCCAATACAGTGCATAGTTGATTTATGAAATATACTATCAGGAGTATCATCTGATAAACCAGCTATACCATCATAAGTAATTGCCATATCACCTTTACCAGCATTCATTGCATTCACTTCCCATGCACCCATACCGCTTGCATTAAATTTTCCTGATGTATGTCCATCAGCAAAAGATAGAGTTGATATTAAACTTAAAATTATTGTAGATATTATTGTTTTCATTTTTATTCCTTTCTTTTCTTTTATTAGTCTGAGCAAGCAACCATTATGGTTGTCTCTTGTTTGTGACCTGATTGTTTGATTAATTCCTGATTTAGTGGTTCCTGCATAAATTTTTGCATTGTATCCACTTCAGGCGTTTCCATTACAATGTGAACTTTATTATTGTTTTCTAATTCATTGCCAACGTAAATTGACTTGATATTAGCTTTTTCTCTAGCCTCTGAATGAGCATCGAATGTTTTTTTCCAATGTACCCAATCATTTACTTCAAAGCTTCCAACTATTTTTACCACGTTATCTCCTTAAATTTATCTATTCACTAAAGATAGGTCTTATCTCATCTTCAATAGTTCCTTCTATTGCAACATCTTTTAATTGTTCTTGAAGTTTTTGATATTCAGGATCAGCTGACATATTTGCATCAGCTTCATTATCACCTTCAAACATAGTTCCAATTAAAGTTTCTCTTATTGTTCTAGGATCTCCACCCATTTGAAATGAAAAATAAACTTCATGGTTAGGGTAATGTTTTTTTCTAACAGACGCTAAACCTTTTCCAATTTCCATAGCTTTTCCTAAGCCATCATCTTTTACTCTCATTGTTCTTGTGTAAATTACTTTCATTGACCCCTTTTTAGTTATAGATGTTATGTGTTAACTATAGTGTTACACATTTGTTAAAAGGTCGTGCGTCATATTAGAATATCAAGTATGCAAAAAATTCATTCAATTAAAAATTGAAATTTATCTGAAATGGGGTTTTTAAAACCTATAATGGGTTCTCTTGAGTTTAAATTTCTATTAAATTTTATTTATGTTATAATTTAATAATGATCGATAAATTTAATGGAATTTTTTATTTAATTATTTTTTTAATACATTTTATTGGTGTAGTTGCTTACGCTTATCAAATGATAATTGGAAACAAAAAATTTAGAGAAAAGTTTCAAATAGATGTCTCTGCTGCTACGATTATGAGAATGGCTGGAGCAATATTTCTAGGATCATTTTTAATGGCTCTTTATATAATGTTTGTAAGACCAAATGGTGTTGAGGGAACTTGGGCATTCTTTAATTTGATTTTTATTCAAAACATTTGTGTTTTTCTAGTTAACACTTACTCAGTTAAAATTGATAAAACAGGTGTTATGAACGATTCAAATGAGGCAATTATTGCACCATTGGTGTTTACAATATTAAGTGCAATTCTTATTTACGGATTGTCAGATAAAATTTATATCTAAAGCCATTTAGGGAAGGGCAAACCTTTTTCTTCAAGGAATTTTTTATTAAACATTTTTGTTGAATATTTATCACTTCTGTCACAAAGTATGGTCACTATAGTTTTTCCAGGTCCCAATTCCTTACCTAGTCTTATAGCGCCTGCAATATTAACCCCACAGCTAGTGCCTAAACTTAAACCTTCATTTTGAATTAAATCATATAATATTGGAAGAGATTCATGGTCATCAATTGAATAAGCATTATCAATTTTAGCCTCTCCAAAATTTTTTGTGATCCTACTTGATCCAATCCCCTCTGTAATTGAACCACCCTCAGACTTTAATTCTCCATTCTTTATATAATTACAAAGTGCTGATCCTTTAGGATCAGATAAATAAATCTTTATATCTTTATTCTTTTCTTTAAGAGCATTACTTACTCCTGAAATTGTTCCACCAGTTCCAGACGAACAAACAAACCCATCAACCTTTCCATCTGTTTGTTCCCAAATTTCTTGTCCTGTTCCTTCATAATGCCCTCTAGCATTTGCAGTGTTATCAAATTGGTTAGCCCAAATAACCCCATTATTATTTGAGGGTTTTAATTCTTCAGCAAGTCTTGATGCAACTTTGATGTAGTTATTGTCATCTTGATATGGTTTTGCAGGAACCAATCTTAATTCTGCACCTAAATTTCTTAGTAAATCTTTTTTTTCTTGAGTTTGATTATCATTCATTACGATAATAGTTTTATACCCTAACGAATTTCCCAAAAGTCCCAAACCAATTCCAGTATTACCAGCTGTTCCTTCAACAACTGTTCCACCCTTAGAGATTAATTTTTTTTCTTGAGCATCTTTAATTAGAGCAAGTGCCGCTCTGTCTTTAACAGAGCCGCCTGGATTTAAAAATTCAGCTTTTCCATAAATATTACATCCAGTAATTTCTGATGCCGCTCTTAATTTTATTAAAGGAGTGTTTCCAATTCCTGAAATAAAATCATTTCTAATATTACTCATTAATTTGATTTTGTATCACTATCTGGTGTAATACCATAAGGTTTGAACTCACTATCAGCAATACCAACATTTTTAGCAGGAATACCAACCATAACAGCTTTTTCTGGAACATCTTTTGTAACTACTGCATTAGCTCCAATTTTTGCACATCTTCCAACTGTAACAGGACCTAATACTTGAGCACCAGAACCAATTACAGCTTCATCACCAATAGTTGGGTGCCTCTTTATATTACGTTGATCATTAGAATTAATACTTGGTGCTATTCCTCCTAATGTCGCCATATGATAAATTGTAACGTTATCTCCAATCTCAGAAGTTTCTCCAATCACAACCCCCATACCATGATCAATAAATAAATTTTTACCAATTTTTGCTTTTGGGTGTATTTCTATTCCAGTTAAGAATCTTGAAAATTGAGAAATAATTCTAGCAATCAAATCAAATTTTGCAGTACTAAAAAAATTAGCAATTCTATGAAAAAAAACTGCTTTAACTCCTGGGTAAGTTAAGACTAAACTTAGTTTAGATTTAGCAGCAGGATCTCGATCAATTATAGATTGTAAGAAATTGTCCATATATTTTTAGTAGCTTGAATAAAAGTTATGAGTTATATAGTGACTATATTTAGTAATTAAAGGAGAAATTATGTACAAAAACACTAACTGTTTTCATTTAGCAATACCGTGTGGTGATTTAGAGGTAGCAAAAAAATTTTACAGCGAAACTTTAGGATGCAGATTAGATAATTCAGCTCAAGAATGGGCAGATGTTGATTTTTGGGGAAATGAATTAACTCTTCATGCAAGCGATCATAAATTAGATAGTGAAAGACATGATGTAGATATGGGTAACGTTTCTGTTCCTCACTTTGGTGTTCATTTATCAAGAAAAGATTTTGATGCTCTAAAAAATAGACTTAAAGAAAATGGGGCAAAGTATTACGATGAACCTTATTTAAGGTTTAAAGGCACTAAATATGAACAGGAAACTTTTTTTGTTAAAGATCCTAACGAAAATATACTGGAAATTAAAACACTTACAGATAACCCAGAATAACCACAAACATAAGATATAAAATATATTTATTGGGCTAAATAGTCTAATTTATTATTTAATGAAAAAAAAAATAGAAGCTTATAGTGAGACTTTATTTCATTTAATAAAATTTCGTTGCAGACAGTATAGAGACTCAAAAAAAATGATTGGAATTGATTACGACTCGTTCATGATCATCTCTTGTATAGGAGCTTATTATCTAAGAAATAATACTACTGAAGGATTGAATTGGGATTCTGTTTGGGAGCTAACAAGATCAAAAAAAGATGAACAAATTTATAACTCAAAAAAGTTAACCATCTTTGCAGTTTCGAATATCATGGATTTACCAAAAGAGACGGTTAGAAGAAAAATAGAAGCTTTAAAAAAAAAGAAATTTATAACCCATTCAACAAAACAAGGTCTTTTACCAACTGATAAAATTGAATCAGTTATGAAGCCATTTGCAGAAAAAGAGATAATTACTCTTGGAAAATTTCTTCAACAATTAAAAAAACATAAAAGCTTAGATCAACTTCTAAATTTAAAATAAAGACTGAATTAATTAAAACTTGCTTCTTTGTTTTAAAAACAATAAGTTTTGATAATTATGCAAGTAAACTATAAAAAAATTGCAAATAAACTAAAGTTTGAAGGTAGAGCATTTATTAATGGAAAATATGTAAATGCTATTGATGGTAAAAAGTTTGAAACTATAAATCCTGCAACAGGTGAAAAGCTTTGTACAGTTGCAAAATGCAATCATAAAGATGTTGATTTTGCTGTTAAAGTTTCAAGAAAAGCTTTTAATAGTGGTGTTTGGTCTAAAAGCTCTCCAGAGCATAGAAAAGAAGTTTTATTAAAGTTTGCGGATTTACTTCGAAAACATGGAGACGAAAACTCAGTTTTAGAGTGTGTAGATACTGGAAAATTAATTGCAGATTGTATTAATGAAGTTGCAAATGATGCACCTATGCATTTTCAGTGGTATGGAGAATTAATCGATAAAGTTTTTGGTAAAGTTGGTCCAACTGAACCATCGATTACAAGTTTAATTGTAAAAGAGCCAATTGGTGTTATTGCAGGAATTGTTCCTTGGAACTTTCCTTTAATGATGGCAGTTTGGAAAATGGCGCCGGCTCTTGCGGCTGGTTGTTCGGTTATTATCAAACCTGCAGAAGATACACCTCTTACAGCAATTAGAGTTGCTCGAATAGGAAAAGAAGCAGGAATTCCAGATGGAGTTTTAAATGTACTTCCAGGTTATGGTGATGTTGGAGAAGCACTTGGACGCCATAAAGATGTTGATGCAGTTTCTTTTACAGGTTCAACTGAAGTTGGAGGTTATTTTTTAAAGTATGCAAGTGAAAGTAATTTAAAACCAGTTGCACTTGAGATGGGAGGAAAAAGTCCATTTATAGTTTTAGAGGATGCTAAAATAAATGATGATTTAATTGATAATGCAATAAATTCTGCTTTTTGGAATGGTGGGCAGAACTGTTCAGCAAATATGAGACAGATAGTTCATAAAAAAGTCAAAGATGAATTTTTAGATAAAGTAATTAGAAAAGTTAAAAAATTAAAAGTAGGGGATCCATTAGATTTAAAATCTAATATGGGATCTATGATTTCAAAAGGACATTTAAAAATGGTTGATGGATACATTCAAAAAGGCATAGATGAGGGTGCAAAACTTTTATCAGGAGGAGTGTCTAACAATAACCAAAAAGGTTTTTATGCAAAACCCACTTTATTTGATGGTTTAAAAGAAAATATGACAATTGCTCAAGAGGAAATTTTTGGACCAGTTTTAGGAGTTTTAACAGTAAAAAATGATGAAGATGCTTTGAAAGTTGCAAGTAATTCTAAATACGGATTACACGCGAGTGTCTTTACACAAGATATAAATAGAGCATTTCATCTAGCTAAAAGTTTACCTTGTGGAACAGTGTCGGTGAATACTTTTTCAGAAGGAGATATTAAAACTCCATTTGGTGGGTATAAACAATCAGGATCACTTTCAAGAGACCAAGGCACAGAAGCTCTTAACTCGTTTCTTCAGACAAAAACTATTTGGATTAGCCACTCATAAACAATATAAAACCTTACGTTTTTAAGGTCATAATATCACATAGAATATTTGTAATTAGTATTTAATTATATAACGTGGAAAATTTGGACAAACATTATAAACCTCAAAATAAAAGTGATCATATAGCTTTAGCTTTTACGAAATTTTTAAGATTTATTGCTGATACTTTTTTTAAAAAAAAATATGGCCATAGAGCTGTAGTATTAGAAACAGTTGCTGCAGTCCCCGGAATGGTTGCAGGTATGCTTACGCATTTAAAATCTTTACGAAAAATGGAAGATGATAAAGGATGGATAAAACTTCTATTAGAAGAAGCTGAAAATGAAAGAATGCATTTGATGACATTTATTCAAGTTGCTAAACCAACATCTTTAGAGAGATTCATAATTATAGTAGCACAATTTTTATTTATAATTTTGTATTCTATAATATATTTGGTATCTCAAAGAACAGCACATAGAATAGTAGGATATTTTGAAGAAGAAGCAGTTTTTAGTTATACAGAATATTTAAAAGAGTTAGAATCTGGTAGTATTGAAGATCAGCCTGCTCCTAAAATTGCAATTGATTACTGGAATTTACCACTACACTCTACATTAAAAGATATTGTAAGAGTTGTAAGAGATGATGAGGCTGGACATAGGGATGTTAATCATAGTTTTGCAAGAATATTAAATGATAAATTAATAAGAAAAAAACAACCTTCTGATAAAAAAGAAGGAAGTACTTTAAGATTTAAATAAAAAATTATTATTTTAGATAATGCTAATATAACATAATTGCATATCAGTATACCCAAAATGGACGTTCATTTTCTTTGACTCATCTTTGCTTATTTAGTTTAATTAACTTTAAAATAACCAAGGGGATAATAATGAAAATAATTAAAACTACACTTGTAGCTGGTTTAATTTCTATTTTTGCAACTTTTTCGTCATTCGCTGAAAAAGTTAAAATTGGAGATCCAGGTTGGACAGGTGCAACAGCTATTGCTAATTTATTAGCTGCAGTTGTTACAGACAAAATGGGTGGAGAGGCAGAACTTGTTCCAGGTAACAACACTGCAATCTACGGCGCAATTGATAGAAGTAAAGGTGAAATCGAAGTTCATCCTGATATCTGGTTACCAAATCAACAAGCTTATACAAATGATTTAGTTCCTAAAGGAACTTTAAAATTAAGTAGCAAACCCTATGAAGGAAACCAAGGTTATTGTGTTTCTCAACAGTTTGCAAAAAAAATGAATATTACTGCAATCGAAGATTTAGGAAGACCTGAAGTTGTTAAAGCTATGGATAGTGATGGCAATGGTAAAGGTGAGTTCTGGATTGGTGCAGATGGTTGGGCTTCAGCTAATGTTAACCAAGTTAAATTAAGAGACTATGGTTTATATGATGCGGGCATTGAACCAATCAGAGCAGCAGAAGCAGTTAAAAATGCAAGAGTTCTAGACTCAATTAAAAAGGGTGAAGGATATGCATTTTATTGTTACAAGCCGCATGCAATTTGGGGAATGGCTGATGTAGTTATGTTGGAAGAACCTAAGTTTGATCCAGCAAAATACAAAATGGTACAACCTAAAGAAGATGCTGATTGGTACAAAAAATCTTATGTTGCATCAAAAGATGCACTTAAAAAAATTCAAATTGGTTGGGGTACTTCTTTAGAAAGTAAATCACCAGCTATTGTTGAATTTTTTAAGAATTTTCAATTAACAGCAGACGATGTATCAGCTATGGCTTATGCAATTTCAGTTGAGAAAAAACAACCCGCTGATGTAGCAAGAGCATGGATGGATGCAAATAAATCAACTGTTGATGGTTGGTTAGGACTTTAGTCTAAAATAAATCATTTATATACTCGGCAATTAGATATTGTCGAGTATATTTTCCTATAATAAAAGATAAAATGGATCCATCAAGTTCAGCTATAAAGATTGAAAATGTTTGGAAAGTGTTTGGTAACAATTCAAATGAAGCATTAGATGCAATCCAAAATCATAAAATTTCAAAAACAGAAGCTTTAGAAAAATATAATTCAGTCATTGGCGTGTCAGATGTATCTTTCGATGTTAGACAAGGAGAGATTTTTTGTGTGATGGGTCTTTCAGGTAGCGGTAAATCTACATTAGTTAGACATATTAATAGACTTTTAGAGCCCACGTCTGGAAAAATTTTAATTAATGGTCAAGATGTAATGACTCTTGGTAGAGAAGATTTACAAGAATTAAGAAATAAAAAAATAGGTATGGTTTTTCAAAACTTTGCTCTAATGCCCCATAGATCGGTAGTTGATAATATTGCAATGCCTCTTGAAATTAGAGGGATAAGCAAAAATGATAGATTGGATGCAGCAAATAAAATCTTAGATATTGTTGAATTACAGGGATGGGGAAATAAATTTGCCCATGAGTTATCAGGTGGAATGCAACAAAGAGTAGGACTGGCAAGAGCATTAGCTGCTGATCCTGAATTTTTATTAATGGACGAACCTTTTAGTGCACTAGATCCACTGATTAGAAGGCAGCTTCAATCAGAATTTATTAAACTTTCAAAACAAATGAAAAAAACAACCGTTTTTATTACTCATGATTTAGATGAAGCGGTAAGAGTAGGTCATCGAATTGCAATTATGAGAGATGGAAAGGTAATTCAAGTTGGAACACCTGAGGAGATTGTCGTTAGTCCTGCTGATGATTATGTGGCAGATTTTGTTAAGGGAATTTCTAGATTAAAAGTCGTTCAAGCAAAATCAATTATGCAGTCATTTGAAGTTTTTGAAAAAAATAATGGAAAACTATCTGAGGATTTAGAAGTAGTTAGAGAAGATGATTTATTAAGTAAATTAATTGAAACTTCGGCCTCAAAAGACAAGCCAGTAATTGTTTATAATTCTCAAAATCAAAAAGTTGGTGTTATTTCACAAGCAGACCTTTTAAAAGCAGTTATTGAAGGAGGGGATAGTGAGTAAAGATGTTAACAACCCATCTAGATCAGAATTAATAACTGATTTTGTAAAAACGAACCCAAATTATTATATTGATCAATTTCAGAAAATAGGAAGCAAACCTACATTTTCTTTTTCATTTAACTTGTATGCTGCAATTCTTGGACCTATTTGGTTTGGAATGAGAAATATCTGGAATTGGGCGTTAACTTTTTTAATTATTGAAACTTTTTCAGTAGTTCAAATTATAAGAGGTTTATTTGGAAATATTACAAAAGATGCTGTTCAAAAAATTGAACAAGTACAGTCTACTATTGCTTTTAGAAATAAACAACTAGAGGCAGCGATAACTAATAATCCAGATAAAGTTGATGTTTATAAGAGAAATATCAAATCACTAGAAGATGCTATGCAAGGCTATATTGATGAAGTTAGTAGGATTGAAGCTTCTGCTATTTGGATTACTATTTTTGGCATTATTTTATTAATTTCTATTAAAATAGTTCAAGGCATTCTTGCTAACTCAACCTTAGAAAAAAGATATTCTGAATGGTTGTCAGACAAATCAATAAGTCCTGGTATGCAAACGAAAAATTATATTTTAAGCACAACTTTCACATCAGTAATTATGTTTTTTTCAGTATTTCACTATAGTTTTCCAGGTTTAATTATAATCATGAATGAATTTCCAACACATCCAGATATCAGATTAACATCTATTGCCTGGGTAGAAACTATATTTAACTATGCTGTCCTAAAAGGTGATGCTTTGTTTACAGCAATTACAATTGGTATTAGATCTGTTTTAGATTTTTTAGAACTATTGTTTGTTAAAACCCCATGGATAGTAATTATAACTGCGATTGTAACTTTAACTGGGTTATCAGCAGGACCAAGAGCTGCCATATATTCTGCTGGTTTTTTATGTTACATGGGCTTTTTAGGGTTTTGGGTTAAAGCTATGACTACACTTGCCTTGCTTGGTACTGCTGCAATTTTAAGTATTGCAATTGGAATACCACTTGGGATTTTTTGTGCAAGACGACAAAGATTTTATTCAATGATAAGACCAATAATGGATTTTATGCAAACAATGCCAGCGTTTGTATTTATGATCCCTGTTATTGCATTTTTTGGAACAGGAAAAGTTGCAGCAGTAATAATTACAATGATATTTGGTGGAACACCTGTTGTCAGATTAACTGTTCTTGGATTAAGAGGAGTTCCAGAGACAATAAGAGAAGCTGCAATAGCTTACGGTGCAACTAAATGGTATCTACTTAGAAAAGTAGATTTACCTTTAGCAACACCTTCAATATTAGCGGGTGTTAACCAAACAGTAATGTTAAGTTTAGCTATGGTTGTAGTTGCATCTTTAATTGGGGCCAAAGGTTTAGGTCAAGATGTTCTAGAGGCATTACAATATGCAAATGTAGGTCAAGGTATTCTTGCAGGTGTAGCCATTTTATTTGTGGCATTAATTTTAGATAGGGTTGTTCAAGGTAAGAAAAGAGTTTAATAGAAATTAATGGAATATCTATTATTAGGTTTTTTTACTGGATTAAGTCTTATTTTAGCTATAGGTGCACAAAATATTTTTGTAATTGAACAGGGTTTAAAAAAACAACATATATTTCTAGTTTGTTTAATATGTTCAGTTTCTGATTTAATATTGATTTTTGCTGGAGTTTTTTTATTCCATTTTTTTAGTCAATATTTTAATTCAACAATTGAACTAATCTTTAATATAGCTTTAATTATTTTTTTAATTCATTTTATTTACACAAAAATAAGATCCCACAATAAAACAATTAATTTCAATAAAGATTTTACAAATATTTCAGCACTTAATATTTCCTTTAAAACTCTTGCTTTTACATATCTTAATCCACACGTTTATTCAGATACTGTTTTCTTTTTAGGAAATTTTTCTAAAAATTTTTTACTGAATCAAAAAATAATTTTTGGTATGGGAGCTTCTATCGCCTCTTTTATATTTTTTTATTTAATTGGATATCTTTCTAAATATTTATCAAAGTACGCTCAAAGTCAAAAAATTTGGAGAGTAATTAATGTTTTTATAATTACTTTTATGTCTATGTTAACTTTATTTATATTGTTGGATATTTTTAATTAGAAAAACCATATTTTCTAAGTCTTACATCCCCAGTTCTGGCATGAGCTTCCATACCTTCGTATCTTGAAATTCTAGCACATGCAGCACCCACAGTTTTTGTAGATTCTTTAGTCATTCTTTGAAAACTTAAAGTTTTAATAAATTTACCAACGAATAAACCCCCAGTATATCTACCAGCACCTTTTGTTGGAAGTATATGGTTAGTACCAGAACATTTATCACCATAAGCAACAGTAGTTTCTTCACCAATAAATAAAGAGCCATAATTTTTTAGTCTTTTGTGAAACCAATCTAAATTTTCTGTTTGAACTTCTAGGTGTTCTGGGGCGTATTCATCGCTAACTGTTGCCATTTCTTCATCGGTATCACAAAGTATAACTTCACCGTAGTCTCTCCAAGCAGCTTCTGCACTAGTTCTGGGAACTTCTGGTAAATCGGCAATTAACTCAGCAACTCTTTTCATCACTTCATCAGCAACTCTTTTGCTAGTTGTATATAACCATGCAGGTGAATTGTAACCGTGTTCGGCTTGACCAACTAAATCTACAGCAACCATTTCTGTATCAGCTTTATCATCTGCTATAACTGCTATTTCTGTAGGACCAGCAAATAAATCTATTCCAACTTTACCAAATAAAATTCTTTTAGCTTCTGCAACAAACTGGTTTCCAGGACCAACTATAATATCTGCTGGAGGATTATTAAATAAACCATTAGTCATTGAAGCTACACCAGGAACACCACCTAAATTTAATATTACATCAGCACCACATAGATCAGCTGTATAAACAATTGTTGGATGTGCACCCACACCTTCTTTAGGAGGACTACATGCAATAACATTTTTTACACCAGCAACTCTAGCTGTAGTTACACTCATAACAGCAGAGGCTATATGAGCATATCTACCGCCTGGTATATAACAACCCGCTGTATTAACAGGAATTAATCTTTGGCCAGCAAAAAGTCCTGGTGAAAGCTCTATTTCAAAGTCTTGACCATAATTTTTTAATTGTGCTTCTGCAAATTTTCTAACTCGATCGTAAGAAAATTGAATATCATCTTTTATTTTTTGATCTAAATTTTTTTTAATCTCTTCAATTTTTTCTTTAGAAACAATTATATCCCCATCATATTTATCAAACTTCTTTGTAAGGTCGATACACGCTTGTTCTTTTCCTTCTTCAATATCTTTTAATAATCCTTTGACTATTTCTGTAGTTTTTGAATCGTCAGTTGATGATGTTTTGGGTGATTTTTTTAAATATTGTATTGCCATTGATTGTTCCTTTTTTTATGAAGATCTATTTAAAGTATAACAACTTTTATTTCAATGAATTAAAAATATAATCTATAGCCAATATTAACACTCACCACACAAATTATAATAAACAAGAAATATAAACTTAAATAATCAATTGATTTTCTGAATTTTAATTTAGAACTAATCTAAAGCTACAACTGCTGCAGCAATAGATGCTAGTCTTGCTTGAGCTTCATCGGATCTACTTGTAATAACTACTGGTACCTTGCCACCAACTACAACTCCTGCTGCACAAGCTCCCATAAAATAGATCATCATTTTAACTAACCCATTTCCTGTTTCTACACTTGGAACTAGTAATACATCTGCTTCACCAGCAACTATATTTTTAATTCCTTTTATAGCCGATGATTTTTTTGAAATACTATTATCAAAAGCCAAAGGTCCAAAAACATCAGCCTCTAAATTTTCTTCTTTTGCTAACTTAGTTAATTCAGCTGCATCTAGTGAACTTGGAACACTTTCTAGCACTTCTTCAGTAGCAGACAACACAGCAACTTTTGGTCGTAATGTTCCTATTCTATGTGAAAAATTGATTACATTTTTTAGAATATGCATTTTAGTTTTCATATTAGGAAGCACATTTAAAGCCCCATCAGTAATAATTAATGGCTTATCTTCTTTTGCAACGGTCATATGCCAAATATGACTTAATCGGGTTTTTCCCAATAAATCATACTTTCTTTTCAGGACTTCTTTCATCAAAATATCAGTATGAATGTGACCTTTAACAATTATTTTAACTTTATCTTCACTTGCAAGTTTGACTGCTATTTTTGCAGTATTATTTTCAACAGGTTCATCAATGATTTCATACTTTAAAATATCCCATTGCAGATCTTCAGCACATTTTAAAATTTCTTTTTTATCTCCAATAAAAATAGGTTCAATCAGACCTTCATTAACTGCATCTTGAATTGATAGCATTGGTAATGGTTTACCTGCATTAACAACAGCAACTTTCACACCTTTTTTTTTATATGCAACGTCTAAAAGGTTATTGGGACATATAATTTCTTTATTTGAAAGCATGAACAATGATTATAAATTATATTTAAAATGTATATAGTTGTTTTTGTAATTATTGATAACAAAATAGAGTAAAATGATCAAAGAATTTACTATTAATATAAATGAAGATCAATTAACAAATATTAAATCAAAAGTTGAGCACTATCCATGGTCATCTATCGAAAATATGAAAGCATGGACATATGGCACAAATAAAAAATATTTAAAAGAACTTTGTGATTATTGGTTAAAAGAATTTAATTGGAAAAAACATGAACAATTAATTAATAGTTTTAAAAACTATAAAACTAATGTTGATGGAATAGATATTCATTTTATCAAAGAAGAAGGTAGTGGAGAAAACCCAAAAACTCTATTACTACTTCATGGTTGGCCGGGTTCACTAGTAGAATTTTTAGAAATTATAAAGCCATTAGCTCATCCAGAAAAATTTGGTGGAAATATCGATGATGCATTTACAGTTATAGCTCCATCATTGCCTGGTTTTGGTTTTTCTGGAGCTCCAAAAGAACCAATTGGTCCAAGAAAAATTTCAGGAATTTTAAATAAGATGATGATCGAAAATTTAAATTATAAAAAATATGTAGCCCAAGGAGGTGATTGGGGAGCAACTATATGTAATTGGTTAGGCTATGATCACTCAAATAATTGTAAAGCTATACATATTAATTGTTTAACTATGAGACATCCAGACGGACCTAAAACTAAAGAAGAGATTGATTGGCAAAATAAGTTTGACCAAGATCAAATTATACAAGATGGTTACAGAACCCAGCAAGCAACCAAACCTCAAACACTTGCTTATGCAATGATTGATAGTCCAGTTGGTATTGCTGCTTGGATTATTGAAAAGATGCATGGATGGTCTGATTTAAAAGATAATAATATTGAGAGTGTTTATTCAAAGGATGTGTTGCTAGCAAATATTATGGTTTATATTTTAACAAATACTTTTAATACGGCATCTTGGATATACTTTGGAAGACGTGAAGAAGGAGGAAGATATTTTCCTAAAGATTTTAAGAAAATTAATATTCCAACTGGTATTGCAATGTTTCCAAAAGAAATGTCAGAATGGCCGCCAAAATCTTATATTGAAAGAATATTTAATATTCAGCATATAAGTAAAATGAGCGGTGGCGGTCATTTTGCTGCCTTAGAAAAACCTAGACTTTTAATTGAAGATATTAGAAAGTTCTTTAAAAAGATTTCTTAATAAGCCAGAGATAACAAATTATGGAAATTGTAACAAAGATTGCACCAATTTGTGTAGCTTTAATTATGCTAGGATTAGGTCTTGGACTTTCAGTTAAAGATTTCACAAGAATTTTAAGAACACCAAAAGATTTTTTTGTTGGGTTTTTTTCTCAATTAATAATTTTACCTATTGTTGCTTTAGCTATAGTTTTAATACTAGATTTACCTGCTCCAATAGCTGTTGGTTTAATGATTATAGCTGCAGCTCCAGGAGGTGTAACATCAAATGTATTAACCAAGTTTGCTAATGGAGATGTTGCTTTATCTATTTCTTTAACGGCAGTTGTTAGCCTAATAAGTATTATCTCTGTACCTTTTGTAGTAATTGGTTCTGCAGATATTTTAGGAGTTACAATATCTAAAAATATTTCAATAGTTGGAATTGCATTAAAAATGGCATTAGTTGTCACTGTGCCAGTTGTTATTGGAATGGTTATTAGAGGTTTTGCAGAAAACTTTATTTTATCGAAAATTAACATCATTAATAAATTAACAGGTTGGCTATTTGTGATTGTCTTTGTAGCAATATGGATAGAAGAAAAGGATAATATTTTAACTTATCTTGCTGATGCTGGTTTAGTGGTATTAATTTTAAATGTTGTAATGATGACATTAGCTTATTTTATAGCTAAAAAATTTGTATCAGGAATTGCACAACAAAAATGTGTTGCTTTAGAGTGTGGTTTGCAAAATGGTACACTGGCAGTGTTTGTTGCAACATTAATGTTTGATGATGTTGCTTATATTGTACCGACAGCCGCTTATGCGCTTATCATGTATATAACTGGTTTTATCTTTATTTATATTTTAAGAAAATCTAGTTAGTTAGTTAATATAACTTAATTGAATACCTGATAACCTAAAATGGACGTTCATTTTCTTTGACTCATCATAACTAATTTAGTTTAATTAATTTTAAAATAACTAAGAGGATAATAATGAAAATAATTAAAACTAAACAAATTTGCAGAACACTACTCAAAGTGTTTGCAATTGCTTTATTTACTCAAGTGGCCTATGCAGAGGTAACTCTTAAGCTTGGTACTACTGGTAGATTGGGTATGCCTATTGGTGATGCCATAGATCAAGCATTGATACCAGCGTTGGCAAAAGCTTCTGGTGGTAAGATGAAAGTTGAACCACATTATCAAAAAAGCTTATGTGCTGAACAGAAATGTGGTGAACAAGCCAATCAAGGGCTTATAGCTCTTTGGACTAGTTCTACAGCAAACTATGGTAATTTTGGATCAGAGTTGGCAATTTTTGATTTGCCTTTCATTTTCAAATCACTAGAAGATGCAAAAAGAATATCAGATGAATGGCTAGCTGAAAGACAGTGTAAACTTGCTCTTGAAAATGCCGGTCATATTTGCCTTTCTGTATATTCAAGCGGTGGATTTAGACAGCTTGGGAATGCAACTAAACCAATTCATGTTCCTGGTGATATGAAGGGACTGAAATGGCGTACTACCAAGAGTCCAGTTGAGTTTATGCTAGTTAAAAATTGGGGTGCAACTCCAACACCTTATGACTGGAGCCAGTTGTACTCAGGCCTACAGTCGGGTGTAGTTGAAGGTCAGTATGTTGCTAGTCCTTGGCAGCATGTAGCCAAACTTCATGAAGTTGCAAAATACTTCACTGAGATTGGTGGCATGTGGTCTGGAAACATTCTAGCAATGGATGCAAAGCAGTACAATGCCCTGTCGTCTCAAGAAAAAAAATGGTTACACGAGGCAGCTGATGCTTATGGAGAAAAAGTAAACCAGTTAGACAACGCTTGGATTAAGAATGGTGAAGATGCAATTAAAGCATCTGCAAAAGAGTGGTATGTACCAACTGAAGCGGAAATGTCTAAGTGGAGAGCAGGTGCAATCGGTGCCTGGTTAGATGCTAAGGGTACTTTTGAACCAGAGATAGCCAAAAGAGTGCTTCTAGAACAAGGAATGGATGGATTTGTAGCTCAGTTAGAAAAAGCTGGAGCTTTGTAAATCGTTCAAAGAAAAACTGTGTAAAGATCATTTAGCTCAATTTTAGAACTAGATGATCTTTACCTTAAACAAATCATAACATATAAGTATTTATGGAAAGTATTATTTTACTCGTAGTACTCCTTTTTCTAATTTTATTAGGTGCTCCAATTGGCTTCATATTAATACTGATACCATTTGTTTATATTTTATTTACCGACGCTGTACCGCTTGTTTTAATTCCTAGTCAAATGTTTAATGCTATTGACTCGGTTCCATTAACTGCAATTGCTTTCTTTATGTTGACAGGAGAGTTAATGACAAGTGCAACGATTACTGATCGGTTAGTGGCTTTGAGTAGGGCATTAATTGGACGTATACGAGGAGGGTTGGCTCAAGTGAATGTCCTTGTGAGTATGTTTTTTGCAGGAATGAATGGTTCCGTAGTAGCAGATACAGCAACAGTTGGAGCATTAGTATTACCAGCTATGAAAAAAGCTGGTTATCCTGCTGCGTTTTCTGCTGCAGTTACAGGTGTAAGCTCCACTATAGGAGGGATAATTCCACCTAGTATCATGATGATTGTACTTGCTAACTCGACTGAGATTTCGATTGCAGCATTATTTGCAGCTGGGATTATTCCAGGTGTGTTGATTGGCATTGTGATCATGATAATTAATCATTACTTTGCAATTAAATATAACTTCGAGCGCAGTGATGAACCATTTTCAATACGTCGAGCTGGTAGAGAATTATATCGATCCTCGTTCGCCCTTCTAATACCTTTAGTTTTAGTGGGTTCAGTAATGGGTGGTGTGGCATCGGTTGTAGAGGCTGGCGCTATCACTGCAATGGTTGCTTTATTTACAGGTGTATTCGTATATCGTACTATTAAATGGAAAGATTGCACCGGTGCTTTTCGGCGGGCATTCCGTAATTCGGCAATGGTTTTTATTATCATAGCTGCATCGGGGCCCTTCAGTTGGTTACTTACCTCTCTAGGTGCAATCGGTGATCTTGAAAAATGGCTTTTAAGCCTTACGGAGTCCCCGATTATTTTTATTTTAGCTTTGATTTTATTCATTTTTCTTCTTGGTACGGTAATGGACTCTGCAGTAAACATTATTATAGTTGGCCCAGTACTAGTTAATGTTATGGCTCAAGCTGGCTTTCCAGAGGTTCAAGCAGCTATCGTTGTAATAGTTGGCTTTTTAATAGGATCAGTAACACCTCCTGTTGGTGTCGCATACTTTACCGCTGCAACAATAGCACAAGTACGTCTAGAAAAAGTGGCTATTGCGTTAATTCCATATCTAGTTGGGCTGTTTTTACTTTTATTTTTTATTCTCGTTATTCCAGAGTTAACCATGTTTCTTCCAAACCTGTTGAGCAATTAGCGATATGTTAAAATTTTTTAACAACATTGATCGTTTTATCCATCGTATGTTAGAAGCTATGTGCTCAATCTTTTTGGCTTCGATGGTTGGTTTCACTCTTTATAACGTTATAATGCGATATGTTTTCAATAACCCTCCTGTTTGGGGTGATTTGTTAACAGTGTTAAGTAATATTTGGTTGATGTTTATAGCGCTTTCTCTGACAGCCAGAGATAATGAACACATAGCATTAAATTTAATTTATGAAAAATTACCAAATAGACTGTCGCTATATATACGCCAGTTCTGGAAACTTATGATTATGGTAATTGGTGTAGTTCTGATAATTTATGGAGTTGAACTTGTAGAGGGTATGCGTGGGAAGTATTGGGAAATGTGGTATTTTGAAATTAGCTTCCAAGGTATTGAGTTCAAAGAAAATTATATGCCAAAGAAATATGCAGTTGCAATCTTACCGTTAGCTGGTTTTTTAACAACAATTGGTGCTATTATTTCTTTTGTGAAAAAGGTCTAGTTATTTTAAATATTTTTACTAAACAAGTGCTTAAGAGTTTCTTAAGTATATAACTGGTTTTTATTTTTTTTTATTTTAAGAAAATCAAATTAATTTATCTAAGATAGCTTGGTATAAAATCGTAATCTTTATCTTTATTAGAATTAATAATTTTTATTTGATTAAAAACCCTGTAAGTAAAATTACTTAAACTTAAAATATTTTTATCTTGTAAAATTTTGCTTATTTTAAGTGCCTCTCCTCTTATATTTACTTCTAAAAGTTTTTTTTCATCAATAGAAAGATAACCATTGTCCACTAAGTATTTCAATTTTCTAACTACTGTTGGTCTTGGGATGCCAGTTATCTCTGATATAGACATTGCGTTTACACCTCTCTCTTTTATATATGGAAGTGAATTTTGAAATTGTTTCATATTAAGGTCTTTAACTCTAAAACTTTCTCTTTCAACTGCATTAAGCATCACAACCATTCCTATGCAATAAGTTTCTAAATCACCAACTGAATTTCTCCATCTATTAGTATAAATAAATAAAAATTTATAAAATTGATACCAACAAAAAGAATAATTTTCCTTTATTGATCTTATTATTTGTTCAACATCAAAAGTTTGATTAATTTCATTTTCTTTTTTAAGCAATTTATTAAATTCATAAAGAAATATACTAACTTCTTTTATTCCTTGATTTACTCTTTTAGGTGAAAAAGCATTCATATTTATATAAATCCTTTTTTTATTTTTTTTAATCACACCTTTTTTTTCTAGTTCTTCAACTTTTCTTCTCACACTTTCTTTTGGGATTTGAAGATCTTTTGAAATATCACTTATGTTGATCTTTTCAATTTCTAGTGATTTATCTTTAAAAAATGTCTCAAAAGCTACAATGAGCCCATTTTTTCTAAAAAAAATAAAATCTTTGTTAACAAGATAGATAAGAATTATATACTTATCGATATCACCATAAACGCTATAAGCTCTTATGAACCAATTACTAAGCATCTTGTAGTATACAGGTGCAATTTTACTAAAATTTTTATTAATAATTTTATTAATTTTAATCTCATCAATTTGAGCTGATATACTTGGTATAGAATCCATATTTATAAAAAACCCAACTTGAACAATCGCATGGTTAAAGTCAACCCATTTTGGACAATCGCCCTATTTATTAATTAGTTGTTAGATGATTAATTGCGGAAATGAGTATTGAAAGCTTAGATAGAACATCTAATGTTAATAAAGACCCTTCTCAAGTAATTAACACTAGACTTAACGTTGATGTTCTAAAGAGAAGATTGATCGATCAAAAAAAAAAAGACAAATTTAGAAGTATTGCAATTGTTTCTAGTGTTTTTGTGTCTGCAGGGTTGCTAAGTTTTATTATAGGTTAATAATTTTTTAAAATCTCTAAATCTTTTTTGATAATTTCAGGTACTGATATCTCTTTTTTAATGTTTTGATTGTAACGGTTAAACTTATTTTGACCTGGATACATTATTTCTTTAATTCCTTTAATTTTAGGAAGTTTCTTAATTGTTTTAATGTTATCTTTAATTCTCTGATTATAATTTTTTTGAAATAAATTTGCTTTAAAAGTTAAAAATAAATGACCAATATTTTGAGGTCCAGAAAAATCATCAAAAGGATCTTTAACTCTTCCTGCATGATTACCGCCTGTTAGTACTCCACTTAAAATATCTACCATCCAAGCTAGACCTGAACCTCTAAATCCAGCAATTGGAAGTTGAACACCTGCCAGTGCTTTTTTTGCATCAGTAGTAGGGTTACCAGATTTATCTAGTGCTACTCCTTCTGGAATTTTTTGATTATTTCTTGCAGCAACTCTAATTTTACCTCTGTTGATTACAGAAATAGATGTATCTAATATAAATGGAACTTTTGAACCAGTAGGTGTTCCAAAGCAAATAGGATTAGTTCCAAATAAACTTTTTAAAGCACCATGAGGAGCAACTGCTGGTGGAGCATTTGTATAAATCATTACTATTAAATTTTTCTTAACGGCTTGTTCTGCATAATAACCTGACAAGCCATAGTGACCACTATTTTTAACAGCAACCATTCCAATTCCTGTTTTTTGTGTATTTTTTATTGCAGTTTTAATAGCAAGATCTGCTGCAACAAATCCAATACTGTTATTTACATCTATATGAGTAATAGATTGAGAAATTTTCTTAATTTTAATTTTAGGTTTTGGGTTGATTACTTTTTTTGAAATACGATCACAATACATTTTAAGTCGTGATAAACCATGACCATATGCACCAACTAATTCTGCATTAATTAAAGCATTAGCAGAAATTTGAGCATGATCTTTGCTTAGACCATATTTTTGAAAGATGTTTATAATTTCTTTTTTAAGAAGTGTGGTTTTCACGATTATCCTTTACCACGCCATGGAATATATTTGTCTATAAGTTTTCTTAAAGTTACATCAAATAATAAACCCAGCATTCCCATAACAAAAATAGTGATCCAAATAACTTCGTATTGGAAGTATTTTTTAGCAACGTTTTCAACAAAACCAATACCAGTTGTTCCTGCTAAAAACTCAGCAGCAACTAATGTTCCCCAACACATACCAATTGCAACTCTAACTCCTGTCAAAATCTCAGGTAATGAGTTTGGAAAAATTACATATCTAAGTATTTGCCATCTAGAAGCTCCTAATGAGTGTGATGCATGAATTTTTGATAATTGAGTTCCAGAAGCTCCAGCTCTAGCTGAAATAATCATGATTGAAAAAGACACCATAAATAAAAGGAATACTTTTCCAACATTATCGATTCCAAGAACTGAGATAATTAATGGAGCCCAGGCTAATGGTGGTACAGGCCTATATAATTCGATTAATGGATCAAAAAATCCTTTAGCAAATCTATTTAGTCCCATGAATAATCCAAGTGGTACTCCAAATATTATTCCAAGTATTAATCCTAAAAATACTCTTAAAAACGAGTCCCATATATGACCCATAGGAACTGGAATTTTGAATAATTTAAATTCACCAGTGACTACACTTAAAACTTTACTTTTAAAGTTTGGCTCAACAAAACCACTTTGATTGTGAACTGGATATTTTCCAGGAATAAGATCTGCAATCCAATCAGGTAAAATAAAACCAATTACTTGACTAACATCCATCATCTCATACCAAAGTAATGGAATATTTTTAAATCCAACACTTGGCTTTGATAAAAGAATAAATTTACTTAAAGTGTCAGAAGGTTTAGGTAGCCATCTTCCAGACCCTTGTTCAGAACAATTCGGTCCACTTGAAACAATAGTTCCAGCTGGAAATAAAAAGATATCTACTAATCTTAAAGATCCCTGTTCCTTTTTTTGAACTTTATCAAAAGCAATTATCGATTGTTGTATGTTGTTTAAAGTGTTTGGTGGAAAAATACTTGCATATTCGATTCTTCTTGCAATCTTTAGAACATCTTTAGCTAAAGTAGATGCTATTTCTCGACTATCATCTGCTTCTTTTCTAAATTTTTTAACCTCATCTTTAATTTCTTTCATTGCAGATTTGTATTGAAAGTTATGATTTCTTAACTTGAAGAATTGGTCACTTATTACTTTTAATTCTTGTGCAGCTGCATCAAATTTTAAACCTTTAGCTGTTTTAGGAATAATAGGAACCTCAACTGTATTTTCTACTGCAGTTCCAGATGCGCCCCATCCACCTTCTGCTTTCGCTTCGATTAATCTTTTATTTTTTTGTTCTAAAGTTTCATAAGGGTAGTTTTTTTTTTGAAACTCAATAGATAGTAAATTAATTTTGTCTGAAAGTTCTGATATTTTTATCTTGGTTTCATTTTCTAACAAGTTTTCATTTGTCAGTAATGGAATTGTTTTTTTAGTTTTTTGAATTAATCCTAATAATACAGATCTATCTTGATCGTTGATTTCCCTAGAATTTTGAATTTCACTTACAAGTTTAGCTATATTTTTATTTTCACTTTTAATTCTTGAGGTACTTTTAAATTCCCTCTCTTCAATAGGAAAAAGATACTTTAATGAAAGTAAAGAGTCATTTACTTTACCGACCTGACATAATTCATTTGCTGATTGAGGGTAAAAAGATTTTGCAATATCCCATGAGTAATAAAGCCATGTTAATAAAATGACACTACTACCAACTATAATCCAATGAGTTCCACCTTTTGCTCTTTCTGGGTTTCCAAAAACAGCATCAACTTTTTCAGTTCTAATAAGTTTTCGGCCATACATGATACAGCCAATAATTGCGACAATGATTAAGAATGTAACAATCTGAGTAAACATATTAATTATCCTTACCCATTATTTCTTCTTCCATATTCCAAATCATGGTTAAAATTTCTTCTCTTTTAGATGTGAAATCTTTAAGATTTTTAATTTCTCTTAAATCTTCTTTTAATCCCATTGAAGCAAAAGGAAGGTTGTACTCTTTATGTATACGACCAGGTCTTGGAGCCATTACATAAAGCCTTTCACCAAGTAACAAAGCTTCTTCAACTGAGTGCGTAATAAGAATAATTGTTTTACCAGTTTCTTTCCAAATTTTTAAAACTAAAGACTGCATCTTTTCTCTTGTTAAGGCATCTAATGCACCAAGAGGTTCATCCATTAAAATTAAATCAGGGTCATTAATCAAGCATCTCGCAAGAGCAACTCTTTGCTGCATACCCCCTGACAATTGATAGGTTGGAGTATTTCCAAATCCTTGTAGTCCTACAATATCTAACCACTCTTCAACTTTTTTTGAAGTAGTTGCTGGATCTTCTTTTTTCATTCTTAAACCAAAATTTACATTTTCAGCAACAGTTAACCATTCAAACAAAGCTCCTTGTTGAAAAACCATTCCTCTTTCAACACCCGGTCCGCTAATTTCATTTCCTCCTAGAGTTATTTGGCCTGAGGTTGGTCTTAAAAAACCAGCTGTAATATTTAACAAAGTTGTTTTCCCACAACCAGATGGTCCTAAAACTGTTAGAAGTTCTCCTTTTTTAAGAGTAAAATTAAGATCTTTCAAAGCGTGAACAGTTTCTCCTTTTGGAGTTTTAAAAATCATATTTAGATTTTGAGAAATCAGATCACTCATAGAATAACTTTAAATTAAAAATTTTTATTAAAAAAATAGGCGCCAATTTTTAAATTGGCGCCTATTAAATTTTTCTTTCTCTATTAATTATAGAGGTAAGAAACTAGTGTCTACAGCTCCGTCAGGAGTACCCATTCCTTTTAAGAAACCATCTAGGTTCCCTGAAGTCATAGATTTTTCAGTTTCTGCAGGTGTAAGAAATTTAAATCCACCAATAGTTTCCTTCATATCAGCAAGTTTCATTTCAGCGTCTTTTGCTATAACACCCATATCTGATTTACCAGATGCGTATCTAGCGTTAGCTTCGTGAGTTACTTCGATGAAAGTTCTTAACATTCCTGGATTTTCTTTCATAAATTTATCTGTAACTGATGTAATATCTATTCCTAAGATACCAGCGTCTCTAGCTTCTGAAACAGTTAAAAGTCTTGTTCCAACTGCTGTAGCTGCTTTAATAGAGTTACCTCCAAATAGACAAGCCATTACAACGTCACCACTAACTAATGCAGCAGCACCTTCTTCTGGGTCCATTTGAATAACATCCATTTTACCTCTGTCAGCTCCTACAACTTTCATACTTTCATCAAAAACGTATTCAGCCATTGTTCCTAGAGGAACAGCAACTTTTTTACCTTCTAATTCTGAAGCATTCGCTTTAGTAATTCCAGAAGCGTTAGATGTAACACAAGTTGTTCCACCCATTCCGTATTCCATAGCAATATCTACAAGCTTTAAAGGCGCTTTAGATTTAACTGCATTTATAAAAGGTACTAAACCTTGTGAGTAAGAAATATCAATGTCACCAGCTAGCATAGCGTCAGTCATAGCACCACCGTTTGAAAAGTTAGTCCATTTTACTGGGACACCTAAAGCTTTTTCATATATTCCTTTAACTTTATCTTCTTGGTTCGGCGTTGGCCATTCTAAAAAGAAAGCAACTCTAACTTCATTCGCAGCTGAATTTGCAACTGATATAGAAAGGTTAAGAGCAACGATTGAACTAAGAATAAAACTTAATATTTTTTTCATTATTCCCCTTTGTTTAATTTAATTAAATTCCATATATTAAAATTCAATTTACATTAGAAGTAAAACAAAATTTTTCACATACCTGCATTGCTAAAATTATAGTTTACAATTTCAAGTTGTAATATATATGTTGATCAAATTGGGTTTAAAATAATCCTAGTAAACAAAACAATTTAGTCTATTAATCAAAATTTAATTAACTTATAAAAACTTATGAGCTCAGAAAATAGAACTTCAGTACCAAATTCATTAAATGAACATTGGATGCCATTTACATCTAATAAAGATTTTAAAGAAAATCCAAGATTAATAACTGAAGCTAGAGGAGTTTATTTAAAAACTCACCATGGAAAAACTCAAATTGATGCAAGCTCAGGATTATTTTGTAATCCATTAGGTCATGGAAGAAGAGAAATTACAGAAGCTGTTACAAAACAGCTTGAGACTTTAGATTATGCTCAACCTTTTCAACAAGGCTTTGGTGGATCATTTGAATTAGCAACTAAGATTGCAAAACATACACCAGGTGATTTAAATAAAATTTTTTATACAATTTGTGGATCAACAGCTGTTGAGACAGCACTTAAAATTGCAATTGCATATCATAGATCAAAAGGTCATGCAGAAAGATTTAGATTTGTAGGACGTGAGCGTGGTTATCATGGAATGAATATTGGATGTATTTCTGTTGGTGGAATGGTTAACAATGTTAAAACATTTGCAAGTGTTTTAATGCCAGGTGTTCAGCACATAAGTCACACACATTTACCAGAACATAAATTTGTAAGTGGTCAGCCTGAAACAGGTGATTACCTAGCAAATGATTTAGAAACTATTTGTCAAAACTTTGGTGGTGAAAATATAGCTGCATGTATTGTTGAGCCTATTGCAGGATCAACAGGAACTTTAGTTCCACCAAAAGGATATTTACAAAAACTTAGAGAAATTTGTGATAAGCACGGAATACTTTTAATTTTTGACGAAGTAATCACTGGTTGGGGAAGAACAGGATCAAAATTTGGTGCAGATGAGTTTGGTGTTACCCCAGATATTATGACAATGGCAAAAGCTACAACTAATGGAGTTGTACCTATGGGTGTAGTTGCCTGTAATGATTTTATATATGATGCGGTAATGGATGCTTCACCAAAAGGTGCTGTTGAATTATTTCATGGCTATACTTATTCTGGAATTCCAGTTGCAGTAGCTGCTGCATTAGCCGTTCAAGATATATTTGAAAAAGATGATATTTTTAATAGAGCTAAGAACTTAGCACCATATTTTCAAAAAGGATTGTTCTCACTCCAAGATTTAGAAGCCGTAGATAATATTAGAGGCTATGGAATGATGGGGGGAATTGATATGAAGTTAAATACAAAACCTGGTAAAGCAGGCTATGAAACATTTAAAGCATGTTACGAAGCAGGCGTAAACTTTAAAGCAACTGGTGACTGTTTAATTATTGCTCCACAGTTTATTTGTGAAGAAAAACATATTGATGAGATTATTGATAAACTTAGAACAGGTATCACTAATTACCAAAAAAACCAAAAAAACTAGATAGTTTTAAAAAACTAAAAAATAGAAGAGGCCATATGAAGATAGGCGTACCTAAAGAAATCAAACCACAAGAAAACAGAATAGGTCTTACTCCAGAAAGTGTAAAAACTTTAGTGTCTGAAGGACATGAGGTGATTATTGAAAATAATGGTGGTTTTGAAGCTGGTTTTGAAAATGAACAATATACAAGTGTAGGTGCTAAAATTGCTGATAGTGCTTCTGATATTTTTAATGATGCTGAAATTATAGTTAAAGTTAAAGAGCCTCAAAAAGTTGAAGTAGATATGATTAGAGAAAATCAAATCGTCTACACTTATTTACATTTAGCTGCTGCAAAAGAATTAACCGAAGGTTTGATTAAATCTAAAAGTATTAACATTGCTTATGAAACTGTAACCGATGATAATGGAAGATTACCATTACTTGCACCAATGAGTGCTGTTGCAGGGAGAATGTCAGTTCAAGCTGGAGCACATTGCTTGGAAAAAAATCAAAATGGAAGAGGTCTTTTATTGGGAGGAGCACCAGGAGTTGATGGTGGAACTGTCGTTATTTTAGGGGGTGGTGTTGTTGGAGAGAATGCAGCAGTAATTGCAACTGGCATGCAAGCTAAAGTTCATATTGTTGATAAATCTGAAGCAAGACTAAAACAATTAGTTGAAATGTTTGGTGATAAAATAATTCCTGAGCAAAGTGATAAAATTGATTTAAATAAATTAGTATCAGAGGCTGATCTTTTGGTTGGAGGTGTTTTAATTCCAGGAGCTGAAGCTCCAAAACTAGTGACACATGACATGATCAAGTTAATGAAAAGAGGATCAGTTATTGTTGATGTTGCAATTGATCAAGGTGGATGTATTGAAACTAGTAAACCTACAACACACGGTGACCCAACTTATATAGTTGATGATGTTGTTCATTACTGTGTAGCAAACATGCCTGGAGGAGTTCCAAGAACTTCTACAATTGCTTTAAATAATGCAACCTTACCTTTCTTAGTTAATCTTGCCAACAAAGGTTATCAAAAAGCTTTAGGTGAAGATAAAAACTTTTTAGCAGGGTTAAATGTTCATAAAGGTGATGTTACTTATAAAGCTGTTGCTGATGTTTTTGGTCATAATTATGTCGCACCAGAAGATGCTATTAAAAATTAATTATAATTATCAATTATAATCTTTTTATTTTTTTCACTAAAATAGTCATAATTCACAATAAAGTATTTTTTTAAATCTAAATTTTTTTCTTTATTATTTTTAGTTAAAAAAAACAAATTTATGAATGCCTCCTCAAAATTTTGATTTTTATTTTTATCATAATTAGTAATTATTAATTTCTGATTCCAATAATTAATATTAAGTAGATTTTTATTTATATTTTTGCTTAAAAATGAATTAATTTCATTTCTGTTAAATTCATTTAATAAAGATTTTTTACTATAATTATTAGGAAAGCCCATAATATTTGAATAATTGTAAGGTGCAAGACTCCAAAATTTTAACTTTAGTGATTTGAAGGGTATAAATAGTATAGTTAATGATATTAAATTATAAATAATAAGAAATAAAAGAGAATATTTTAAAAAATTTTTAAAATGAAAAAAATAAGTCAAAACTCTTTAACTTTAGGTTATTTTTCTCTCTTAATCAAAACAATACTATTTTTATCAATAACATCCTTATCACTAGCTAATGAAAACAAGATTGGTTCTGTTACTGAATTGAATGGAACAATTGTTGCTATCAATGATGAGTTAGAAGAAAGGGATTTGTCAATACATGATCCTTTTTTTCTTAATGAAGAAATATTTGTAACCGAAGGTTCCTCCGCAACTATTCAGTTTAATGATAGTACAACTGTTATTATGAAAGAACTTACATCAATAAATGTAAGTGAATTTGAAAATTCAAAAAAAAACCCAAAATTAAAAGCTCAGTTAGTTAAAGGGAAAATAGTTATCGAATCTGGCTCTATTGCAAAAAATGATAATGGTGAAATGATAGTTGGAGTAACCACTTCTTCACTTGGACTAAGAGGAACTAGAGTAGATATTGATTTAAAACCAAGTGGTAAATCAAATATTTCATTAGCAACAGATAGTTTTGGTAATGTTGGAGCAATAGAAGTAACATCAGATGGTCAAACTTCAAATATTACATCTACAGAACAAGTTTTAGAAATTTCAGAAAATAACGAAACAACATCAAGAGATAAAACAGATGATGAAAAAGAGGAAGCAAAATCTGTTGGTGATACTTTAATTAAATCTTCAAAAATAGACGAGGAAGAAATTACCAAACAACTTCAACAAAAGTTAGAAGATGGAAACCTTCAAGATGCCAATAATGATGGCGTTGTTGATGAAAGCGATGTTGAGGTTGCAAAAGAACAGATTACGAATGAAAAAAAACAAAACATAGATTTTATTGTTGAAAATTCTAAAGATGAAAACACTGAATTTTTATCAGATGTAATTAATCAATCTGATGAAAAAAACACCGGTGAGGTAATTGAAAAGATTATTGAAAATAAAGATAATCTTGTCGAAGGGATGGTTGAAAATCTATCCGACAAAGATAATAAATTTTTAACCTCTTCTACATCAGAGGCAGCAGGACTTATAAAAGAAAAAATTTTTGAAACTATAGTTGCTAAAGAAACTGATAAATCTGCAGCTATTTTAAGTAAAGTAATGGCTAAAGCTGATGAAGCTACTGTTGCATCAGTTATTAACAATATTACTGAAAAAAATACAAATGAAGATTCTAAACTGTCATTAAAAGTGATGGCAGATTTCTCAGAAAAAAATCCTGAAAAATTAGAAACGTTAGCTCAAAATAATGTAGATCAAATTGAGAAATTAACAATCTCAGCAGTTGAAGAGGCTGAGTCTTCGCAAGAAGATGCAGATTTAATTGCAAAAGTCGTTGCAGTTGCAAGTGATGAATTGGTAAATAAAGTAGTCGAAGAGGTGAGTAAAAGCTCAACGGATGAAAAACAGACTTTATCAGCGCAAGTTTTAAAAGCTATCGTTGATAGCGACTCAGGAAAAATTGATATTATTAATGACGATGTAAAAGACACAATGATTAAACAAACAATTGAGTCTGCACAAAATCAACAAGAGGGAACGGGAGTTCAGGTAATTGATGATATGACTAGTATCGTATCTGACATTATTGTGAATACAGATACTGAAACAGGCTCTAAAATGATCGAAGAATTAAACAATTCTTCAACTAGCATAGAAAACGATTTATCCTTACAAGTGATCTCTGGTATATCTGAAAAAGATACAACAAAACTTAATACGTTATTTGAAAACAACAAAGAACAGATTGAAAAATTAACAGAAACAGCGATTAAAAATGCTGATGCCTCTGAAGAGAGTGCAGATTTAATTGCAAAAGTTGTTGCTACAGCTAGTGATGAAATAACAAATAAAGTAATTAACGAAGTAACTAAAAATTCTATAGATGAAAATCAAGCTTTGTCAGCAAAAGTTATGAAATCTATAGTTGAGAAAACACCTGATAAAATTAAAAATTTAAATGACGAAAATAAAGAGACTTTAATTACCCAAACTATAGAATCAGCAAGAAATCAAAATGAGGATAAAGAAAGTAACAGCAATGATTTAAGTGATGTAGTTGCAGACATAATAATAGATGCAGATATCGAAACATCAGTAGAAATTTTTGAAAAACTTAATAACACCATAACAGAGGAAAAGTCTGATTTAAATTTATCTATACTAGAAAATTTGAGTAACAAAGATTTTTATGAAGAAAAATTAGAAATTATTTCTGTTAGATCTAATTTTAATAAAGAATCAGTAGAACGTTTTATAAGTAAAAGTTTAACCGATTTATCGACAGACGATAAATTAGATAGGGTAGTAAAGTTAGTTAATGAAAGCAAAGGTATAGTCGCTGATATAATAATTGAAACTGGAAAAAATGATAAAGAAAGTGTGAATAAGGTTGTGAAAATTATTACTACAATCATCGAAAAAGATCCAAAAAAAGCAACTGAAATACTGGAAAAAAATAAAAAAACTAAAACTTTAATAAAGAATATTAAAAATAAAATTGATAAAGGGGAAGCTATAACTGGAGATGATTTTGAAGATGTTTTTAACAAAAATATTTCACCAAATTAGGCATGCAATTATCAAAAAATAAAAAATATCAATACACATTTTTTTTATTAATCTCAATTTATGCAATATTTAATGGTGGCAACTCAAATTTGTTAATTCAAGTTAATTTTTTACTAATTAGTTTTTTTTATTTTTTTTGCTTAAGAGATAAAAATTATAATCTACATTTTAAATATTTTGTTAAAGAAAACAAAAAATCAATTTTTTTTTATATTTTATTTTTATTTTATTTATTATTTCAATTATTGCCTTTACCAATTGATAGCTTAAAATTTTTTTCACCTGAAAAATATATTTATTTAACTACTTTAAGTTCAAATTTAAAATATTCATCTATTAGTCTTGCTCCCTCTAATTCATTTTTTCAATTATTAAATTTTTGTTCGTTGTTAATCTTAATATTCATTTTAAAAATGATTTTTTATAGAGAACAACATCAAAATAGATTGTATTTATTTTTATCTTTTATTGGTTTTTTATCAGCTTTAATTGCAACTTTTTTGTATTTAAGTGGAAACATAGATATTCTAAGTTTTAAAAATTATAATAATACAAGTGCTTCAACTGGCTTTTTTGTTAATAGAGGAGTTTTTTCTATTTTTTTACTTTTTTGTTTAATCTCAAGTCTTGAGTATCTTGGAAAATCTAAAAATATTAAAGATAATTTTTTAACCAGTGTTTATGTAAGACTGTTCGTTGTTTTTATTGCCATTGGTTTAGTTACTACTTTTTCTAGAGTTGGAAATTTTTTACTATTAAGTACCATGTTATTTTACATGCTTAATGAGATTTTCTTTAAAAAAGATAAAAATAATATTTTTAGAAACATTATTTTAATTATTATTTTAATTGATATTTTTATCTTAGGAATTTATTTTGGATCATCACGTATTATCGATAGATTTAATTTGTTAGATAATGAATTTGCTGAAATTGCTAATACTGAAGTTAATTTTTCAAGATTTCAGGTAATTAAATTTGCTTTTTATCAAATGTATGATTATTTATTTTTTGGTTATGGGCCTGGTAGTTTTGAAATAATATTTCAAATTAATTTTCCAGATTTAACAAATAAATATGCTAATCATGCTCATTCTGATTTAATTCAATTTATTGGTGAATTTGGCTTATTTGGTTTTGCTTTATTTATTTTATCTATTTTTAGTTTTTTTATAAAAACATCTTATGATTTAAAAAATAATTTACTTTTATTTTATTTAATTATTATTTTGCTCTTTGATTTTTCATTGCATATCCCATTCATTCAATTTTTATTTGTAATTTTTTTTACTTTAAATCAAAAATTTATCAAATGACTTTAAGACTACGGCTCTCGGTAAGTTCTTAAACCATTATTTATTATTGGGTTATATGATTTAAATAAATTTGTTTGAGGAAGCAGTAAACTTATAGTTCTGTTCCATTTAGTAATTTCTGCTGGTGGGATAAATATTATATCATCTTTTTTAATTTTAAATTTTTGACCTGCGATTAAATTTACAGGGTTTCTCACATCTAATTGGAAAACATCAACTTCTAGAAAGGTATCAAATTTTTCTCTTATTACATAAACTTTTTTTGCATTAGCTGTGATTTGATTCATCCCAGCTGAAGAAATTAGTTCTGTTAATGAATAATTCATGTCTGGAAAATAAATACCAGGCTTTGATACCTCTCCAAATACATGAATTGAATTTAAGTTTTTATCTATAAAAATTACATCATCTCTTTTTAGATAAAAATTTTCTTTTTCATCTTTATTTTTAAATGTATTGGTTAAATTAATCTTATAAACTTTACCTTCTCTTCTTAAAAGACCACTAGTTCCCAAATCTTTATTTTCAGAACCAGGTTTAAAGCCAGCCTTAATAGCTGCTTCAATTAATGATAATGGCTGTTCATTTAAAGATATTGTTGTCTGATTTTGTACAGCCCCTACAATGTATACTTTATTGCTGTTAAATTTTTCAATACCAATTTGAAGATCTGGGTTTCTATAAAAGCTTTTAATAATTTGAAGTAGTAAATTTTGAGCTTGCTTTAAGGTTAGTTCATCTAATTTAATTTTTCCAATAAATGGTAAATCAACCATACCTTCTTGGTCTATTTTATAAACACCATCCAAATCATCAGTGTCTGTTAAATCAATACTAATGGAGTCAGATATTCCTAATATGTATTCATATCTATATTCATAAATTTCAGAATAATCTTTAATTTTATTTTCTAGATCATTAAATTGATTTTCACTATATGTGTTTATTTCTTCATTAGATAATTTATTTATTTTTATAATATTAATTTTTACATCGTTAATAGAGTATTCACTTGTTTCTAATTCTTTACTGGGATTTTTCTTATTTGGACTTTTATTGATACCTGGAAGAACTGTACAATTATTGAATAAAAATAAAATTGAGACTAATAAAATGGTTAATTTTTTATAAACAAACATTGAGATTCTAATTATATTATAATTATAGTTTTATTTAATACAAAAAATTTGAAATAAGATAAATGTTTTGATATTGCAGACTATCATATCTCTATTTATTGATATTCTCTGCAAAAAGAAATAAATATTACAATAATGATAAACGAAAAAATTGATAAAACATTAGATTTTATTGATTTGGACCCCAAATTTTTATTTTCAATATTAAAAAAGTATTTTCTACACATAACAATATTTGTGACATTAATCTCAACGCTTGTTTATCTTGGATCACTAAATTTAGATAAAAAGTATAGAAGTTCTGCAAAAATTGTAATCGAGCCTGATGAAAAAAATATTGTAAATATCCAAGAATATTCTAATTTCAATAATACCAATAGAATTAATAATCAAATAGCCATTTTTAAAAGTGATCAAGTTTTAGAATACATAATTCAAGACAAAGAAAATTCTAAAAAATTTGAAATGTTTTTTGCTGAAAATAATCAAAATTTAGTACAAAAATTATTTAATAAAAAAAAAACTTTTAATACTAAGTCTTTAAAGAGCATTCTTTCAAGTAGTATTCAAATTTCCAATATAAGGAACAGTGATATTTTAGATTTATCGTTTATATCCACAAATCCAAGGGTTGCCAAGTTAGCTTTAGATAGAATAATAAATTCTTATCAAAGATATGAAATTGACAGTAAAATTCAAATAACAAACTATGCAAACGAAAAAATAACAGAACGTTTGCAAATCTTAGTTAAAGAGATGGATATTGCTCAAAAAAAACTATCAAAATATAAAAAAGAAAATGGATTAGTTGATACTGGGAATGTAAAACAGCTAAAGATAAATGAAATTCAGACAATTTCTAAAAGAATTATTGAAGCTAAACAAAAATATCAAAATCAACAAAATGATTTATTGTCTATTAAAGTAGCTGATGGAGATCTCGATGCCCTACTTGCTATTAATGATTTAAACACCAGAAAAGATATTACAGATATCAAAGATTTATTGAGTTCCAATGAAAGTAATATTCAATCTTTGTCATTAATTTACACAGACCAACATCCAAAAATTATCCAGGCAAAAGATCAAAAAAAGAATTTAAAAAAACAGTTAAAAAAAATATTAGATACTAACATAGAACAAAAAGCATTTGAGCTTAGCAACCTTAATAGTTTTATAAAACTCTCTGAAAGAGAAATGGATAAAGTTACAAGTGAACTTAGAGATATTGAAGAAAAAGAGTCAGGTATGTTAAAATTTACCAGAGAACTTGAAAGTAGTAAAAATTTATACCAATCTTTTTTACAAAGAGTTAAAGAGACAAATGAAGCTCAAAATTTACAAATATCAAAATTAAAGATTCTTGAAAGCCCAAACTTACCTGGTAGTCATTTTTATCCAAGTCCAAAGAAAAATTCTTTTATAGCTTTTATTATTTCTTTTTTTGGAATTTTTGCCCTATTATTTTTTAAAGAAATGAACTCATCTGCTCTTAGAAATACAGATGCTATCGAGTCATTAAATATTTTACAATTAGGGGTTTTACCTCGTGTAGAAAAAATAAAAGAAAATTTTGATATTATACAATTGTTTAGTTCTGATAATGAATCTCATTTTGCAGAATCAATTCGATCATCGAGAGCAATTATCGAGTCTAAATTTAATAAAAATAGTAGTTTTCTTATTACTTCTTCAAATCCATCTGAGGGTAAAACGACATTTGCTTTTAATTTGGCGCTATCACTTGAAAAATCAAATAAAGTTTTATTTATTGAGGGAGACCTAAGACGACCAACTGTATTAAATAGATTTGTAGGTATTCAAAGTAAAAAATTTGGATTAGGTGAAATTATATCTGGAAAGTCAGAATTAAACGAAGTTATACATGAAATACCAGGAACAAATTTAAATATTATTACCTCTGGTGATGTTAAAATTGATATGTCTGATGTTGTTAGCAAAGATCAATTAAAAAAATTCTTTGATACATTAAAAATTGAATATGAATATGTGATTATAGATTCTCCACCAGTTCAACCGGTTTCAGATACATTAATTCTCGCTCAGTCAGTAGATAATAATTTTTTTATAATAAGAGCAGACGAAACAACAACTGGATCACTAATGTCATCAATTAAAAAAATTAAAAGCGTTGGTGCAAAAATAGATGGAATTGTTCTTAATGATGTAGATACATCTAAGGGCAGCTATGGTTACTACAATTACTATCAGAATTATTATGGAGCTTACCAAAAAACATAGTGATTTGAAAAATCATTTAAAAATTTCATAATTATTATTAAATTGATTCAAAACTGATTCTATTATTGAATTATTTAACATAGACAAAATAATTATATTTTAATAAAACTGTAGGTTGTATTATGATTAAAATTTTTTCTATCAAAGAAATTATTCAGGCCTCAACTGATATTCTTAACTCGCAAAACCTAGAAAAAGCAAATACTAAAAATACTAGTGATGGTAAAAAAAAAATAATACCAAATTCTGATTATGAAAATATAATTGATGAAAAAATGTTATCAAGCAAACCTTTAGTTTTAAAAAAAGAAATAAATAAATCAGAGGATATTCCCCCAAGTGTTGAAAAAATAATTACACAAGCAGAGGAAAAACAATTTAAAACTTTGAGTGAAAAATCTAAGATAATAAATAACTTAGACCATCAAAAAATTGTAGATGAGTTGTATAAACTTTTTAATAAAAAGATTAAAAAAAATACCTTAAAATTAATTATAGATTTAAGGAATAATATTATATCTTTAGATGAAAAAATAATCTCCCTAAAAGAAAAAGAGCGAAAAATTACTATCAATAATAAGTTGCTTAGGCAGGATATTAAAGATTTGTTAAACACTCAAAACAGGTTGCAATATGATGTAAAGAAAAAAAACTTCGATTTAGATCTGATTAATATAAAATTAATAGGAAGTAATGATCAAATTATAAAATTAAAAGATAATAACGAACAAATTAATTTTGATCTAAAATCATCTCAAAATAAAAATAGTAAATTAGACAACATAAATAATGAGCTTATAGATAATATTAATGAATTAAAAACAAAATTAACCAATGATAGAAATAAGTTAAACAAGCTAGAAAAAGATATAAATGACCTTAACTTAAAATTAAAAGGATACAAAAATCAAAATATTAAATTAGAGAGCGATAATAAAAATTTAGAACAAGATAATAATCAATTAAAAGTAAAAATAGACAAATCTAACGATAAATTAGAATATTTTGAAAAAATTAATAGTGATTTAAAAATTGAATTAGAAAAAAATATTAATTTAAATAATGTTTATAAAAAAAGTAATAATGAACTAAATTTAAAATTAGATGAATTAGACGAGCTTAAAAAATATAAATATAAATATTTAGAATATAAACAAAAAAATACTGATTTGGAAAATATGCTAGGTAAAATTAAAGTAGATGAAGATAAAAATCTTCAAAATCTAAATGTTATAAACGAATTAGAGGATAAAATTAAATTTTATCAAGAAGAAAATATCAGAATTGGAACTGAATTATCGGAAACTAAGAAAAAATCTGAAATTTTAAATGATGAAATAGGTAGGTATGAAAATCAAAGAAGTGATTTAATAACACAAATTAATTCTGTAAATGATGTAATTAAAGACTCGAATATCTTAACAAATGTATTTGAAAATAAAATTGAACCAAAAATAAATGTTATAGATCCACAAAATAAGCAAAATAAACCTGAATTAGATTTAAATGAACAGGTAAAAGCAATTTTCTCAAAAAAAATATAATTTAATTTTATATAGATTAAAATAAAATTTTTTTATTTTAATTATCGATACACTTAAATATATTATTTTAATGAATACAAAGATACCAAATAAAACAAAAGTTGTTGTTATTGGAGGAGGGGTAGTTGGTTGTTCAGTTGCTTACCATTTAGCAAAGTTTGGCTGGAAAGATACAATTCTTTTAGAAAGAGACCAGTTAACTTCTGGAACAACATGGCATGCAGCAGGCCTTGTTAGTCAATTAGGACCTTCTGCAGCAATAACTAAAATTAGAAAATACTCATTAGATTTGTATAAAGAACTTGAAAAAAAAATAGATCATTCAGCTGGATTAAGATTAAATGGTGCACTTTCGATTGCACAGAATAAAGAAAGGTGGCAAGAACTTTTAAGACAAGCAACTACAGCTCAACTGTATGATGTTGATGTTAGAATTTTAAATAAAGATCAAATTAAAAAAGACTACCCAATTATTAATACTGATGAAATATTAGGTGGTATTTTTATGCCCGGCGATGGAGCAGCTGATCCATCAGGTGTTACTTATATGTTAGCCAAAGCAGCCAAAAAAGAGGGGGCTCAAATATTTGAAAAATCACCAGTTGATGAAATTTTAACAAAAAATGGAAAAATATCAGGAGTTAGAGTTAATGGTAAAGTAATTGAGTGCGAATATATAGTTCTTGCATCTGGAATGTGGTCTAGACAAATTGGAGAAAAAGCTGGTGTTAATATCCCACTTTATCCGGCTGAACACTTTTATATCATTACCGAACCTATAGAAAATCTTTCAAAAACTTTACCTGTTATAAGAGATTTTGACAACCGCACCTATTTCAAAGAGGATGCTGGTAAATTATTAGTTGGTATTTTTGAGGGTAATTCAATTCCTGCTTTTGATAAAACAAACAAGGTTCCTGAAGATTTTTCATTTGGTGAATTCCCAGAGAACTTTGAACATTTTGAACCTTATTTAAATGCTGCTGTAAAAAGATTTCCAATTTTAGAAACTGCAGGAATTAGAAAATTTTTCTCAGGTCCAGAATCTTTTACACCAGATACAAATACATTGCTTGGTGAAGTTCCAGAAATTAAAAATTTTTTTGTATGTTGTGGATTAAATAGCATTGGCATTGGAAGTGGTGGGGGCGTAGGTAAAGTTACTGCAGAGTGGTTAATGACAGGTCATATTAATGAAGATATTTTTAGTTATGACATTAAAAGATTTCAAAAATTTCACTCTGAGCTAGGTTTTATAAAAGAAAGAATAACTGAAAGTTTAGGTGATTTATATGGTGTGCATTGGCCTTTTAAACAACATAAGACATCTAGAAATATTAAAAAATTACCTCATCATGAAAGTTTAAAAAGTTTTGGTGCATGTTTTGGTGTATCTGGAGGATATGAGAGACCAATGTGGTTTGCTTTAGACGGAGAAAAGTCTGAATATGAATACAGTTATAATTATCAAAATTGGTATCCATCTGCTGAATATGAAACTAACAATACGATTAAAAATGTTGGATTATTTGATCTTACACCTTTTTCTAAATTTGAAATAATTTCAGAAAAAGCACATCAAGAATTACAGAAAATTTGCACAGCAAATATTAAAAACGAAGTTGGAAAATGTTCATATACACAAATGCTAAATAGTGATGGAGGTATAGAAACTGATTTGACAGTTATTTGTCTTGATAAAAATTATTTTAGAATAGTGAGCTCTGCTACAACAAGAGAAAGAGATAAGTTTCATATAAAGAAGCACCTTTCTAAAGAAATTGAATTAAGAGATGTCACTGACGATTATTGTGTTTTTGGACTATTTGGCCCAAAGAGTAGAGATCTATTAAAAACTATTAGCGATGAAAATTTTGAAAATGATAATTTTAAGTTTGGAACAGGTAAATATATTACAATTGAAAATATTAAAATTTGGATACAAAGGTTATCTTATGTTGGTGAATTAGGTTATGAGCTTTATTTAGAATTTAAAGATGCAAAAAAAATTTATGAATTAATTATAAATAAAGGTAAAAATTTTAACCTTTGTAATTGTGGTATGCATGCATTGGATATTATGAGAATGGAAAGTGGTTACTTGCATTGGGGTCACGATATATCACCTAAAGAAAATCAATATGAGGCAGGTTTAAATTTTCTAATTAGCTTTAAAAAAAATGTTAATTTTTTAGGAAAAGATGCTTTATTAGAAACGAAAGATAAAAAACCAAATAAAAGGTTGATCATGTTGACACTTAAATATAGTAAACTAGGCGAGCCTTTACTTTTACATGATGAACCAATTTATTTAGATGATGAAATAATAGGCGAAACAACTTCAGGAAATTATTCATTTAACTTTAATAAAAATTTATCTTTTGGATATATTAAATCTAATCTTAGAAACGAAGAATTATTTAAAAGGAACTTATATATTGAAGTAGAAAAGAAAAAATATCTTGCTGAGATATTACTAAAACCCCTAAAACAAAGTAATTTTAAAAATATATAATTATTAAATTAAATAATTTGTTTTTTAATCTAATAGCTGATTAAATGTGATGTGAAAAAAAGTAATGAGGATATAAAATTATTTAGTACCGATCCAAGTTTAAAAACAAATGTGTCTTTAGATAAAATTAAGACCACAAATGTTAATATATTGTTAAATAGAGTGAGAGCTCAAGAAAAAAATGATTCAAAAAAAAAAATACTTTTTTCATTTTTAATGATTACAGTAATTTCAGTTATTTCTATTATAACAATCTCAAATTAAATATTTAAATAATAAAGACTTATTGTAAATCGTTTTTTCATTATCCATGATGATAAAGATTTAGTTTTTATAAATGTATATAAAATTATCTTGATCAGGATTTTGTTCATTATTAATTTCCTGTATTTTGTAAAAAGGAATACCTAGGTTAAAAGGCTCTTTTAGCAAATTAATTTTTCTATGCTGACCTGTCGAAATTTCTTTATTTATATTTACATTTTCATAGTTGTTAAATGCAAAATATCGACAATTAGAGTTTTTTAAATTAATTAAAATCTTTTTTATTAGTGGTATTGGTAAGTGAATAAAAAAATCTCTCATCAATAAAAAATCAAAATTATCAAAATCATTATATTCAGTTAAATCTTTACAATAAAAGTTTACGTTTAAATTTGATTTAAATGTTAATTTATTTTTATTCATTAAATCTTCAACAATATCAATTCCTGTGTATTTAATGTTAGTGTCAAAAATTTTACTAATCCAAGCACAATCACCACAAGGGGCGTCTAAAATATTTTTAATATTATTGTCTTTAAAAAATTTTTCTAATTCTGAAATTAAATTATTAGTTTGAATCGAATTCGCAGCTGAGCCTGGTCCAGAATATGATTGATTTAAATCAAATTTTTGACTTTTATTCCAATGATTAGACTTATAAATTGAGTTAAAAACAATCTTATTTAACAATCTTTGATTTACAAACTTAGAAACAAAACTATTAACAAAAAGTTTTCTAATCCAATAATATTTATTAAAATATTTACTCAAAATATGAAATTATAAATTTTTTACTTATCTATTAGTTATTACTATATTGAAACAAAACTTAAAAGTAGTATAAAGCATAAATATAATGCGGCGGGGTAGCTCAGTTGGTTAGAGCGCAGGACTCATAAGCCTGAGGTCAGTGGTTCGATCCCACTTCCCGCTACCATTTAATTTTTTTAAAATTTTTAGTTTCAATAAAATCTTTAAATAGTAAAAATTTTTTATCTTTTGAAGAAATAGAAAATTTCTGATTTGGCCAATTTATATTTAAACTTTTATCTTTCCAATAAATACCAGTTTCTGAGTTTTTATCTCTATAATTGGTGCACCTATAATGTAAATTTGTATTGTTAGTTAAACTGCAAAATCCATGAGCGAAACCTTCTGGGATATATAAAGAGGTATTTTCTTTTTCAGATAACACTGATGAAAAAAAATTTCCAAAAGTTTTAGATTTAGGTCTGCAATCTAAAGCTACGTCAAAAATTTTACCAGACAAAACAGTTATTAATTTACCTTGAGGCTTTTTAAGCTGCAAATGAATACCTCTAAGTACATTTTTTTTGGATAAAGAGTAGTAATCAAAAACAAATTTTTTTTTCAAATCCTTTTCTAGAAATAGCTCTCTAAAGTAACCACGTTTATCTCTAAATGTGTCTCTTTTATAAAATATTAGATCTGTGAATTTAGTTTTGATTATTTGCAATGTTTAAAAAATTTTATAAAAGTTTGACAGATATAATCCAATTCTTTCTTCTTCATGCCCTGGTGACACCCAAGTAATATTCCATTTTTCATGACATTATCAGCAATAGCATCACATTGTGGATGCTTTTTATATTTTCTATTTTTCATAACAGGCTGTTTTAATATATTGCCAGTAAAAATTGTTCTTGTCTGGATATTATTTCTTTCAAAATAAATTTGCATTTTTTTTCTATTAAAATATTTATTTTCTTTAATAACCAATGGAAAAGCAAGCCATGGAGTTTTTACATTTTTATACTGCTCTGGAAGATTAAATAAATCATCATAATTATTAAAAAACTTTTTTAAATAATCAAAATTTTTATTTCTTATTTTAATATTATCTTTGAGTTTTTTGATTTGTTCTATTGCAAATGTAGCAGATATTTCCGAAGGTAGAAAATTATATCCAAGGTCAGAAAATATATATTTAGCATCATAATCAATTCCAGATATTTTTACATTAAATCTGTCCTTTATACTTTCGGACTCATTAAAATGAGCAGAAGATCTGCCCCAACCTCTTAGAAGTTTTGCTCTTTGATATAATTCATAATCATTAAAGCAAACTATTCCTCCTGTTCCAGCACCATTTATAATATGTGAAGCATAAAAACTATTTGTAACTATATCTGAATATTTTCCAGCATTTTTTTTATTAATTGTATAGCCAATGGTATCCGCAGAGTCTTCAATCACCTTAAGTTTGTATTTTTTAGCAATAGAGTTTATTTTTTTCCAGTCAGCTATATTACCAAGTAAATTTGGTATTATTATTGCTACAGTTTTTTTATTAATACACTTTTCTATATGAGATGGGTCAGCTAAAAATTTATTTTTTTCCACACCAATAAAATGTGGGATGAGACCTAGTTGGTAGATTGGGGCTACCGTAGTTGAAAAAGTTAAATTAGGGGTAATAATTTCAGAATTTTTTTTTAAATTAAGTGATGCAATAGCAAGTAAATTTGCTGATGAACCAGAGTTAACCATTAAGCCATATTTTTTTCCAAATATAGAAGAAACCTTTTTTTCTAATAGTTTAACATTATTTCCATCAACAAGAGATAAGCTGTCATTTTTAAGGACTTTAATGACCGCATTGATTTCTCTGTTATCATATACTGCTTTACCGTAATAAACTTTTTTCATAAATTTTTGTAAGTTAAATTAATTTAAAATTAAATCTTTAATATCCACTATATTACTTTTTTTAGGATTCCAACTTTTTAATTTTTTATATTTAAATATTTTATCTTTAATTAAAGTATTAGAAAGCCATTCTATTTTTATTTTATTATCATTGTTTTTATTTATATATTTGATTAATTTAAAAATATTATAATAAATTGGATTTTTTAAAATATATTTACCAGTTTCGATATTATTTTTCAAAATAATTTGTACTGCATTCACAATATCTTCAACATTTATCAAATTAAGATAAAGTTTTTTTGATATAATTCTAGTTACCTTTTTTTGATTGTGATTTGTCTTTATAGTATTTATTAATTTTTTTCTTTTATCATTCTCACCAAAAGTATCGACAATCATTAAATCAACATATTTTATATTAGGAAAATATTTTTTATAATATTGAATTATACAATTGAAGCTTTTTTTATACGCTGCATATAAATTTTTTGGGTTATTTTCTATATTATCAGTATCTTCCCATGTGGTTGAAAAATTAATAAATTTTTTAGCATTAAGTTCATTAATATTTTCAAGGATTATATTTCCTAATAAAATATTAGATTGAATAAATTTATAAATATCTTTTTGATAATGTTTTCTTTTATAATGAGTGGCACAGTGAATTATTGTATCAACTTTTATTTTTTTAAGTTTCTTTGAAAGTGTATTATAATCTCTAAATGTTATTATCTTAATATTTTTCGTTTTTTTTATTTTTTTTTTAGATGCCACTTTTTGGATAATAAATACATTATTATCTAATCTAATCTGTTTTAGTATATTAGACCCAATAAA
>JACWEQ010000004.1 GCA_014653365.1 Pelagibacterales bacterium SAG-MED49 | reverse complement strand
TGTTTCTGCGAAAAAACTTCATAATAAAAAAAGTTTGGACTATTTCAGAAAATATATAAATGATAGCTCATTTATAGATAATAATATTGATGATTTAACAGTAGCCATAATTACTCCTGATAAGGATATAATTCCTGATGCAGAAAATTATAGCCCAGCATATATTGTATTTGATAATTATGAAATAATTTTACAATGGAATAGATCTCTAAGATTTTCTTTAGCTGTGTGCACTTTAAAAGATAAACTTAAAAATGAACTATAAAATTATATTACTAATATTAACTATTTTTATATTAGCTGGCTGCAATCAAGATACTCAAAATAAAAATTCAATAAAATTTTCATCAGAACAAAAATATAAAAATACAGGTTTTACACTTGTCTATAATAATGATTTAAGGAAAGAGAAAAAAATTTCAAAAAGAATTGATAATAGAGCATTAATAATATTTCACAAAAACTTAAAAAAAGACTCATTTGTAAAAATTACCAATCCATTGAATCAAAAAACAATAATAGCTAAAGTTATATCTAATAAAGTAAAATTTCCTCAATTTTATAATTCAGTTATCACAATGAGAATTGCAGAAGAGCTGTCTCTTAATTTAAATGAACCATATATTGATTTAATTTTGATTTCTCAAAATTCAACATTTATTGCAAAAAAAGCAAAAACATTTGATGAAGAAAAAAAAGTTGCTGAAAAAGCTCCTGTTGATGGTATTAAAATTGATATAATAAGCGATACAAAAACTAAGAATAAAAAAATTATTAAAGATAATATTTTTAAATATTCAATTAAAATAGCAGATTTCTATTATAAAGATTCTGCAGAAACTATGATTAATAGAATAATAAGTGAGACAAGTATTACAGATCCTTCAATAAAGAAACTATCTAAGACAAAATATAGGGTACTATTAGGTCCTTTTAATGATATAAAAAAATTAGAAGAGTCATTTAATAATATTAAATTATTAAATTTTGAAAATTTAGAAATTTTAAAAGATGTTTAAAAAACTATTTATATATATTTTATTAAGTTCTTTTATTTTTAAGTTTGCAAATGCTAATTTAGACATAAAAGCTAGAACAGCTATTTTGCAAGATTATCATTCTGGTGAAATACTTTACGCAAAAGAAGCAGACATATCGATATATCCAGCTTCAATGACCAAAATCATGACATCAATTATTGCTTTTGATTTAATTAAATCTGGCGATTTAAAACTAGATGAAAAATTTATTATTTCAGAAAAAGCTTGGAGACTATCAACCTCTGGCTACTCTTCTATGTTCATTATGGTAGGTGACGAAGTTTCTGTAGAAAATTTATTAAAAGGAATAATTATTGCATCTGGAAATGATGCTTGCATTGCATTGGCAGAGGGTATTGCAGGTACTGAGGAGGAATTTGCAATTTTAATGACCACAAAAGCCAAGGAAATTGGGATGGAAAATACCAATTTTGCTAATTCATCAGGAATTAACAACCCTGATAACTACTCTACCGTTAGAGATATTCTTAAAATGTCAAAATATTTGATTAAAAAACATCCTAAATTCTATCAAATGTTTGCAGAAAAGAAATTCACTTGGGATAGAACTGGTGGTGAACCTATAACCCAAGGTAATAGAAACCCCCTTCTTTATAAAAACTTAGGTGCTGATGGAATAAAAACAGGATACCTAGCTGTGGAAAAATATTCGTTAGCTTCATCAATTAATAGAAATGGAAGAAGACTTATAGCTGTAGGTAGTGGTTTTAATTCAAAAAATGCAAGATCAAGAGAAAGCACAAAACTACTAACATACGGACTAACAAATTATGATCTTGTAAATATCTCTACAGCAAATGAACCTATGTATAATATTGATGTTTGGCTTGGAAAAGAAAATTCAGTTAATGTATATACAAATCAAGATATCTACAAAACAATTAAAAAAGCTAAAAAAAAATTATTAAAAGTATCTGTTAAATATGACGGTCCAGTTGAAGCACCTATAAATAAAGGTGACAAAATTGCAATTCTTAAAGTAGTTTATAGCGATGAAATAGTTGGTGAATACGACTTACTGGCATCAAATAATGTTAAAAAAGTAAACCTATTTTCAAGGTTGTTAAAATCATTAAACTACCTTATTTGGGGTGATGTCTAAAAAACCAATTATTGTTTTTGAAGGTATAGAGGGTAGTGGAAAAAGTCACCACATATCAATAGTTTCTAAATATTTAAAGAATAATAAAATTGATTTCTTAAAAATAAGGGAACCAGGTGGAAGCCAAAATTCAGAAAAAATAAGAAAAATAATCCTTAGCAATAGATCAAATTTTAATAAAAATACTGATTTACTTTTATATATGGCTGCGAGAAGTGAAAACATGTCTCAAATACAAAAGTATTTTCATAAAAAAATTATTTTGATTGATAGATTTACTGATTCAACTATAGCTTATCAGCACTATGGTATGGGTGTCGATATTAATTTAATAAAAATATTAAATAAGTTCTTACTTAAAAATATAAAAGTAGATTTCACTTTTTTAAATCTTGTTAATAATAAAAATTTGTATGAGAGATTAAAAAAAAGAAAATCCCTTAATAGATATGATAAGTTTAATATGAAATTTTATAACAAAGTTCAAAGAGGATTTATTAAGCTATCTAATATTAATAATAGAAAATATCAATTAATTAACTCAAATTTAAATATTGAAAATAATGAAAAAATAATTTTGAATAAAATAGATAAACTGATTAAATGAACTTAGAACCTTCAAGTCAATTAAATTTGTTTAGTCATAAAGAAGAATTTCAGAAACTTATAAACCTTTACAAAAATAACAATTTACCAAATAAGATTTTATTTTCAGGTGAAAAGGGAATTGGCAAATGCACTTTAGCGTACCATCTCATTAATTATATTTTATCTTCAAATGAAGATTTTTCATATGATTTAGATAATTTAAAGATTATTCCAGACAACAAATCATTTAAATTAGTACAAAATAAATCTAATCCTAATTTTATATTAGTTGATATCCAGGAAGAAAAAAAAAATATTGATATCAGTCAAATTAGAAATTTAATTCTAACATTAAACAAATCTTCTTTTAATACTAAACCAAGATTTGTATTAATTGATAATATTGAGTTAGTTAATATAAATGCTGTTAATGCTTTGTTAAAAATTCTTGAAGAACCAAACGATAATATAAACTTTATTTTAATTAATAATAATAAAAGAATATTACCTACATTAAAATCAAGATGTTTAAATTTTAAAATTCAGTTAACATCTAAGCAATCAATTGAAATAGCTAATAAAATTTTAAATAATAACTATAATGAATTTTTAAATGAAGATTTAGTTAATAATTATAGTACACCAGGTGAGATATTAAATTTAATCGATTTTGCTAGTAAAAATGATATTGATTTAATTGAAACAAATTTAAAAGGTTTTATTAAAAAGATTATTATGGATAAATTATATAAAAAAAATAACTCAATTAAAAATTTAATATATTCATTAATAGAATTTTATTTTAGAAAAAATGTTTCTGTTACAAATATAAAATTAATAAATTCGTATAATTATTTTTTAAAAAAAATTGAGAATACAAAAACATTTAATTTAGATGAAGAAACTTTATTTATGGAAATTGAAGATAACATTTTAAATGGATAAAAAATTCTATATCACAACACCAATTTACTACCCTTCAGCTAAGCCACATATGGGTCATGCTTATTCGAGTATTATAGCTGATTTTTTTGCAAGATTTAAAAGAATTGATGGTTTTCAGGTAAATTTTTTAACTGGAACAGACGAGCATGGTTTAAAAATACAACGTTCAGCAGAAAAAGAAAATGTTGACCCAAAACAATTTTGTGACAAAATTAGTGAAACATTTCGCGATCTTTCTAAAACACTAAATTTAACTAACACAGATTTTATAAGAACTACAGAAGATAGACATAAAAAAACAGTACAATATCTGTGGAATGAACTTTTGAAAAATGATGATATTTATTTATCAAAATATTCTGGTTGGTATTCTGTTTCTGATGAGGCTTTTTATACAGAAGATGAAATTGAAGAAATTGATGGCAATAAAAGATCTACTTTATCAAAATCATCTGTGGAATGGATTGAAGAAGAATCTTATTTTTTTCGATTATCTAAATGGGAAAAACCTTTACTTGAATATTATGATAATCATCCAGATTTTATTTCTCCATCATCTAGAAAAAATGAAGTGGTTAGTTTTGTTAAAGGTGGACTAAAAGATTTATCTGTTAGTAGAAAAAGTTTTTCATGGGGTATAAAAGTTCCTAATGATAAAGACCATGTAATATATGTCTGGCTAGATGCTCTTACAAATTATATTAGTGCTTTAAATTATCCTGATAAAAGTGATAAATTATATAAAGATTTTTGGCCAGCCTCTATTCATTTAATTGGTAAGGATATATTAAGATTTCATGCCGTATATTGGCCTGCTTTTTTATTAGCTGCAAAAATAGAATTGCCGCTAAAAGTTTATGGTCACGGATGGATCTTGTCAGGAGATGAGAAAATGTCAAAATCCAAAGGAAATATATTGGATCCAATTGAGATTATTAAAGAATATGGTTTAGATCCATTGAGATATTATTTAATTAAAGAAGTTTCATTTGGAAATGATGGAAATATATCTCAAGAAAGATTAGAAGATTGTATTAATAGTGATTTAGCAAATAATTTTGGCAATTTATGTCAACGTGTTACAGCTTTTGCCATTAAGAATTGTGATAGTTTAGTTCCTAAAGATATCGAGTTTCAAAATGATGATCTTATAATTTTGAACAAATACAAAGATAATTTAGAGAAAATAAGAAAAAAAATTGATAATCAAGAAATTAATTTTTATATTGAATATATTGTAAATTCATTATTTGAAGCCAATAAATATTTTAATGATCAAGAACCATGGAAAAAAAAGGATGATCTAACTAGATTAAATACTATAGTTTATACAACTTTAGAAATAGTTAGAAAAATTAGTTTTTTACTATTTCCAATCATTCCACAATCATCATTAAAGGCATTAAAAATATTTGATCTAAGCGAAAATGATATAATGTTATCAACAATTGAAAATAATGAATTTTTAACCAAAGGTAATAAAATAAATAAAATTGATATTCTTTTTAAGAAAATAGAAAAAAATAATGATTGATTCCCACTGCCATCTAGATCATGAGCCTTTACTGAGTGATTTAACAAATATAATTAAACGATCAAAAGATATTGGTATTAAAAAACTATTAACTATTTCAACATCTTACGAAAGTTTTAGAAGAGTTGCTAAAATAGTAAATGAAGATGAAATGATATATGGAACAATTGGTATACATCCACATGAAACAACAGCAGATAAAATTACTTCAGATTTTATTTTAATGAATTTAGATAATAATCCAAAAATAATAGGAATAGGAGAGACTGGATTAGATTTTTTTTACAATAATAGCGATAAAGTTAATCAAATAAGCAGCTTTAGAGAACACATAGAGGCTGCCATCCGAAGTGATAAACCTTTAATAATTCACTCAAGAGATGCTGAAAATGAAACTTTTGAAATTTTAAATGAATATAAAGGTAAAAATCTTAAAATATTAATGCATTGTTTTACTGGAACAAAAGTATTTGCTGAAAAACTTTTAACTCTAAATGCTTATTTTTCTGCAAGTGGAATTATAACTTTTAAAAATGCTCAAGATTTACAAGAAACTTTTAAATTTTTACCTTTAAATAAAATTTTAATTGAAACAGATAGCCCTTTTTTAGCACCTGTTCCAAATAGAGGTAAAAAAAATGAGCCATCCTTTATCGATTATACGGCACAAAAATTAGCAGATATCAAAAATATTTCAAAAATAGATATTATTAATTCTACTACAAATAACTTTAATAAACTTTTTTTTAATTAACTAAGATGAAATTTATTATTTTAGGATGTGGTAGTTCAATGGGTGTGCCAAGACCAGACGGTTATTTTGGTAATTGTGATCCAAAAGATAAAAAAAATTATAGAACTAGATGTTCAGCATTAATAAAAACTGATCAAGAAAATATTTTAATTGATACATCGCCGGATCTTAGGTATCAAATGTTAGCTCAAAAAATTAATAAAATCGATAAAGTTTTTTACTCTCATATGCATGCTGACCAAACACATGGAATAAATGATCTTAGATCTTTTTTTATAAATAACAAAAAGCCTATAGATATATTTGCTGATATAATTACATCTAAATATTTAAAAAAAACTTTTTCATATTGTTTTAACAATTATAGTAAAGAATATCCAGCTACCCTAAAATTAAATAATATTAAGAAAAAATTATTTATCAATGATAATAATAAGATTATAAAAATTAAACCTATAAAAGTTGAACATGGGAATGTTGAATCAATATGTTATATCTTAGGTAATAAATTAGCCTATATCAGTGATGTAAGTAAAATTTTTAAAAAAGATTTTAGATATTTCAAAAATTTAAATTATTTGATAATTGATTGTTTATGGTACAGGTACCATCCTTCACATTTTAACTTAGAAAAATCTTTAGAAATGATAAAAATATTTAAACCAAAAAAAGCTATATTAACAAACCTTCATACAGATATAGATTATAAAGAAATTAAAAAAAAATTACCTAAAAATGTGACCCCAGCGTACGATGGATTAACGTTAACTTTATAAGATTTCTTCTAGTTTATTAATAATTTTTTTTGACATAGGATTGGTAAATGATGCAAATGTATCCTCAACTTTTCCCTCTTTATTAATCAATATTTTATGAAAATTCCACTTTGGGACGGTAGATTTACCAAAGGTTTCTTTTGCCCAAATGTATATAGGGTGAGCATTATCTCCTTTAACATCATACTTACTTGTCATTTGGAAAGTTATGTTAAAATTTGTTTCACAAAATTTTTTAATTTCAGTTTCTGAGCCTGGCTCCTGACCTCCAAATTGATTTGAAGGCATCCCTATAACAATTAAGCCTTTACTTTTATAGCTATCATATAAATTTTGAAGATCATCATATTGTTTTGTAAAACCACAGTTACTTGCAACATTTACTAGAAGAATTGTTTTTCCTTTTAATTTAGACAAATTTAAAACATCTCCACTAATTGAATTTACATTTAAATCAAAAAAAGTTTCAGTATTATTTGACATAGTTTTATTAAAAAATGAAAACATTATAATTATTATATAGATAATAGCTTTTTGTTTAGACATTTATTTTTTAGCGGACATTAATAAGAGCAAATACCCAAATACTGTAGACAATAAAGATCCTGTTAAAACTCCAATTTTAACTCCATCAATATATTGTGTGTTATCTGCAAATGCTAAATTTCCAACAAATAAGCTCATTGTAAATCCAATACCTGTTAATACAGATACACCGTAAATACTTAACCAATTTGAATTATTAGGAGCTTCTGCAAATTTTAATTTAATTGATACATATGAAAATAATAATACACCAATTTGTTTACCGAAAAATAATCCAGATAATATTCCAAGTGGAACCGGTGCTAATAAACTAGATAGAGATAAACCTTCTAAATTAACTCCAGCATTAGCAAATGCAAATAATGGCATTATCATAAATGCTACATATGGTGAAATTGCATGTTCTATTTTAACTAGCAAAGAAAAATCTCTATCTTTTAATCTGTGAGGTATTGTTGTTGCTAACAATACACCGGCTATAGTTGCATGAATTCCTGATTTATATGTAAAATACCACATGAATAAACCAATAATTAAATATGGTATAAAGATCTTAACTGAAAATTTATTTAAAATTAAAAGCAGTATATAGCTTAACAAAATAAGACTCAGATATGGTATGCTTAAATCTCCTGAATAAAAAAAGGCTATTATTAATATGGCACCAAGGTCATCTATAATAGCTAATGCTGTTAAAAAAACTTTTAATGATATTGGAACTCTTGAGCCTAACAAAGATAATATACCTAAAGAAAATGCAATATCAGTTGCTGATGGTATTGCCCAACCATTCATAGTTTCTGAATTTCCCCAATTAATAAAAACATAAAAAAGGGCAGGCACCAACATACCTCCTACAGCTGCAATGATAGGAAGCATTGCTTGTTTGATATTAGATAACTCACCTTGAATAAACTCCCTTTTAATTTCCAAGGTAACAAAAAAGAAAAATATTGCCATTAAAGCATCATTAATCCAATGATGTACAGAAAGTTTTAATCCAAATTCATTAATTCCAATAAATAAATACTTTTCTAAACTATGAAAGTATATTTCACTAAAATCACTATTACTGATTAATAGTGCAAATATAGCAGCTATTAAAAGTATTAATCCACTAGCTGCTTCAAGTTTAAAAAACCATTTAAAAGGTTTTGATAAGTAATTAATCATAATAAATTAGGTTAAATCAATAATAAATAATTTTACATCTTTCAATGTTTCAAAAAGATTGAATAAAATAATTTCTAATCCAGGAAAAACATTTATTAGAGGAGATTTTAGCGTATCTAATAAAATTATTAATGCGACAAAAGAAATAAGAAAAACTAACAAATATGAAAAAAAATCACTTATTTTTGAAATTTTAATATTATTTTCTGTTATTGCATTTTCTTGAATTTTATTATCTTTATAAATTTCATTATCTTTTACTAATTCTGTTGATTTTTCTAAGTTTATACTCTCTGTAATTTCTTTTGTATCTTTTGCTATTGATAAATTTATTTGATTATCTTCATCTTCAAGAATTAAAGGTTCTTTTAAAGAGCTTTCTATTTTAAAATGCCAAATATGCTTGCACGATCCACATTGAATTTGTCTTCCTTGCTTTGGAATTAGATCAGCGTCAACAGTGAATTTTTTATTACAATTTATGCACTCAATAATCATAATCTTTATATATCAGATTCTATAAAAATTACTTTAATTTGCTTATCTTTATCCTTTTAAATAATTAAAATGTACTGTAATAGTACTCGGATCGGAGTGTAGCGCAGCCTGGTAGCGCATCTGGTTTGGGACCAGAGGGTCGCAGGTTCGAATCCTGCCACTCCGACCAGCATTTATGATTAAAGCAATAATTTATATTCCAAATAAAAACCCTATGCAGTCAGGTATTGCAAAAAATAATAAATGGGTTTTAGAATTTAAAACTAAAGATCCTACAAAAAATCCTTTAATGGGTTGGGAAAGTTCTACTGATACATTGACTGAACTCAAGCTTGAGTTTTCATCTAAAGAATTAGCAATAAATTATGCAAAAAAAAAGAAAATTGATTATGATTTAATTGAACCGAAAAAAAGAAAAACTGTTAAAAAATCTTATGCTGATAACTTTTTAAAATAAACTATGTTTAGATTTTTTAAAATAAAAAAATGGTTTGTGTGGTCATGGTTAGGGTCTCTAATTATTTTATCATCTTTGTGGGTACAAGTTAAGATTGATGTAAAAATTAATGAATGGTTTGGTGTATTTTACGACATGATACAAAAAGCTCTTGCTTCACCTAATGCAATATCAATTGAAGAGTATTGGTCAAGTTTAGCATCATTTATCACATTAGCGGGCATGTATATTGCTCTTTATGTAGCTATTAGTTTTTTTACAGCTCACTATTTATTCAGATGGAGAACAGCGATGGTTGAATGGTATCATAGTGTTTATGATAAAGCTGGAAATATAGAAGGTGCATCTCAAAGAGTTCAAGAAGACACAATTAAATTTACGCGTATTATGGAAGGTCTTGGTACCAGTTTTATTGAGTCAGTAATGGTACTATTTCAATTTGTTCCAATTTTACTTGGATTATCTATTGGTATTCCAATTTTCTTTTTTGGAGATTGGCAATATGGTTTAATTACAGGAGCATTACTTTGGACACTTGGAGGAACGATATTCTTAATTGGATTAGGCTGGTTATTAAGATTAGTTGGTGTTGAATATGACCTCCAAAAAAAAGAGGCTGCATATAGAAAAATATTAGTAATAGCCGAAGATAACCAAAGTGTTAGACCAAAAACAATTGACGAATTATTTTCAGATGTTCGTTCAATTCACTTTTTAAGTTATGTGCGCTATTTATATTTTAATATTGGTAGAATGGCTTATTTGCAAGCTAATGTATTGTCTGCCTATGTTTTTTTAGCACCAGCAATTGTAGCTGGTGTTGTTACTTTAGGGGTTATGCAGCAGATTATAAGAGCTTTTGGAAGGGTAGAAGGGTCTATGCAATATCTATTAAAATCATGGCCTACAATCATTGAACTAGCCAGTGTTTATAAAAGATTAAGAGAATTTGAATCTCAAATAATTGAAAAAGAATTAATTGATGAAAAAATTTGATGGCAATAGATAAAAAATTTATTGATCAATTCATTAAAGTAACCTCAAGAGCAGCTTATGCATCATCATTTTATATAGGTAAGAAAGATAAAATAGCAGCTGATAAAGCTGCAGTAGACTCAATGAGATCAGAATTAAATAAGATAGATATGACTGGTGAAGTGGTTATAGGTGAGGGTAGTTTAGACGAAGCTCCCATGCTTTACACTGGAGAAATTCTTGGTACTAAAAATGGACCAAATTTTGATATAGCTGTAGATCCAGTCGAAGGAACTAATTTTGTGGCAAATAACTTACCTGGAGGATTAACTGTTTTGGCCATAGCAGAAAAAGGAAATTTATTCAACGCACCAGAGACTTATATGGATAAGATAGCAACAGGAAAAATCGAAAAAGGGTTAATTGATTTAGACTATCCTTTAAAAAAAAATATCAAAAATTTATCTGCATTTAAAAATAAAGATATTTCATCATTAACAGTTTGTATATTAGATAGACCTAGACACAAAAAAATTATTGATGAATTAAAAGACTTAAATGTAAACATTAAATTAATTACAGACGGAGATGTTTTGGGAGCCCTATATGTGTCAGATCGAAAATATAATGTAGATATGTACATGGGTATAGGAGGTGGTCCAGAAGGAGTTCTAACAGCGTCAGCACTTGATTCATATGAATGTCATTTTCAAGGTAGATTTATTTTTGATAATGAAAAAGATATTCAACAAGCTAACTCTATGGGTATTAAAGATTTAGATAAGAAATATGAATTGAATGAAATAGTTAAAGGAGACTCAATTTTCTGTGCAACAGGAATTACAGATAGTATTTTTATTAAAGGCATTACTATTGATCAAGATAAATACATTTCAGAAACTTTAATTACGCATAAAAACACAAATTACAAGCAGTTAGTCAAAAATGTTAATTCAATTAATGAATGATTTCTGTCTCCGGTAAAAATTGGATCGAACGTAAAGTAAATAAAAATTCAGTTGAAAAAATTAAACTAGATTACAAGTTTAACGAAATTTTATCAAAATTAATCGTTTCAAGAAATTTTGATGAAGATGAAATTAACAACATAAATAATGATTTAAAAATTATAAATATTTTTAAAAATAATAATGATTTTAAAGAAGCTTCAAAAATACTAATTAATTCTATTAAAAATAATGAAAAAATATGTATTCTGGGTGATTATGATGCTGATGGAACAGCAGCAACTTCATTACTAGTCAGATATTTTAATTATATTAAACAACCACACTTTTATTATATACCCGATAGAGTAAAAGATGGTTACGGAGCTACTAAAAGACTTTTTCAAAAGCTCATTTTAAATCAACCAAAGTTAGTAATAATGGTTGATTGTGGATCGACTTCAAACGATGCAATAGATTTTCTTAATCAAAATAAAATTAAATCGATAATAATCGATCATCACGAAATCAATAAACCTTATCCAATCTCAAATGTAATTATAAATCCTAAAAAGAATATTACTCGTAACGAAGAAAGTTATCTTTGTGCAACTAGTTTGACTTATTTTTTTTTAGATTACTTAATTAAAAATATAGGTTCTGATTTCAAAATTAATAATTATTTAATATTAGTTTTGCTTGCAACTGTTTGTGATGTTATGCCCTTAAGAAAAATTAATAAAATCATAGCATCAAACGTTATCAAAAATTTTAAGATAAATGATAATGAAGTATTCAAGTTTATATTTGATCAATTAAGTTTGAATAAAAAACTAACGATTGATGATTTGGGTTATCTAATTGGTCCGATTATAAATTCAGGTGGTAGACTCGGTTTTTCTAATTATGGTGTAGAATTATTGACTACCAATAATTTTAAATTAATTCAAAAAAGATCTATTGAATTAATTAAACTTAATGAAAAAAGAAAATTATTAGAACGAGATATATTAGATAAAATTGATTATGAAAAAATAAATAAAAAAGATCAAAATGTTATAATTTATTATAATGCAAATTTAAATGAGGGTTTAATTGGTATTATTGCTGCAAGATTAAAAGATTATTTTAATAAACCTTCAATCGTAATCACTAAATCAAATAATATTTTAAAAGCATCAGCAAGATCAACTTCTAATTATAATATTGGTAACTTAATTAAATCTTTAATTGATAAAAAGATAATTGAAAATGGTGGTGGTCATAATATGGCCGCAGGTTTTTCAATTAAAAAAAATAAACTTAAATCTTTAAATGAGTTTATTCAAAAAGATTATAGTTTTAAAATTTTAAATACTAATTTATCTTATAAATATGAATCTGAGGTATCCGCATCAACAATTAATATTAAATTTATGGATGAAATTAACAAATTAGGACCTTTTGGTAATCATAACTTCATGCCAATATTTATGATAAGAAATGTTAAAATAATTAAATCAAGCATAATAAATAAAAAACATATCTCAGCAATAGTTAAACCAAATATTGGTTCATCACTTAAGTCTATATGTTTCAATTGTATGAACACACAAATAGGTGAATATCTATTATCTTATAAAAAGAATATTAATATAGTTGCTGAAATTAATGAAAATATTTGGAATAACAAAAAAAGTATTCAATTAAATATTAAGGATTTAGTTCTATAGATTAATTTGGCTTGAATTATATTATTTTTTAAAATAAAAGACCTCACAATGGTCCCTTCGTCTATCGGTTAGGACAGCTGGTTTTCATCCTGCAAAGGGGGGTTCGATTCCCCCAGGGACCGCCAAATGAACTGTTCTTACTATGGTTTACTATGTTTATTTAATCAAAACATTAAAAGGATATTTAAATAAATCATATGTTGGATATACTAACAATCTTCAAAAGAGACTTAATAAACATAATACCAATCTAGGTGCTAGATCTACTAAGGGATATAAATGGAAAATTGTGTACAAAAAAAGATTTTACTCAAAAAATAAAGCTCTTTCATTTGAATACAAATTAAAAAAAGATAGAAATGAAAGATCAAAGTTATTAAATGATTTCAAAAAAAAAAATTCATAAAATAGCAACAATTTTACCCTATAAAGAAAGCTATACTTTAGGTTACGCCTCTGCAGTTTCTCTTTGGGTTTCAGAATTTTTTAAAAATTCAATATTTAAAGATAATAATTTTATATATGGAAATACAAAAGAAGGAAAATATTTAACAAAAAACTATAGAAATATATTTTTAGATACTCTTAAATTTAGATTTCAAAGCACCTCTAATGAATATATAGAAAAATTAATTATTAAATTAAGTGAAGAAAAATTTGATATAATAGAAATACACAATAGACCTTTAGTTTTATTAAAGTTGATAGGAAAAGTTGATGCCCGATATATTATGTATTATCATAATGATCCATTATCAATGTCTGGCTCAAAATCAATTTCAGAAAGAAATGAAATTATTAATAAGGTAGATAAACTAGTATTTATAAGTAAATGGGTTAAAGACAGATTTTTTAAAGGTGTAAACAATAAATTTTTAGAGAAAACAGAAATTATTTACCACAGTGTAGATAAAAGAAAAAAAATTACCAAATCTAAATATATAGTTTTTGCTGGAAAATTGAATTACTCAAAAGGCTATGATATTTTTAAAGATGCTGTATTAAAAATTTTAGACGAATACCCTGACTGGAAAGCATTTTCTATTGGTAATGAAAGTAGGAGAAATATTTATATTAATCACAAACAACATAAAGAATTAGGTTTTGTGGATCACAAAAAGGTATTAAAAATTTTAGATCAATCTGAAATAGCTGTTGTACCATCAAGATGGGAAGAGCCATTTGGTAGAGTGGCTCTTGAAGCAGCAGCTTGTAGTTGTGCCACAATTACTTCTAACACAGGTGGTTTATGTGAGACAAATGACTATGCAATTAATATAAACAAAATAAATTCAATAAAACTCTTCAATGCAATTAAATCATTAATTCAAAATAAGACTAAAAGAAAAAAAATTCAAAATTTATCAAGACAAAATATAAAGCACAAAATATCAAATAATACAAAAAATATTGATTTGATGAGAAGTTCAGTTTTTCCAAAATATCAATTAAATATATTAAGAAAAAGATTAAAAATTATCAATTTATTTAACCAAGGTCAAAAATCAAATTATAGATTATATAATATTTCTTTAGGAAAAAAATTTTCAAATGGATTTATTAGAAATAATCATGATGTCTTAGAAATCAGTGATCGTGATTTTATTAAAAATAAAAGATCAATATTGAATTTAAACTCAAATAGACAGTTATTTCAAAGACATTTAATAGAGTCCTTTAAAAACTATAATCCAGATTTATTTTTTTTTGGACACACAAATAATATCGACGTATCAACTTTGGATGAATTGAGGTCTATAAATAAAAATCTTATTATATCACATTGGAATGAGGACCCACTTATGCCTAATTTAAAATTTTCAAAAAAAAATATTGAAAATATTAAGCCTTATGTATCATTAGTAGATCACAATTTTATAACCACTGATCCATCAATTTTAAAAAACAAATTTAAATTTAATAATTTTAATTTTTTCTTTGTACCTGTCGACAATAACATTGAATGCTTCAATGTTTATAATTTACGTCCAAAAAATGATATTTTTTATGCTATGAGCCATGGCGTCAATAGAGGTGTTCTAAAAGTCGGATTTGAGGATAATAGGATTATTTTTTTAGAAAAACTTTTAAAAAATATTCCTAATATAAAACATGACTTTAGAGGATTTAGAAATAAACAACCAATTTGGGGTAATGATTTTTACGATGCAATAATTGATTCAAAAATGGGATTAAATTTGAGCAGGGGCATTCCCACAAAGTATTATTCAAGTAATAGGATTGCTTCAATTTTAGGTAATGGTTTACTAACTTTTATTGATAAAAAAACCCAGTTAAATGATTTTTTTACTAATAAAGAGGTAATTTTTTATAATGATATTAATGATTTGGCTTCTAAAATTAAATTTTATTCTAAAAATGACAAATTAAGAAAAATAATTGCGAAACGGGGTAAAGCAAAATACTTTAAGCTGTTTAATGGAAATAAAATATCTAAATATATTATCGATGTTTCTTTAGGAAATAAATCAAGTTTATTCTAATGAAAATTTGTTTTTTAGACAATTCATTAATCTCTTACACTTATAATGACTTAAATTCAAAAAATATTAGAGGTGGTGAAAATGCTATAATTCATTTATCCAATGAACTTTCTAAATTAGGTATTAATGTAGATGTATATAACAATTGTATTGATACAAATATTATAAATAATGTAAAATGGTCTAATATAAGTCAAGTTAATAAAAATTTAGTTTACGATGTTGCTTTTACAAATAATGACATCGGACTTTTTGACAGAATTGTTGCCAAAAAATATGTAGCTTTTTCACATAGCATACAATCAATCGAAAAATTTATACGTAAACGACAACTAATTAGTTATTTAAAATATAAACCTAAAATTGTTATTTTAGGTAATTATCATTACAAAAATCGTAATTATTTTTTAAAAATGTTTGGTACGATTAATTTAGAATGGGCTGTAGATCCACTTTTTTTACAAACCAAATTAGATGAGAACTTAATTGATAATAATGCAATATTTACTTCAAGAAGTGATAGAAATTTAGATATATTAATCAATATTTGGAGAGAAAACATATTTCCCAAAAATCAATCAATAAAACTGTATACTACACCAAGCGATCTAATAGACGGTCAATACAATATTTTTGCTAGAAATTTTGGTGATAAAACAACAATGGTTAATGATTTGCTTAAATCAAAAGTTCTGTTGGTTCCTGGTCATAAAGGTGAACTTTACTGTATAGCTGCTGAAGAGGCTAGAGAATTATGCATACCAATAATAACATTAGGAATAGGGTCTCTCTCGGAGAGAGTTCATCATGGTGTAACAGGTTTTATAGCAAAAAATAATGAAGAATTTGGTTATTATACATTAAAATTATTTAATGACATAAATTTGTGGAAAAAATTACGAAATAATTTGCTTAATTTAAGAGGTACAAAAAAATGGTCTATGGTAGCTTCCAATCTTTTAAATCAATTATAGTTTAAGAAGGGATGAATATTTACAAAAACATTACATTGATACTTGTTACTTATAGAAGTGAAAATTTAATTATTAAAAATTTAGACATTCTTAAAAAATTTCCTGTAATCATTGTTGATAATTCAAATTCTAATCAATTATACTCAATTGTTGAAAGATTTAAAAACATTAGGGTAATAAGATCACCTAAAAATTTAGGTTATGGGCAAGGCAATAACTTAGGCGTTTCTTATGCCGACACACCATATATATTAATTACAAATCCTGATATAGTTTTAAATGAAAATTCTATAGAAAAACTTCTTAAATATTTTTTAGAAGACCCTGAAAATATAGGTATATTAGGACCATCTTTATATGATAAAAATATGAGAAGAAGAACTAATGGTTCAATTTCTTATATAAATAAATTGAAAGGCATTAAAGTTTCTGAAAAATTAAATAATATACCGATTGGTAATACATGTTGTGATTTTTTAATGGGGTGCTGCTATCTAATGAAAAGAGATTTTTTTAATACATTGGGTGGTTTTGATAAAAATTTTTTTATGTATTTTGAAGATAACGATATTTGCGATCGTACTTTGAAAAAAAATAAATATGTAATTGAAGTTCCTGCTGCCAAATTTATACATCTAGAAAATTCATCTGCTAAAAAGAAATTTTTTACTGACACAAAATTGTCAATTATTCATAAAGTTTCATCTTATATATATTTAAATAAAAATTCCTCTCATAAATTATTATTTATTCATATTATTAATAATTTTGTTGATTATTTTCTAAGATTTTTTATTAATTTAATAATTTTTAGACTCAATAAGTCATATAAAAATTTATTAAGATTAATTTCTATAGTTCTATTTCTAACTTTTTCATATAAACTTATATTTAGAATTTGGAAAATTTAAAATTGTTATAATTTTTATTAGCTTATTAAGAAAAGCGTTATTCATAATAAAAGTTTTTTTTGCTTAAATGAGAAGAAATTTGCAAAATATATATTGGATCTTTTTAATGATAATGATTTATGTATACAACTGAATAAAAGTTTATATAAGATTAGAAATAGTAATAATTGGATCAATTCAGCTAATAATTTTTTAAAGATATTAGAAAAATGAAAAAAAAAGTTTTAATTACAGGTATAATGGGGCAGGATGGTGCTTACCTAGCTAAATTTCTTTTATCTAAAAAATATAAAGTTTATGGAGCATATAGACGAAATTCTAATTATGAGAATAATAGACTGAGAAGATTAGGCATTGAGGATAAAATAGAATTAATAGATTTAGAAATTAATGAATTTACCTCCGTAAATTATGTCATTAATAAAATTAAACCTGATGAAATATACAATTTAGCCGCAATGTCTTTTGTGGCCTCTTCATTTGATCAACCTTTGTATACAATTAATACAAATTTTTTTGCTTTGATAAATATTTTAGAAGTAATGAAAAATTCTAAAAAAAAAATATCTTTATATCAAGCTTCGACATCTGAAATGTTTGGAAACTCAACAAAAAAATCTATTAATGAAAATACAAATTTTGATCCAGCTAGTCCCTATGGCATAAGTAAAGTTGGGTCTCATTATTTAGTTAGGTTATATAGAAAAGCTTACAATTTAGATTGTTGTTCAGGTATTTTATTTAACCACGAATCTCCTCTTAGGGGTGAAGAATTTGTTACAAAAAAAATTATTAGACAATTATGTGAAATTTTAAATAATAAGAGAAAAATTATGTATTTAGGAAATATCTATGCAAAAAGAGACTGGGGTTTTGCGCCAGATTATGTTGAGGCAATGTGGAAAATGTTACAAATAAAGAATAAAGATGATTTTATCATAGGTACAGGCAAATGCTACAGTATTAAAGAGTTTATTAACAAGACATGTAAATATTTAAAGATAAATATTAAATGGACTGGTAAAGGAATTAATGAAAAATGTATTAATTTAAATAGTAACAAAGCAATAATCAAAATAAGTAAAAAATTTTATAGACCCTTAGATGTTAATCACCTTAAATCCAACCCGTTAAAGGCAAAAAAAATACTGAATTGGGCAGCCAAAACCAACTTAAGCGCAATAATTAAAAAAATGTGTGATGATCAAATTTCTTCTTTTAATTGATTTTTTAAAAGTAATTTTTCTATAAAAATATGAATATTTACAAAGATATTAAATTAATTTTAATTATATACAGTAGTGAAAAATTAATTTAAATTTTAATTTTATTTAATGCATTGTTTTTAAATAAGTTGGCTTCTTTGATATATCTTCTAACCATTTCTGTTGATTTGTGACCTGTCATTGCCATAATATTTCTTTCATCAGCACCAGATTCTGCCGCAGATGTAGCAAAACCTGACCTTAAACTATGACCTGAATAATTTTGGCTGTCTATACCAGATAATTTTAAATATTCTTTAATTAGCAATGCAACTGTTTGATCAGTTAATCTATTTTTTGATAAATTAGATCCTTTTGTAAATCTTCTGAACAAAGGACCTGAATTTATCTTTGATATTTTAATCCATTTTTGAAGTGATTTAACTGGGCAATATTGCGAATTATCAAAGTAGGGAAGTCCTTTTGTAAAACCTTCTCCAAATTGGTCTGTTTTTGATCTTTTTAAATTGATTTTCAGTCCCTCACTTACAAAATCTAAATCTTCATAGTCTAATGAAACTATTTCATTTCTTCTATATCCCCCTGAAAATCCAATTAAAATTATAGATCTATCTCTTAATTTTTTAATTTCTAACTTATTTTGTTCATCTATCACATCAATTATTTTTTTTAAACTACTGATTAATAATGGTTTTTTACTTTTATAATTGCTGCCTTTTCTTCGTTTTATACCCAAAACATTTTCAATTATAGATGGATGTTTTGTATCTAAGTAATAGCCTTTCAGTCTATGAATGACACCTATTGACACTAATCTGCGCTTTAAAGTGCTAATTTTAATATCTTTAGCAGATAAATATGTTAAATATAATGAAACAATTTTTGGTTCTGAAGGAAGCGATTTAAAGTTATTTTTTGCACAGAATAAACTAAAGTCTTTAAAATCTGATTTATATGCTCTTATAGTGTTAATAGCTTTGGAGTTTTGAAGATTAAATAAAGTTTCTTCTTGTAAAGCTTTTATGTCAGTTATTATATCATTCATTATTATTACTATTGATAACCATTAATTATCGTTAGTAATATATTATAAATTTTTAATGTCAATAGTTTAATTTTTAAAGATTATTGATGTCTGATATAAATTTATAATGAATGATATTTTGAGTATTGTTGTTGCTGGTATATTCTCATGCATAATTCTAGACATTCTTGGATATTTATTAAAATTAATTGGAATTCCAGAACCTTCATGGGGAATTGTAGGAAGATGGACTTATTATATGATTAAAAATAAAGTTTTTTATAATCCTAACATTATCAATATGCCAAAATTTAAATTTGAGATCTTACTTGGATGGATTTTCCACTATTACATATCATTATGTTGGGCAGTTATTTATTATTTTGCCTTTATAAAACTTGGAATGAATATGTCTTATTTTTCGGGTCTAATTTTTGGTGCAATTACTTCATTAGCACCATTATTGATATTTCTGCCTTTTACAGGCCAAGGTATTTTAGCTTCAAATACTGAAAACCCAGTAAAAATATCTTTCGTTTTTTTAATCAGACATTCAATATATGGTCTAGCTATGTTTGAAGGATTTAGATGGTTTGCATAATAATATTAATAATATAAAATGAATTATTAAAGTTTATGATTAGGAAATTGGAACTAAAAGATAAGGAAAATTGGTCTAAATTGTATAATGGTTATGCTGATTTCTATAAAGTGCCAATGAATAAAGGGACTTTAGACACCTTATGGGGTTGGATTCAAGATGTAACTCATGATGTTAACGGTATTTGCTTCGAATTAGAGGGTAACATCGTTGGAATTGCTCATTATAGAACAATGCCAAGACCAATTAAGGGCCATTATATTGGTTTTTTAGACGATTTGTTCCTAGAGCCAGAATTTAGACGTCAAAAAATAGCTCAAAAACTCATTAGCTACCTAAAATCATTATCTAAAGCCAATAATTGGGATGGAATTCGTTGGATCACCCACTCTTCTAATGAAAATGCTAAAAAATTATATGATAAAATAGCAAATAATACAGGATTTGAACTTTATGAACTTAAAAGGGACTAAGTTTCAGCTAAAAGTCTGGAACTACTTGAAGGAAATACCTAAAGGTAAAGTCAAAACCTATCTTGAAGTTGCTAAAGCCATTGGAAAACCCAGGGCTTTTAGAGCTGTAGCAAATGCTGTTGGTAAAAACCCTGATCCTCCTAAAATACCATGTCATAGAGTGATCAGATCAGATGGAAGTCTTGGAGGATACTCCGGTAAAGGTGGAATCAAACAAAAAAGACGTTTATTGAGGTCAGAGAAAGTCTTTGTTAAATAGTTATTTAAGGCTTATAAGCATTCAAAAACCCCTGGAAATAAACACTTTTAGCCTATTTTAAATTATTTGCCTGCAAATGGTATTATACACCCTTCAGTTGTACCACATATCGATCCTTACTAAAAATAAGGTACTCTATGGACGTTTAAAGCATATATTCCTATACTGCATTGCTCTAGTTATCAATAATACCAATAGTTTTAAAAGACCGTAAATATTGAACTTTTTAAGTTAATTTCACCCACCCTTTTTTAAATAAATTTTAAAAATGATATTAATAATTTTTTACCCGCTTATAATCGTTGGTATTAAATGATTTTTTTTATATCCAATTAAATAGTTAATAATTAGTTTTATACAATCATCATTTGTTGATTAATTGAGATTTGCTCTATCAAATTATTTAAGACAGTAAACATATTGTTACTATATATAATATAAACATATTAATATTTTATATCAAAAAAAACTCATAATTACAGTAATTTATATAAATTATATAAAGTATTAGTTTAATATATAGTAAATAAAAAGTTACTATTATTAATTTCTACTAAGATGGTACTCTCGCCTAGAAATATTAAGATGGTACTCTCGCCTAGAAATATAAAGTCCACTTAAAACTATTATGAAAAGACCTAAGTAAGTCCAATTATCTGGGAGTTCATTAAAGAAATAATATCCAATTATTACATTTGGTATTATCTCAGTATAGCCCAAAGGAGCTAATTTCGAGGCATCTGCGTATTTGAGAGATAATATTAGGAATAAATGACCTATGCACGCAAAAATGCCTATACCGGCCATTAAAGACCACTGATTTAGTGTTGGTTTTACCCAATAGAAAGGAATAATTAGAGAAACTAGTAAGGCCCCTACTATTCCAGTAATTAAGAGAGTAAGCAATGGATTGTCTGAGGTGCTTAATTTACGGGTAATAATAAGATAAAATCCATAAAAGAATCCTGTTGCTAAAGCGGCCATACTTGCCAAGTTAAATTCAAGAAAACCAGGTCTAATAACAATTAATGACCCAATAAACCCAACAGCAACAGCTGTCCACCTTCTAAAACCAACTTTTTCTCCTAATAAAAAAGGTGAAAATGCTGTTACTATTAAAGGAGCTATAAATGCTAAAGTTAAGGCTTTAGCTAATGAGATGACTGAAATTGCATAAAAAAAACAGATATTAGCAGATAGTAAAATTAGACCTCTAAATATTTGAAGCTTAGGTTTATCTGACCAAACAAGTTGTTTTTTGTAAAAAAAAAGCATTATAGGAAAAACAAAAGCAACAGTAAAAAATATCTAGCCCAAGTAATTTGTAAAATTGGAAGATCATCACTTAAATATTTAGCAAAACCATCCATGACAGGTAAAAACATCCATCCTAGTAAGCTAAAAATAATGGCTTTCATAAGCCAATTGATACTATTTAATTGAAATACTTTAAAGCAAAGAATACCACAATTGGAATTGTGATAAATGACATTAATGTTGAAACGACAATAGTGCTAGCAACACTATCAATAATTTTTTTTGGTGAATAAATTGAAGCAACAAGATAATTTAATACAGCAGACGGCATTGAACACTGGATTAATAGAACACCCGCAGCAAATCCTGTTAAATTAAAATATCTTATCAATAAAAAACCTACGATAGGGCCAGCGATAACTCTACCAATTGATGATATTAATGCTTTTTTAAAAGAGAAGACTTTAAATCGTGTAAGTGCAATACCTAAAGACATCAAAATTAAAAATATAGTTGCATACATTAATAAAAAAGTTGTGTTTTCAATAAAAACTGGCGTCTTAATTTCAAAATAAAGTAAAAAAATAGAAATTATAATTGTATAAAATGGAGGACTTTTAAGAATTACATCAAAATTAAATTTTCTAGCAGCAAGAAATATACCTAATGTAAAATGACTTAATATTATCAAGGCTGAGATTGCAGCTGCAACACCTAGACCTTGAGATCCATAAGCAAACAAGCATATAGGTAGACCCATATTACCAGTGTTAGGCATTATAAAAGGAGGTAATTCACGAATAATATCTTTGGTATTAAGTAAAAATAAAATAATGATACCAATTAAAGAAAAAATTATAATTGCAATAAAGTAATACCAAAAATAATTTTTAAATATTTCAAATGACGTTCCTGTAGCTGTTAATGCATAAATTATCATTGCAGGTGTACCTACATTTGCGGCAAAATTTGTTATGAATGCTGTGTCTATTTTTGGATTTTTTTTTCCCAAATAGTAACCAATACCAACAACAAAAAAAACAGGAAATAAAACCTCAAAGAGTTTTAGATATAAATCCATTAACCAAGTAATCTAATTAATATTGGATTTTTAAGTATATTCTTATTCTTCTTAAAGATAGATAGGCAATTACTACAATTTAGTTCTGACGTCTTATGAGTGATGATAACTATAGTAGCTCTATTATTTTTTTTATCAGGGGTTTGAATAATTCGCTTTATTGATATTTTATACTTAGCTAAACGATTAGTAATTTGAGATAATACACCTGGTTTATCCTTAACTTCGAATCTTAGATATAAAGAATTAATATAGTTATTTGAATTATAAGCTTTTAAAGATTTGAGCTTGGAGACTTTAACACCAAATGGGTTTTTAATATTGCCTCTTAAAATTGATAATAAATCAGATAGTAAAGCAGATGAAGTAGGTCCAGGTCCCGCACCCTCACCTTGTAAGATGCTTTCACCTACAGGCTTTCCTTCTATTATAACTGCATTCATCACACCATTAACATTGCCAATATAAGATTTCTTACTAACAAGACATGGATGAACAGTTTCAAAAAGTTGGTTATTTTTTAGTTCTGAAATACCCAATAGTTTAACTCTTAGATCTAATTGATTTGCAATCTTAATATCTTTTAATTCAATTTTCTCTATACCTTCCATCAGACATTTATATTTTGAAATTTTACTATGAAATGCAAGTGCTGATAAAATTCTTACTTTTGCAAAAGCATCAAAACCGTTTAGATCCAATTTAGGATTACCAGGTTCAGCATAACCAAGTTTTTGTGCTTTTTTAAGAACTTCTGAAAAATTTGAGTTAGAGTTTTCCATCTCTGTTAAGATGTAATTTGATGTGCCATTTAAAATTCCATAAACTTTTGAAATTTTATTAGTCGCTAACCCCTCTTTAATAGATCTTAATACAGGGATCCCTCCAGCTACAGATGCTTCAAATTCTAAATTAACATTATTTTTTTCAGCAAGTTTAGCTAAATCATTTCCATGTTTTGATATTAAAGCTTTATTAGGTGTAATTACATGTATTTTATTTTTTAAGGCAGTTTCAACAATTTTTTTTGAAATACCATCCGACAGACCTATTGCTTCAAATAAAATATCAACTTTTTTTTTATTAAAAATTTCCAAAGGATTTTTAAAAAATATTTTCTTATCAATTTTAAACTGTCTTTTTTTATTAATATTTCTTGCAGACACGGCAACAACATTTATTTTTTTACCTGTTTTAAGTTCTATATCTTTTTTTTTAGTATTTAATTCATTAAGTAAATAACTTCCAACTTGTCCAAGACCTACGACAGCAATATTTATATTATTTTTCATTGGCTTATATCTGGATATTTACTTTTTTTTGTATAGTCATCTATATAAATCTCATACTCCTCCAGGGTCATAGTTGTTATATCATCAGTCTTTTTTAATATTTTAGATAATTTTTTTTTTGTCTCTTCTCTTTTTTCAACATCTTCAGTCCAATATTTAGAATCTTGATTTAATGAACAATTATTTAATAATAATAATGTTAAGAAAAAAATTAATTTCATTACAAAGCAGTTTTTAATGGAAAATTAAATTTCATATTTAAATTTTGTATAGCCTGACCTGCTCCACCTTTAATCAAATTATCTATTGCAGAAAGTATAATTAGTTTATTCTTATATTTAGATTTACAAACTGATATGAAGCAATTATTTGTGCCAATTACATCATTTGTGCTGATCAAACTATCTGGTTTTAAAATTTTGACAAAGTGATCTTTTTTATAAAAATCAGAAAGTTTTTTAATAACGTTAGATTGTGTTATGTCTTTTTCTAAATCAATATAAATAGTGCTTAATATTCCTCTAAACATAGGTGATAAATGAGGAGTAAAATGAAAATTAAGTTCCTTTTTAGTAAATTTTTTTAACATTTGTTCTATCTCTGAGTTGTGACGATGAAAACCGACACCATATGCACTTAATGACTCATAAAGATTTTTATCTTTATGTTTTTTATGTACACCTCTTCCAGCACCTGAATAACCAGATTTTGAATCCATAATAATATTTTTACTTTTTATTAAATTACTTTTAAACAAAGGTATTAAGGGTAGTAATATTGAAGTTGGGTAACACCCAGGACATGAAATGATCTGATATTTCTTTAAGTCTTTGCCATTAATCTCAGGAAGCACATATAAACTTTTTTTGATTAAATTTGCTGCTCTATGTTTTTGCTTATACCATTTAAGATAATCAGAACTTTTTTCTAATCTAAAATCTGCCGCTAAATCTATTAAAGTAATATTTTTTGTTAAATATTTTGAAATATCTTGAGCTTCCCCATTTGGTAATGCTGTAAAAATTACATCGATATCTCTTAAAAGATTTTTACTGAATTTAATAATTTTAGGTAACTTTTTATTAGTTAGGGATTTATCATAACTAGAGATTTTTTTTCCAACAGATCTATTTCCACACAAGTATTTAATATTAATATATTTATGTTTAACTAATAGTTTTATTAATTGAACTCCAATATATCCAGTTGATCCAGCAACTAATGCATTAAGCTTAGGCATAATTTATTATAACAGTTTAAAATTAAAAAAGAATTATCTTTTAGAGAATTGGAAGCTTCTTCTAGCTTTTCTTCTGCCAGGTTTTTTTCTCTCTACAGCTCTGGAATCTCTGGTGGTAAGTTTCTCTGTCTTTAGAGTAGCTTTTAAATTTTCATCAAACATAACTAAAGCTTTAGAAATACCGTGAACCATTGCTCCAGCTTGTCCAGTAGGCCCACCTCCACTCACGCTGCATCTCACATCATAATCAGTAGATTGATTGATAATATCGAAAGGTCTAGTTATTTGAAGATGATGAAATTCACTTGAAAAATATTCATTAAACAATTTACCGTTAACATAAATTTTTCCAGTACCCTTTTTTAACCAAACTTTAGCTATTGAAGTTTTTCTTCTTCCTGTAGCATATTTGCTATCTTTAAAATCTAATTTAAGTTTTGGTGTTTTTGTTGTTGTCTGAGTGTTTTCCATATTAATTTCTTACTAAGTTTTTACTGTTTAGTTTTCCTAATTCTATAACTTGTGGATTTTGAGCTGAATGAGGATGATCGCTTCCAGAATAAATCTTTAATTTAGTTAATTGTTTTCTACCTAAAACACCACCCGGCAACATTCTTTTGACTGCTAACTTTAATGTTTCACCTGGTTTTTTTTCGTGAAGTTTTTCAGGTGTTGTTTCTTTTATTCCACCTGGGTGTCCTGTGTGTCGGTAGTAAATCTTATCTTCAAATTTCTTACCTGTAAATTTTGCTTGTTCAATATTTTTAACTACAACAAAATCTCCATGATCCATATGGGGTGTATAAGTAGCTTTATTTTTTCCTCTTATGATTTTAGAGATAACTGTTGCTAGTCTTCCAACCACTGCATTAGTAGCGTCTATTTCATACCACGATGAAGTTATCTGGTCTTTTTTAACGAATTTTGTCATTGTGCCAGGATTAATACTATTATTAATTACAAAGTCAATTTGATATTTGCCTTGTAAAACATATCTATTCTGCTAAAAACTACTTGCCGATTTGATCCTATTGCGGGCATAAAACTGCTAAACAGGAATTTCTATAACATAATCGGCAGGCATTTGAACTGTATTGTGCGCCTTACATAAAGTTAAAGCACTAAAAAAGGAGTAAAAATGAGTACAAAAAGAAATAATCCAGAAACTATCGCCATTCATGGTGGTGATTATAGAAGTGATCCAACAACTAATGCTGTAGCCGTCCCTATTTATAGAACTACATCTTATCTGTTCAATAGCACTGAACATGCAGCAAACCTTTTTGCCTTAAAAGAATTTGGCAATATTTATACAAGAATCATGAATCCAACAAATGATGTATTAGAAAAAAGAGTTGCGGCACTAGAAGGAGGTTTAGCATGTTTAACAGTCGCATCTGGGCAAACAGCTTCAACTTTTGCAATTTTAAATGTTGCTCAAGCTGGGGACAATATTGTTAGCTCAACAGATCTTTATGGTGGAACTGTATCATTATTTACACACACATTAAGTAAACTTGGTATTGAAATTAGGTATGCAGATCCAAGTGATCCTAAGAACTTTGAAAAAGTAATAGATGATAGAACTAGAGCTTTTTATGGAGAAACTTTACCTAATCCATATTTAAGAGTTTTTCCGATAAAAGAGGTATCAGATATAGGTCGAAAATATAATATACCATTAATAATGGACAACACAGCAGCGCCTGTAATTTGTAAACCGATTGAACATGGAGCAGCTGTAGTAATTCACTCTTTAACAAAATATATTGGTGGACACGGTACTGCTGTAGCAGGAAGTATTGTTGATAGTGGTAATTTTGATTGGACAGCAGATCCAAAAAGACAGCCATTATTTAATGAACCAGATGCAAGTTATGGGGGTGCAATTTGGGGTAAAGTTGTACCAGAACTTACAGGTGCAAATATACCATTTGCTGTAAGAGCAAGAGTTTGTTTATTAAGAGATCTTGGCTCAGCTTGTTCACCAGATAATGCTTTTGCCATTATACAGGGACTTGAAACAGTGGCTCTTAGAATGAAACAACATTGTGAGAATGCAGAGAAAGTTGTTAACTATTTGAAAAAACACAGTGAAATCACAAAAGTCATTTATTCGACTGAACATGACAAGCCTATCGCTGATAGAGCAAAGCAATATCTAAAAGGTGGAAATGGTCCAATGGTTGGGATTGAATTAAAAGGTGGTATTGACGCTGGTAAAAGATTTATTGAATCTTTAAAAATGTTTTATCATGTAGCAAATATTGGTGATGCAAGAAGTTTGGCTATACACCCTGCAACAACAACTCACAGTCAATTAAATGAAGACGAACTTGCTGCATCAGGTGTTACTCAAAGTTATGTAAGACTGTGCATAGGTATTGAACATATAGACGACATTATTGAAGATTTAGATCAAGCTTTAAACAAATCTTCTAAAGGTGATTTGAAAGCTGTTAGTTAGTATTTTTATAATAAATAAAAAGAAAACTAGATAAAACAAAAACAGAACCTAGCTGGTGTAAAGAGGCATAATAAATTTTTACACCAGTTATCAAAGTCACAATTCCTAAAATTACTTGAAACAGTATAGCAAAGTTAAAAAATATTATTGGCTTTAACTCAATTTTATTTTTATAGAAAAAATAATTTAGGATTATTAAGAATAATATCAAAATGTAAGCAACTAATCGATGATAGAACTGGATTACCGATGCATTATTTAAAGATTCCAAATTATATAAATCAGTTATAATAGTATCATCAGGAATAAAGCTGCCATTCATATCAGGCCAGGAATTGTACAACAAACCTCCATTTAAACCTGCTAAAAAGGCTCCTAAGATTATTTGAATAATAATTGTAATAAAAAAAATACTAAGAAAATGATTATTGATGTTAATAGAAAATTTATTAATCTTTAAATTTTCCAATATGAACCAGAATGTTAATGAAAGGATTATCAAAGCAACACTCAAATGTGACGCTAAACGATAATGACTTACATCTGTGTTATTAATTAATCCACTTTTCACCATAAACCATCCAAGAAAACCTTGAAAACAAACTAGCGCAAATATTGATAAATATTTTAAATCTTTTGATAATTTAACTTTATATTTAAGAAATATTATTGCTATTGGTAGAATTGAAACTAGACCAATTAATCGAGCAATTAACCTATGAGCATATTCCCAATAATAAATTACTTTAAATTCATCAAGTGTCATATTGTAATTAATAGACTTGAATTCAGGTATTTTTTTATATTCATTGAAATAAAAATTCCATTTTTCAACATCTAAAGGTGGTAAAACACCTTTAAATAATTCCCACTCTGTTATCGATAAGCCTGAGTCAGTTAGTCTAGTTAATCCACCAACAATAATTATAATAATTACCAACGAAAATATTGATAATAGCCATATTCGAATAAACTTAGTATAGGGATCAATGTTTACAAACATATTTAATACATATAATAATAATTTTATTAACCAATTGAATTAATGTCGCCTAAAAATAAAAAAAAACTAAACATAATTAGAGTAAAACTAGATAAACTCGACAATAAGTTGCTGTCTTTAATCAAAAACAGAACGGGTTTAGTAAAAGAAGTCCTTAAGCTAAAAGAATTCAAAAAAGAGATTGTTGATAAAAAAAGAATTAATTTTATTTTAAAGAAGATTAAAGGAAAATCAAAAAAACTTAACATAGATCCTAAAATAACTAATCGTATTTGGAAAAATATGATTTGGTCATATATAGATTACGAGCGAAGAAATTTTAAAAAAAAATAATTATTTGCTATGAGGTGGAAGTTTTTTTTCCACAAAATTTTCATGCTTTCTTGTAGCTGGATTGTATTTTTTTGCCGATAATTTAACTTTAGCTTTTTCACCACCCGCTGGTTTTTTTACATAGTAGAAAAATGAACTATCAGGTTTAGCCTCAGGTACCAATCTAACTTTTACGTGTGTTTTTTTTGCCATGTTATTTAAAGTTTTTTAAGTTTTTAACAATTTTAGAAATCTTAACTAATTTATTTCTTAAATTATCAGCTTTTATAGAATTATTTGCCATTTCGTCAAGTTCTAAACTTTCACCACTATTTAATATCTTTTTAACTCCATTTATAGTCATACCTTGATCTTTAAGTAGAAATTTAACTTTTTTAAGCAGATTGATACAATTTTCATCATAATATCTCCTATTAGCATTTAAAATTTTAGGCTTTATTTGTTTAAACTGTGTTTCCCAAAATCTAATTGTGTGTGTTGGTAAAATACCATTTTTGTTAGATTTAAGTTTAAGAATTTCAGCAACCTCACCTATTGTCTTATAAGCGCTGTCTAACTTATCCATTATTTTTTAAATTAATAAATTCTTTAAATTCTTTTGATGCTTTAAACAAAACAACATTTCTGCTTGATATGGTTTTAGTTTCTTTAGTTTTTGGATTTCTTCCAATACGAGATTTTTTTTGTCTAATAGAGAATGTTCCAAATTTAGATAACTTAAGTTTTTTTTCATGTTTTATGTTTGTAACAATAGTTGATAAAAAATCTTCAATAAGATTTTCTGATATTTGTTTTGAAAAACCTAGTTGCATATAAACTAAATTAACTAAGTCTTTTTTAGTTAAGTTTATTCTCATTTATCTAAATATTTTGCTTAATCTTTTCTATCAAATTACCTTTTATAATTCTATTACAAACATCTAGAGAGTTCGAAAAGCCAATATAGTCGGTACCACCGTGACTTTTAACAACAGGCGAGTCTAAACCTATAAATATTGCCCCATTATAGAGTCTTGGATCAAGTCGCTTTTTAAATTTTTTAAGATTAGATATGTTTAAAAGTGAAGATATTTTACTAATAATAGATCCTGTCATAGCTTTTTTAAGTTCGCCAGTTATAAAGTTAGCTGTTCCTTCTGCTGTTTTTAATGCAACATTACCTGTAAAACCATCTGAAACAATAACATTAACTTCACCGTCCATTAAATGATTTCCTTCAATGTAACCTGCAAAATTATAATTGTCAGATTTTTTATCATTAAGAATTTGATAAGTTTCTTTTATAGTTTCATTTCCTTTAAGTTCTTCTGAACCTATATTTAATAAAGCTACATTAGGTTTATCATTTGGGTACAATGATGTGTATAGAGATGCGCCCATAATTGAGAAATCTAATAAGTTTTTAGAGCTACATTCTATATTTGCTCCTAAATCTAAAACAACACTCATTGACTTTTTGTTAGGCCATAGAGCTGATAAAGCTGGTTTATCAATATTTTCTATCATTTTTAGATTTAATTTAGAAATAACTAGTAGTGCACCCGTGTTACCTGCTGACACAACAATATCAGCCTCTTTGTTTTTAACACTTTCAATTGCAAGCCACATACTTGTATCTTTACCTCTTTTTGCACCCTCCAAGGGACTATCAGTACTTTTAACAACATTATCAGTATGAAGAATTTCATAGAATTTTTTATTAATTTTTCCATCTATTAATTGGGTAATTTTTTTTTGATCACCAAAAATTTTATAAAATACATTTACATTTGATTGATGGTTAAGCACTATCCCATCAATTACTTTTTTTGGTGAACCATCTCCACCCATTGCATCTACTGCAATTTTAATCATATCTGACATAATAGATAATTGTATTATAGATTATATTATTATTCTTTTGGATCTAAAACTTGTCTACCTTTATACATCCCAGTTTTAAGATCAAGGTGGTGAGAAAGCCTATATTCACCTGACTTTTTATCTTCAACTATATTCTTAGTTGAATACTTCATTGTCTGAGCTCTTCTCATTCCAGTTCTGGAAGGGGTTTGTTTTCGTTTTGGTACAGCCATAATTATGGGTTACTTACACTTTTTAGGTAAGAATTCAAAGTTTTTTTTGATAAATTTTCATTAAATTGCTCAAAATAATCGAGCAAATGATCGATATCTTCAAAATCACTCAAAAAAACTGAAAATTTTTTAAGTTTTTCAGATTTATTTAAATCTTCCCAAAAGTGAATTTCTGAAACCATTGCATGAAAAAGATTTATATAATCTTTCATTTTTTTATTAATTGATTGATCGCCGTAGCCAATTTCTCTTATACTTAATTCAAGTTGTCTGAAGTTAAAATCATAAATCTCTTGTAAAATAATCTTATTTTCTTCATTTTTATAGTTTTTTAGAAAAAAGGAAAAGTGTAATAAAAATAGGGTTAAGCGATCTGAAAAATTATCTTCTCTATTTAAAGATTTGTATAAATCTTTATTTCTAGTGTAATTAATTAAATTGTTATAAATATAAAGGTATTTTTCATCCATGATTAAAATATTATATATAATTTTTCTTTCATTAATAGTTACAAATTGTTCTTTTAAGAATGTTGTAAAACATCACGGTGTACCATTTTTAGAAAAAAAACAGGCTATACTTATAGTTAATGAGGCAAATAAAAATGATATAACTAAAATTTTAGGAAACCCTTCAACAACAAGTAAATTTGATAATGATATTTGGATTTACATAGAAAGAAAACAAACTCAATCTGAATTGAAAAATTTAGGCAAAATGAAAATTTATAAAAATGATGTTCTTGTCTTAGAAATTGATGATTATGGAATCCTAAAAAAAAAGGAATTTTATAATAAAGATGACATGGAAAACATTGAAATAGTTAAGGCTACTACTCAAGCAGGATTTAAAAAAAATTCATTTATCTATGATTTTATGTCTAGCATGAGACAGAAGATTAATGACCCTCTTGGAGTGAGGGCCAAAAAACGTAAAGAAATTAGCCAGCGATAATTGCTAATAGTAATAAAGCAACTATATTTGTAATTTTAATCATCGGATTAACTGCGGGTCCCGCTGTATCTTTGTAAGGATCTCCTACAGTATCCCCTGTTACAGCTGCCTTATGAGCTTCTGAACCTTTTCCACCATGATTTCCATCTTCAATATATTTTTTTGCATTATCCCAAGCACCACCGCCAGCTGTCATTGATACAGCAACAAAAAGACCAGTGATAATAACTCCTAATAGCATAGCACCTACAGCAGCTAAAGCTGCAACTTGGCCACCAATAGATAAAATTATAAAGTAAAGAACAACAGGAGATAAAACTGGCAATAAAGATGGGATTACCATTTCTTTAATTGCTGCTTGTGTTAGCAAATCTACAAGTTTTGCATAATCAGGCTTTTGTTTTCCCTTCATTATTCCAGGATATTTTTTAAATTGTCTTCTAACTTCGACAACAACAGCTCCACCTGCTCTACCAACTGCTTGCATTCCCATAGATCCAAATAAATATGGAAGCATTCCACCAATCAATAGACCGACAACAACATAAGGATTTGATAAGTCAAATGTTACAACTATTCCTTCTAATTTTGAACCAGCAACACCTGAAAAATGTTTAATATCCTCAACATATGCAGCAAATAAAACTAAAGCTCCTAAACCTGCTGAACCTATAGCATAACCTTTAGTTACAGCTTTTGTTGTGTTACCAACAGCATCTAGTGCATCTGTAGTTTTTCTTACTTTCTTGTCTAATTTAGACATTTCAGCAATACCACCTGCGTTATCTGTAACTGGACCATAGGCATCAAGAGCTACGACCATACCAGCTAATGCGAGCATAGTAGTTACTGCAATAGCAATCCCATAAAGTCCTGCAATTGAATTTGTTGTTAAAATTCCAGTGACAATGATTAATGCTGGAACAGCAGTAGCTTCCATAGAAACTGCTAATCCTTGAATAACATTTGTTCCATGACCAGTAGTAGAAGAAGCAGCAACTGATCGTACAGGTCTATAATTTGTACCAGTATAATACTCTGTAATCCAAATCAGTAAACCAGTTATAACTAAACCAATTATTCCACAATAATACAAACTCATACCAGTAAATGTTTTATCATTTACAGTGTATTCATTTGCAAAACCAATTACATAATCAGTAACTGGGTATAAAATGACCAAAGAGGCTACTGCAGAAACAACAAATCCTTTATACAAAGCATTCATTACATTTTTAGTTTTCCCCAGTTTAACAAAGAAAGTTCCTAAGATTGAAGTTAAGATACATGCACCACCTATAGTTAATGGATAGATCATCATGTTCATATCTCCATGAAAAAAAATTGATGATAAAACCATTGTTGCAACAATTGTTACAGCATAAGTTTCAAATAAATCTGCAGCCATACCAGCACAATCACCAACATTATCTCCAACGTTATCAGCAATAACAGCAGGATTTCTAGGATCATCTTCGGGAATACCAGCTTCAACTTTACCAACCAAGTCAGCACCAACATCAGCACCTTTTGTAAAAATACCACCACCTAATCTTGCAAAAATTGAAATTAAAGATGCACCAAATCCTAGAGCAACAAGTGCATTAACAATTTCTCTTTCATCAACATTATATTTTAATAAGTAAAAATAATAAACAGCAATAGACAATAATGCTAAACCAGCAACCAACATTCCAGTAACAGCACCTGACTTAAATGCAACAGATAAACCTTGAGCAAGACCTTTTCTTGAAGCTTCTGCAGTTCTTACATTAGCTTCAACTGAAACTAACATACCAACATAACCAGCAATACCAGATAAGGTTGCACCAATAAGATAACCAAGACCAACTAAAGGACTAAATGCAATACTTACAATTACTAAAACAACAACACCGACAATTGCAATTGTCTTATATTGTCTTGCAAGGTAAGCTTTTGCTCCAATTTGAATAGCTGATGCAATATCCTGCATTTTAGCATTACCAGCACTTTGATTTAAAATATTCTTTCCAGTAAAAAATCCATAAACTATAGATAAGAAACCAGCTGAAATAGTGTATAATAATATAGTCTCGACTGTTGTGCTCATATAAACCTTAAGGTTGTTGGTTGTTAAATTTTAAGCCCGGACAATACAAAAAAAGCTAAAAAAGACAATAATTAACTTTTAAAATTTATGAATATAACCTTTGTTTTTGAGCACTATTTTCTTACCTTTTTCATCAATTATATGACTTTTTTTGTTACCATTAACTATTTTACCAATTTTAGTTATCTTAATTCCTAAAATTTTAGACGTTCTATCAATGATTCTAGATTTAATACCAGGAGCAGTGAATAACACTTGATAATCGTCACCATTAGAAATTAATTTAGATTTAGTAAATTTATAAATTTTAATCAATTTTGATAAATATTTAGAAATAGGAATTTTATTTATATTTATTTCATATGAATAATTTTGTTCATTGAGTAATTTTTCTAAGTCAGCTATGAGCCCATCTGAAATATCTATTGATGAGTTTGCAAATATTGATAATTTTTTTGCAATTTTAAGCTGAATATCAGGCTTATAGTACTTGTTAATAAAATAATCATTAATTTTTTTATTAAATTTAATTTTCTTTTTTAAAATTTGAAGACCCATAAAACTATCACCTAAGTTACCTGTTACGTATATATCATCATTTATTCTAGCTTTATTTCTATAAATAATTTTTTTAGAATAACCAACAGAGGTTACTGAAAAACTTAACTTATTTGAAAATGTGGTATCACCTCCACATAAAAAAATACCATATTTTTTTTGTTCTTTTTTAAGAGACTTTGAAATTTTTAATAAATTATTATTTGAAAATGATTTTTTATTTCCAGATCCAGAAATAAAATAAAATTTAGGCTGAACACCTTTGCAAATTAAGTCAGAAATAGATGATCGAATAATTTTCTTAATTACAAGATCAGGTTCATTAAAATTTATAAAGTGATTTTTATTATTATAAGTATCTATCGATATAACGAGTTCTTTTTTTTTATCAAAAAAAACATCGTCATTTAGGTTAAGCGCAGATTTATTTTTCTTTGATAGTTTAGAGAAATATTTTTTTATTAATTCAAATTCATGCATTGGTAGTTCTTAATTTTTTACCAATATTATCCAATAAAGCATTAAGATATTTTGTTTGTGAGTCTTCTAAAAAAAAATTTGATGAATTCAAATATTCTTTAATTATTATATTTAAAGACAAATTAGGTTTATAAAGAAATTCATATGTAGCAGCTTTGAGAATTGTTTGAAATACTTTATCAAGATTGTCAAAAACAAACTCTTCGCCTAATTTTGTATCTAATTCTGTTCTAATTAATTCATTTCTTTCAATAGTTCCTAAAACAATATCTTTAATAAATTTTTTAAATCTATGTTTTGGAAAATCTAAATCTTTATCTTCGTTATAAAATTTTCCATATAATTTTTGGATAATAATTACTCTAGGATTATTTTTTGGATTAAAATGAGTTCTCATTTTTGTGATAAAATAGATATTACTGCTTTGGCTGCTTCCGCCCCTTTTTTCTTTCTTACCTTTGCTTGCTTCATATTTAAGCAAGTAATAATACCATTACCGATTGGTTTTTGATTTCTAATTGATAAGTTCATAATTGCATTAGTTGAAGCTTGAGAAATAAAATCAAAATGTGGAGTTTCACCTTTAATAACGCAACCTAAGGCTAAAAAAGCATCATATTTTTTTATATTTTTTGAGATTGTGACTGGTATCTCAAAAACCCCAGGTACTTTAATAATCTTAATAAAATTAGATTTTGGAATTAATCTTAAAGCACTATCAAGAAGACCTTTTGCTATATCTTCATAATAATTTGCTATGATTATTAAATATTTTTTTTTCATTAAATTAATTCCTGTTTGGTAATCTTTATATCATATCCCTCTAAACCAATAACTTTTTTAGGTGATTTAGTAATTAATATCATATTCTTAATTTTTAAATCTTTAATAATTTGAGCACCTATTCCATAATTTCTAATAAGTTTGTCATTACCTTTCTTGTAAAAATCCTTATTTTTGTAATCCTTAAGAGTTTGAGTAACTGATTTTAAGTTTGTATCTTTAATAAATACTAAAACGCAATTATTAAATTTTTTAAAATAATTTAATGTTTTATTAAATGAGTTGGGTAGTTGCTGATTAATTAAATAGTTTTGAACTACATTAGAAGAAATCACTCTAACCCTAGGCGTAATTCCTTTTTTAATATTTCCTTTTATTAAAGCAAAATGTTCCGAACCATCAAGTAAATTTTCGTAAATTCTAATTTTGTATTTTTGATTTTTAACATCAATATTGCTTTGTTTTTTTATTTTGATTAATTTTTCTTTCTTTAACCTATAAGCAATTAAATCTTCAATCTTACCTATTTTAAGTTTGTGCTTTTTTGCAAAATTGAAGAGATCTTGACCCTTGGCCATTGTGCCATCTTCATTCATAATTTCACATATTATTGCTGAATTATTTTTTTTTGCTAATCGAGATATATCAACAGATGCTTCCGTGTGGCCAGCTCTGACTAAAACACCACCGTCTTTTGCAATAATTGGAAATACATGTCCTGGTGAAACAATTTCATTTTTCTTTACATTTTTTTTAGATGCAACTCTAATAGTTTTTGCTCTATCTCTAGCCGATATACCAGTTGTAATACCCTTCTTGGCCTCAATTGAAACTGTAAACGCTGTTTTATTTCTAGATTGATTAATTGGTGACATTAAAGAAAGATTTAATTTTTTGGCTTGTATACTATCTAATGCAAGACAAATTAAACCACGTCCATACTTTGCCATAAAGTTAATATTTTTAGCATTAGAGTCAGATGTTGAGATAATCAAGTCACCTTCATTTTCTCTTTTTTCATCATCAACAAGAATGAACATGCCACCTTTTTTAGCAACATTAATAATATTCTCTATTGGAGCAAAATTATTTTTTTTCATTAAAATAATTTCTAACGTATTTAGACAGGATATCTATCTCAATATTAACTAAACTATTTTTTTTAAGCGATGATAAGTTAGTTTCGTTAAATGTATACGGTATTACCCAAATTTGAAATCCTTTTTTAGAAACTTTAGAGATAGTAAGTGAAATTCCATTTACACAAATGGATGCTTTTTCGATCAAGTGCTTTCTTTCTTTTTTTGTAATTTCAAAATCAAAAAGGTAAGATTTATCTATTGTTTTAATGCTCAAAACTTTACCTACTGTGTCAACATGGCCCTGACATATGTGACCAGATATTTTTGTTCCATACTTAAGTGGTAATTCTAAATTTATTACATCATTAATTTTTAAATATTTAAACTTTGATCTAATAATAGTTTCGTTCGAAAGATAAAATTCCATAATCTTTTTTTTATATGAAATTAATGTAAGGCAAACACCATCACAAGCTACTGACAGACCAATATCTTTATTATTTAATCTAAAATTACTTTTGACAAAAATATTTAAACCCTTCGGTCTTTTTAAAATTTTAGTAACATTTCCTTGGTTGTATATAATTCCGTTAAACATATTAGCTTTTATATAGGGTTATTGTATCTTTACCAAAATTAGAATTAACCTTTGATTTTTTTTTATAATTTTGTTTTAGCATGTTTAAAGCATTAAATTCCTTAAATTCATTTAATTTTGATAATTTTATTGGGCTTTTGAACAAATAAAATTGATTAAACACTTTCTTATTGAGTAAATTTTTAGTTAATTCATTTCCTCCTTCAATTAAAATATTTCGGCATCCTAAATTATAAAGTTTTTTTAAAATTAATAAAATATCAAAGGTTTTATTTTTGTTTAGTTTGGACTTAATTAATACAATTTTTTTTTTATTAAATTCTAAAATTTTTGACTTATCGGCTTCATTATAAAAAATAATAGTATTATTTTTGCTTGCTGTTTTAAATATATAGCTTCCGGTATTTGTTTGTAAATTATTATCTAAAACAATTCTTTTAGGAGAGAATTTTTCCGTATTTTTTAATCTACAATTTAATTTAGGATTATCTTTATTTAAAGTTTTATAAGATATTAATATTGAATCATTTTTATATCTTAAAAAATGAGTAAACTTATCTGATAGTAAATTAGTTATCTTTCTTTTTTTTTTACTATAAATTAAATTATTTTTCGAAATTGCAATTTTACCAGTTACATAAGGTAATTTTTTTTTTCTGTTATAAAAATAGGGTATATAAAATTGATTTATTTTTGCTTTTAATAATCCTTTTCGAACTACAATTTTTTTTGATTTTAATATATTAAAAGTTTTCCCTTTTACTCTTTTATCAACATCAATAACAGAGTAAACTATATCGCTTATTTTAGATTTTATTATTGCGCTTGTGCAGGGTGGAGTTACACCATAATGAGAGCAAGGTTCTAAAGTAACATACATCGTTGAACCTTTTAAATTTGTAACACTATTTTTAATTGCATTTAACTCAGCATGAGGTCTGCCATTAAAGGACGTTTGACCAATTGAAATAAGCTCGTCATTTTTAACAATTACACAACCAACTGATGGATTGGGGCCAGTAAGTCCTTCTCGTGCTCTAGCCAAATCTAAGGCCAGTTCCATATAGAATTTATCTTTAATTGAAAATTTATCTTTTTTTGTAGACATCTAGTTTGTCCACAAATTGTACGAAATCTTTTTCCTCTCTAAAGTTTCTGTATACAGATGCAAAACGAACGTAAGCAACAGGATCTAGTTCTTTTAACCCCTCCATTACCATTGTTCCTATTGTATTTGTTGATATTTCATTTTGCCCAAGTTCTTCAAGTGCTCTAGAAATTTTACTAATAAATTTTTCAGCAGTTTCTGTATCTATAGGTCTCTTTTTAAGTGCTATATAGATTGATTTAGATAATTTATCTCTATCAAAAGTTGATTTTCTTCCATTCTTTTTAACGACCATCAATTCTCTAATTTGAATTCTTTCAAATGTAGTAAATCTTTCGCCACAGACACATAATCTTCTTCTTCTAATGGCAGTTCCATCTTCTGTTGGCCTAGAGTCTACAACAGATGTATCTCCTTTTTTTTCACAGGGACAGATCATTATTTATAAATTTTTATATATTGGAAACGATGAAGTTAAAGCAATTACCTCGTTTTTAACTTCATTTTCAATTTTACTATTATCAGAAGGGTTATCAGACAGTCCCTTTAATGTTTTAGTAATTAACTCTCCAACAGTTTTAAATTCATTTAAACCAAAACCTCTAGTAGTTGCAGCTTGTGTTCCAAGTCTTATACCTGAAGTGATCATTGGTTTTTCAGTATCAAAAGGGATTCCATTTTTATTACAAGTTATATTTGCTCTTGATAAACTCTCAGCAGCTAAATTTCCTTTAACGTTATATGGACGTAGATCAACCAACATTAAATGAGTGTCTGTTCCATCTGAGTAAATTTTAAAACCATTGTTTTTTAATGTTTCAGCTAACATTTTTGCATTAGCTAAAACAGATTGAATGTAATCTTTAAATTCTGGCTGTAATGCTTCTAAAAATCCTGCAGCTTTAGCAGCAATAACATGCATCAATGGTCCACCTTGATATCCAGGGAATACAGCTGTATTAAATTTCTTAGCAAGATCTTCATGATTGGTTAAAATTATTCCACCTCTTGCACTTCTAAATACTTTGTGAGTTGTAGATGTTACAACATGCGCATGATCACAAGGATTAGGATATCCTTTTCCGGCTACTAAACCAGAGAAATGAGCCATATCAACCATTAAATAAGCACCAACTTTATCTGCAATTTCTCTAAATCTTTTAAAATCAATAACTCTAGAATACGCACTTCCACCAGCTATAATCAACTTTGGTTTATGTTCTAATGCAAGTTTTTCAACATTATCATAATCAATAAGTTCTGATTCTTTATCTACTTCATATCCTATTGCATTAAACCATTTACCTGACATAGAAATTTTTAACCCATGAGTGATGTGACCACCTGAATTTAAACTCATACCCATAAATGTATCTCCAGGATTTAGTAATGCTAAAAAAACAGCTCCATTAGCTTGGGCCCCTGAATGTGGTTGAGCATTAGCAAAATTACAATCAAATAATTTTTTTAATCTCTCAATAGCTAGATTTTCAGCAACATCGACATGTTCGCATCCATTATAGTATCTTTTTCCTGGATAACCCTCTGCATATTTATTCGTTAGAACAGATCCCTGAGCTTCTAATACGGCTTGAGAAACTATATTTTCAGAAGCAATTAATTCTATATGTTGTTGTTGTCTTAAAAGTTCATCTTGAATTGCTTTATACAATTCAGGATCTTTCTTTGACAAACTATCTTCAAAAAAACTTTTATAATTATCATTTATATAATTTGTTTCACTAGACATAATTAAATCTTTCTAATTCTTTTAGAGTGTCTCCCACCCTCAAATTTAGTATTTAAAAAAACACCAATACAACTTAAAGCATTTTTTTTTGTTAACAATCTTGATCCTAATGTAATGATGTTTGCATCATTATGCAATCTTGATAATTTTGTAGATTTTAAGTTAAAACATTGTGCCGCACGAATATTTTTATGTCTATTCGCCGCAATATTCATTCCCATACCAGAACCACAAACCAATATACCAACATTGTTCTTACTTATTTTTACCTTTTTTGCTACTTTATGAGCAAAATCTGGGTAATCAACTCTAGTTTTATTATTTGGACCTAAGTCCTTGAATGTTAATTTCTTACTTAATAGGTATTTTTTAATAGCTTCTTTTAATTCATATCCTGCATGATCTGATGAAATAAATATTTTTTTCAAATTAATCAAATTTATAATCTAAAACGCAAGCAACTAAGTGAATTCTATTTTCTTCTCCACCATTAAACGCATTATGATATTTGGTATTATTAGTTACCCAAACAGATCCATCAGCAGGCATGTGTTTTGCAACATTATCAATAACCATTAAACATCCAGGATTACTAATTATTGGTATATGCAATCTTGGCTCTGGATCCCTATGCCAACTTAGTGTTGATCTAGGTTCCTTTAATAAAATTCTCATACGCCCTAATTTGTATTTTGATGATAATACATCAAAAACTTCTTTAAAATATGTATTTTCATAATCTTTAATAAATTCTGAATATGCAGACTCATCAATTTCAACATCTCTTGAAACTTCTTTTCCTGTTTTATCAGGTTTGGTCCAATAAACTCCTCTAGCCTTATTTCCTTTTATTGAGTCTGGATCACCAGGTATTTGAGTTAGAGAAATTGCTCCAAAATGAGTTACACCACCACCATCATCAAATTTTCTGGTTTGCACAATTTGATTATAGGCTTCTTGTAATTTATCAATATCAAACTTGATATTTTGTTTTTGAAAATCACTAAAATCCAAAACTCTGTCTTCTTTTTTTATATTAAGATTTACTATTTTTGAATTTTCTATGCTCATCGAGATTGTTTTGTACTTATTTTAATATATATTTGTATAATACATTTGTCGCATTAATAAAGAGATTAAAAACATGATTACTGGTAAATATCCAAGCCTAAGACTAAGAAGAAATAGAAAACAATCGTGGTCTAGAAGGCTAATTCAAGAAAATACCCTAAGTCCAAATGATTTCATTTTACCAATATTTTTAATAGACGGCTCTAATAAAAAAGAATCGATAAACTCTATGCCAGGAGTGTATCGTTATACTATTAATAGACTGTCCCAAATAGTAGATAGAGCAATTAAAAAAGAGATACCTATGGTTGCTCTTTTTCCTAAAACCAAAAATAGTTTAAAAAATGAAATAGGATCTGAGTCACTTAATGAGAACAATTTGGTTTGCAAAGCAATAATAGAAATTAAAAAAAAATATAAAAACCAAATAGGAATTATGTGCGATGTAGCCTTAGATCCATATACTTCTCATGGTCATGATGGATTAATAAAATCAAATCAAATTATTAATGACGAAACAATAGAAGTTTTAATTAATCAATCATTATTACAAGCAGAAATGGGATGTGATGTACTAGCTCCTTCTGATATGATGGATGGTAGGATTGGAAAGATTAGACAAGCATTAGATAAATCAAACCGCCAAAATGTTCAAATACTATCCTACGCTGCAAAGTATGCGTCAAGTTTTTATGGGCCATTTAGAGATGCGGTTGGCTCAAAGGGTTCTTTAAAAGGTGATAAAAAAACGTATCAAATGGATTTTAGAAATAGTAACGAGGCAATAAGAGAAGTTGCGCTAGATATTAAAGAGGGTGCAGATATGGTTATGGTTAAACCAGGTATGCCGTACCTAGATATTATTAAATCAATTAAAGAAAAATTTAAAATACCAGTTTTTGCATACCAAGTTTCAGGGGAATACAGTTTAATTTCAAATGCTATACAAAAAAAAATAATTAATGAGGATGCTGTCTATGAAAGTTTAGTTGCATTTAAAAGAGCTGGGGCTAATGCAATTGTTAGTTATTATGCAGATCGAATTGATAAAATTATAAAATAACTATTTAAAAGAATTGATAAATAATAATCTACTATTTGGATAACTTAAGTTATTAGGTTTTAAAATAGTTTTATCAAGATAATCTCCAACTAATTTTAAACCACTTAATAAAGTTTTAACATCATCAACTTTCAAATCTTTTTCAATTAAGAAATTAGGAACAAATTTTTTTTCAGAGGAAGAACTAGCGTAATAAACAGTTTCATTATCTAGGATATCTTTTTCAACAAGATTTTCTAATTCAAGATCATATCCAAGTAGTTTTAATAACTCTAATTCCCAAAAAATATATCTTTTTAACCAATCTTCATCCTTTAAGATTAAAAAAAGATTATTTATTAAATCGTAAACTTTATTATTTGCTTGAGAATCAGCTGTTAAAATTTTGATCAAATTTGTTGCTGTAGTGATACAAGATAATTTTTGTTTATGGTCAAAATACAATGGACTATAAGCATTTAAAATTTCAATCTTAAAGTAACCAATTCGATTTTCATTTTTAGAATTATAATTAACATGCAGTTTATTTCCTATTTGTAGATAATTTTTAATCTTTTTTGAAGTCCCACCAAAAATGATACCTGATACTTTTCCGTAGTCTTTAGTATATATTTCTGTAATTAAGGAATTTTCACTATACCTATTTTTACTTAATAAAAAACCTTCATCGCTCCAATTCATAATAGATTTACTTTATACTTTTTAAACATTCTGTGGCTGCATTTTGTTCTGCATCTTTTTTAGATTTACCAGATGCAATAAAATATTTTGTATTAGGAAGTTTTACACCAACTTTAAATAAAGGTTTGTGACGTGGACCTGTATTGGCAATTACTTTATATGTTGGAAGTTTTTTAAAATTTTTTAATGCTAATTCTTGTAATTTTGTTTTTGCATCAATTTGAGTAATCACACTTCTTTTAATATGATTTTGCCATAACTCTAATATAAATTTTTCAACTATACCAAACCCTTTTTCAAGATAGATGGCACCTACTAAAGCTTCACAACAATCAGAAATAATTTTGTCTTCTATTTTGATGGATTTATTTTTTGGGTTAAATGTTAGAATAAAATTTTCTAATTTTATATTTTTTGCTATTTCTAAGCAGGTATTTTTATTTACCAAAGATGCAAATTTTTTATCTAAAATACCTTCTTTTTCATATGGATATATTTCTAGAAGTTTTTTTGCAATTACCAAACCAAGTACACGATCCCCTAAAAACTCAAGTTTTTCATTATTGTTTTTTGAATCAAAACTTTTATGCGTAAGTGATTGGCATAAAAAATCTCTATTTTTAAATTTAATATTTAGTTTTTTCTCTAATACTTGGTAATTAATCTTCATTAATTTATTTTATCAAAAGTTCTATCAAACCTTATTGATTTGTGCCATTTCCAAAAAGCAAAAATACTACCAATTTTTTTATCAGATGAAAAAAAAATAAACTGAGCTTTACCTACTAAATTATCTTTATGTACATAACCAACACTTGATAGAAATCTACTATCTTTAGAACAATCTCTATTATCTCCTAAAAAAAAATAATGATCTTTTGGAACTATAAAAATATCAGAGTTTTGATAAGTATAATCTTTTAAATAAACTGTATGAAATTTTTTTCCATTAGGTAGTTTTTCTTCAAACTTAAAAATATCGATTGATCTATTACCGCAATATATTTTAGTTTTATTTAAAACTTTAGATTTGAATATTTCACTATTATTTAAATATAAATTTGCGTCTATAAATTGAATTTGATCACCGGGTAAACCTATTAATCTTTTAATGTAATCAGTTCTATTGTCAGCTGGTGTTTTAAAAACTATAACATCTCCTCTTTTAGGACTACTAAACATGATTCTTTTATTTAATATAGGAGGACTAAAAGGAAAAGAATGTTTGCTATAACCATAAGAATACTTTGTTACGAAAAGTCTATCACCAACTAATAAAGTAGGCTCCATGGATGATGATGGAATATAAAAAGGTTGAATTAATAAAGATCTAATTATAACTGCAATTATAAGTGCGTAAAATAGTGTTTTAATATTTTCTGAAAAAAAATTTTTATCTAGTTTCATATTGATTGAATTATAGCGAATGCAGTTGAGTAATCCTTTTCATCTGAAATTGAAAGAAAACAATTAAATTTGTTAATTTTAAATTTCATTTGAATTAACTTAGTAATTTTTTTTGTTTTTAAATAATACGGTTTACCCATTTTATCATTAATTATCTCTATATCATTAAAGTTAAGATTACCCCTAAAACCCGTTCCTAAAGCTTTAGCAAAAGCTTCTTTTGCAGCAAATCTTTTAGAAAAATAGCCTACTTTATTTTTGGATAAAATTGATTGAGTAAGTTCTTTACTGCTATAAATTCTTTTCTTAAACTTAACATTCTTTATTGAGTTTTTAATTCTTTTATTTTCAATTATATCAACTCCTATACCAAGAATTTTCATAAATTATTTTTTTATAATTTCTTTAAAATTACTAATAACTTTTGATAAACCAAAAAAAATAGACTCTCCAATAATAAAATGACCAATATTAAATTCTTGAATTTCATTAATCTTGGAGAGTATTTTTGTTGTTTGATAATCAAGTCCATGACCAGCATGCACTTCAATATTAAGTTTTTTTGCAAGTACCGAACTTTTTTTAATTCTATTTAATTCTGCATTATAATTTTCTTTTGCTTTTACCAAGTTTGAAAGTCTTCCTGTATGTATTTCAACACAATCTGCATTTAAATCATTTGAAATTTTAATATCTTTTATCGTTGGATTTACAAACAAACTTGTACGAATTTTAGCTTGTTTAAATATTTGAATTATATTTTTTAATTTTTTTTGATTTTTATCTAAATTTAGTCCCCCTTCTGTTGTTACTTCATTTCTATTTTCCGGAACAATACAAATATAATTAGGTTTAATTTTGAGCGCATTTTTAATAATTTTATCATTCATTGAAATTTCTAGATTGACCAATATATTTTTTAACTTACAAATTTTTTTAGCATCTAAATCATTAATGTGCCTCCTATCTTCACGTAAATGAATTGTAACAGAATCTGCTCCCATCTTAACTACTTCAGATGCCGCATAAAAAGGGTCAGGGTGTATCTCCCCTCTAGCATTTCTTAATGTTGCTATGTGATCAATATTTACACCTAGTCTTTTCACTTAATAAATCTACTTCCGGGTGTTGTGATAGGGATTAACTTAAGACTGTTAGGTAATTTTTTTGAACTGAATGTAGGTACGTCAATTTTTAAATGAGATGTAATACCTGATTTAATTTTTAGTGATTTTTTAGTTGATCTATCAATTATTGATGCAAAACCTAAAAGTGTAGCATTTGCTTTTTTAATTAGTTTTACACATTCAATACTAGATTTTCCTGTCGTTATGACATCTTCTATGATCAAAACTTTAGACCTTTTTTTAATATTAAAACCTCGTCTTAAAGTAAATTTTCCATTTACTCTCTCACAAAAAATTGTTTCTTTTTTTAATAGTTTGCCTATTTCATAGCCAATAATAACACCCCCCATTGCAGGTGCTAAAATCAAATCAATCTTTTTATGTTTTTTCTTAATTTTATTAGCTAAAGATTTACAGATCTTTTCTGCTAATACGGGATAACTTAAAAGTTTTGCGCATTGAATATATTTTGACGAATGTAAGCCTGAAGATAAAACAAAATGTCCTTCTAGGAGTGCATTAGTTTTTTTTAAAATATCTAAGGATTTTTTGTGTGAAAGCATTTCTTTTATCTTCGTGTCTAATTATCTTAAATTTTATACCTTTTTGTTTAAGCTCTGCAATAAAATTTGTAAAGTTTTTGAGGTTAGTTATTATTAATTTGAATTTAAAATTTATATACTTCAAGTTTTTTCCAGCCATTTCAACATTGGAAATATTTAGTTTGTGACTACCTATTAATGAGCTTATATCTCCAAGTTGGCCTGGTTGATCAGGCAGAGATATCCATAATGTAGTGTTATATTTTTTGGTTCTTTCTTCTTTTTGTTCTCCTTTATCGTGCCAATACCTTCTTATTGCTGCTCTAGCTTTACCTGTTTTAGTGGTGGGTATCCAGTGAAGTGATGGTGATTGATTTTTTGATGTAATTATATTTACCCTATCACCATTTCTTAATATGTCTTGTAATTCAGATTTGTTTCCATTGATTTCACAACCAATTGCTGTATTTCCAACCTTTGTGTGAACGGCATAAGCAAAATCTATAGCTGTAGCATCTTTTGGTAACTTAATTACTGAACCTTTTGGAGTGAAACAAAAAACATTTTCCTGAAACATTTGAAGTTTGGTATATTCATAAGAATGTTCTGGATTTTCATTTTTTTCTATAATTTCAACTAGATCTTTCAACCAATCGTATTCTTTCCAGCTTAAGGCGTTAAAACGTTCAGAAGATTTATATTGCCAATGAGATGCAACACCTCGTTCTGCAAATTCGTGCATTTTTTTAGTTCTAATCTGTATTTCAATTGGTTTTTTTTTAGATCCTATTACTGAAGTATGAATTGACTCATATCCATTAATTTTTGGTGAAGATATGTAATCTTTAAATTTTCCAGGTATACAGTTCCATCTTTTATGGAAAATACCTAATGTCTTGTAGCAATCATCAATGTTATCTAAAATAATTCTAAAACCAATAATGTCTGTAATTTGCTCTAAAGACACCCTTTTTTTTTGTACTTTTCTCCATATAGAAAAAGGTGTTTTTTCTCTTCCATAAATTTCAGCATTAATATGATTTTCATTTAAAATTTCACTTAATTCAAAAGAAAGAACTTCAAATACATCTTTTGTGTCCAATTTAATTTCATCAAGTCTTTTCTTAATTAATATTCTTGCATCATTATTTAATATTTCGAATGATAAATCTTCAAGTTCATCTCTAATTGTATGCATGCCCATTCTATCTGCTAGAGGGGCATAAATTTCCATAGTTTCTTGTGCTATCCTCAATTTCTTTTCTTCTTTTGTAATAGCTTTTATCGTTCTCATATTATGTAATCGATCAGCTATTTTAACTAATAAAACTCTTATATCTTTTGAGGTAGCTAAAATTAATTTTCTAAAATTTTCAACTTTAGAATTTGCTCCAGCTGTATTTTCAAATACTGAAATTTTTGTAACACCTTCAACTAAATCTGCAACTTCATCACCAAATTCATTTTTTATAGTTTCGTATGTTGCAAAAGTATCCTCTATAGTGTCATGCAACAACCCGGTGGTAATTGTTGCACTATCTAATTTTAAATCTGTTAAAATATTTGCTACTTCAATCGGATGAACAGAATATGGGTCCCCAGATGCTCTTTTTTGATTATGGTGAGCCTTAACAGCAAAGTTATAAGCTTTATCCAGTCTCTCATGATTCAGGAATTTATTGTAAACTTTTACCTTATTAATAAGATCAGTAGAATTAAGCATATTTCATTATAACATTAATTCAAATTTGTTTAATAGATCTAATATCTTCATTTGATAGGGAAAAAATCAACTTTTTTATATTAGTTTTTTTAATTGGGTGAACCCAGTTTTTTTCAATTTCAAACAGAGGAAATAAAACAAAGCTTCTTTTATGCATCATTTTGTGAGGTAAATTTATTTTATCATTTAAAATTAAACCATTAAAATCAATTATATCAATATCACATACACGTGGTGAATTTCTAGCTGCTTTTTTTCTTCCTAGTTTAACTTCAATAGATTTGCAAATACTCAAAAGTTTATATGGTTCAATTTGGCATTTAATTTTTAAAACAATATTTATAAATTTTGGATTTTTTGGATTTGGCCATGATGGAGTTTCATAATATTTCGAAATTGAGATTAATTTTATATTTTTTTCCTTTAATAATAATTTCGCCTTTTCAATATTGGTTATTCTATTTCCAAGATTTGAGCCTATACCTAGGTAAATATTTTTAGCTTGATTTTCTGATGTATCTTGCTTTGTCACGGTTCCAATCCCTATTTTTCTTCGTAGCTCTTTTATCAAATTGTTTTTTACCTTTAGCAACTGCTAATTCAATTTTAGCCTTCCCTTTTTTAAAATACATTTTGGTTGGAACTATTGTAAAACCATCTCTCTGCATCTTTCCAATTAACTTATTAATTTCTTTCTTATTAAGTAAAAGCTTTCTTTCATCTGTGGGGCCATGATTAGAATAGCTTGCTTGCTTATATGCTGCTATATGAGAATTAATTAAAACTAATTCTCCATTTTTTTCAACAGCGTATGAATCTGCTATATTAACTTTTCCATCTCTAATAGATTTAATTTCTGAACCTTTTAAAACAATTCCTGCTTCTAAAAGGTCTTCAAAAAAATAATTGAAACTAGCTTTTCTGTTTAAACAAATAATTTTTAAACCAGGATTGGTTTTTTTGTTCATTAAATCAATTTTGCTGACTCTAAAGCTTTTTTTATAATTGTTTTTGCTCCATCAGTCGCCTTCACTAAAGGCAGTCTAACTTCATCATCACATAAGTTCATTAACTTAGCTCCAAACTTAACTGGACTTGGGTTGCTCTCAACAAACATTGCGTCATGAACTGGTTGCAAAATACTATCTAATTTTTTAGCTTCAATTATATCATTTTCATCTTTAGAGACAGAAAGTTTTTGAAAATCTGAACAAAGCTTTGGTGCTATATTTGCGGTAACACTTATTGCTCCAACACCACCTCTTTTATTAAATTCAAACGCATTTTCATCATTTCCTGTCATTTGAATAAATTCTTTACCCATTTTAGATAATTGTTGATTGACTCTATCAAGATTTCCTGTTGCATCTTTTACGCCGACTATATTTTTTAATTCAAATAATCTGGCCATAGTATCAACTGACATATCTATTACAGATCTACCTGGTATATTATAAATTATAATAGGAATTCCGCATTTATCATTGATAGCTTTATAGTGTTGGTACAATCCTTCTTGTGTAGGTTTGTTATAATAAGGGGTTACAATTAGAGCTCCATTAGCACCTGCTTTTTCAGCATGTGAAGTTAAAGAAATTGCTTCCTCCGTTGAATTTGATCCAGTTCCAGCTATTACAGGAATTTTGCCGCTACTTTCATTTATGCATAAATCAATAACTCTTTGATGCTCATCATGATTTAATGTGGGAGACTCACCTGTAGTGCCAGCTGGTACAAGACCGCTAGTTCCATTATCCATATGAAAATGGATTAATTTTATATAAGCTTCTTCATCAAGGCTATTATTTTTAAATGGCGTGATTAAAGCAACATTTGATCCTTTGAACATAAATACTTATAACATAGTTTATAGATTCATATACTAAAAGATTATGCATAAAAAATTATTATTTATTGGTTTGATAATATCATTCTTATTAAATTATAATAATCTTTCTGCTGAAACATCTGTATTAATTCCTTTAAAAAAGCCAGCTCTTACAAATGAAGAAATAGCAATTAAATTATCTAAAAATATTCTAAAACCATTAAAAAAGCCCAAAAAAAATTATAATATTAAGATTGAAGAAAAAAATATTACTGAAGTTAACAAGATAAAAAAAGATAAAAAACTATCATTCAAAATTCCAAAAAAAAAACCATCCATATCTGGGACCGCAGCATCTCGAAGTGTAAAGATATCTAAATATTATAATAAAAAAGATTTTAGTATTGCAAAAAAAGCTATTGCTGAAATGCAAAAAAGCAGATGGACCTCATCTTTAAAAAGCGCCAAAAGAGCCAAAGATAAATCCATATATAATTTTATAAAGTGGAGGTATTTACTAACAATAGGAAATCAGGCATCTTTTTATGATTACAAGGTATTTATAGATCAAAATAGTCAATATCCACGGTTAGATAGATTAAGATATTTAGCAGAACACAAATTATCGACTGCAAAAGTATCTCCAAAAAAAATAATTAATTGGTTTAGTGAAAAAGAACCATTCAGTGGTTTTGGAAAGATGATACTTGGAGAAAGCTTTGTTTTAACTGGAAATAAAGTAAAAGGAACAGATCTGATTAAAGAAGGATGGGTTACAGCTGATCTATCTAAAAATGAATTAAAATTTTATAGAAAAAAATTCAAAAAATACCTTAATGCAGATGATTATATAAAAAGAGCAGATTATTTGGCATGGAATAGCGAACATTGGGATCTTAAGAGATTATTAAGATATTTACCCAAAGATTACGAACTTTTATATACAGCCAGACAAATATTAATGACAAAAGGTTATGGTGTTGACCAAGCTATTAAAAATGTTCCTGATAAATTTAAAAATGATGCTGGATTGAATTATGATCGTTTAAAATGGAGAAGAAAAAAAGGTCGTGTAGACTCATCTACTGAAATCTTATTAAAGATAAGAAATGATAAAGATTATTTAGTGATGCCTGACAAGTGGTGGAAAGAACGTGAGATAATATCAAGATCACTTATTTATAAAAAAAAATATGAAATAGCCTATAAAATTTCAAGCAATCATGGAATGACAAAGGGCTCTAATTATGCAGCTGCTGAATGGATGAGTGGCTGGATAGCTTTAAGTTTTTTAAATAATCCTTTAATAGCAAAAGTTCATTTTCACAATTTTTATAATAACGTAAATTATCCAATCAGCACATCTAGAGGAGCTTTTTGGCTTGGTAGAACATATGAAAAATTAGGAGATCGCGCACAATCAAACAAATGGTATCAAGAAGCATCAAAATATCTGACTACTTATTATGGTCAACTAGCTTTTTTAAAGTTAAATCCTAATGAAAAATTTGTACTTAACAAAGATATGTTAGTTGATAATAAATATAGATATATTTTTTTTAATAAGGAATTAGTTAAAATTGTCTATCTTTTAAATGAGTTAAAAAAAGATAAATATACTAAATTTATCTTAAGACATCTTGCTAATGATAATATTAATAAAGGTAGTGAAGTTTTAGCTGCAGAACTTGCAACTAATATTGAAAGGTATGACTTTGCAATTCAAGTATCAAAAATAGCATCTTACAAAAAAAGATTTCATAACAAATTTAATTATCCAATAATAAGCACACCTAAAACTATTAATGGGCGTAAAATTCCTGATAGTGCACTTATTTTATCTATAATTAGACAGGAAAGTGAATTTGATCTAAGTGCAAATAGTCATGCGGGTGCAAAAGGATTAATGCAACTTATGCCTTACACGGCCAAACTAGTTTCTAAACAAGCAAAACTTCCTTATTCAAAGTCAAGATTAACGACTGATCCAGAGTATAATATTAATTTAGGATCTCACTATATTGCAGGTTTAATATTACAATATGACGGAGCCTATCCTTTTGCAGTAGCCGCTTATAATGCGGGACCGAATAGAGTTAAGTATTGGAAAAAAATTAACAAGAACCCTCAAAAAAAACAAATTGATTATATTGATTGGGTTGAGTTAATAAAATTTAGAGAAACTAGAAACTATGTTCAGAGAGTTTTAGAGAACTACAATGTGTATAGATATATTTTAGAAAAAAAACCAATCCCAATGAAGGACTTTTTCAGAGATCACCCTTTATTTTAGTGGCGGAAGAGGAGGGATTCGAACCCTCGGTACAAGTTTCCCCGCACGGTCATTTAGCAAACGACTGGTTTCAGCCTCTCACCCACTCTTCCACTGCGACATTGATATATCCGATTGTATTGAATATTCAATATTTATAAAGTAATTATTGCCTAATAATGAAAAACAAATATTCAATATTTTCGCTTATAAAAAATGCTTTTAGTTACCATGAGAATTGGCAAAAAGCGTGGAATGATCCACAGCCTAAAAAAGAATACGATGCAGTAATTGTTGGTGGAGGTGGTCACGGATTAGCAACAGCTTACTATTTAGCTAAGAAACATAATATGAAGAATATTGCTGTTGTTGAAAAAGGTTGGATTGGTGGTGGAAACACTGGAAGAAATACTACAATTATAAGATCAAATTATTTATGGGATGCAAGTGCAGGTCTTTATGATCATGCTTTAAAAATCTGGGAAGGTTTATCTCAAGAATTAAATTACAATGTTATGTTTAGCCAAAGAGGTGTAATGAATCTTGCACATAATCTGCAAGATGTTAGAGATTTAAAAAGAAGGACACACGCAAATCGATTAAATGGAATTGATGCAGTTTATTTAAGTACTGAAGAAGTTAAAAATTTTTGTCCAATAATTAATACATCTCCAGACATTAGATATCCTGTTCTTGGTGGAACCTTACAAAGAAGAGCTGGAACTGCAAGACACGATGCTGTTGCTTGGGGTTATGCAAGAGGTGCTGATGAAATGGGTGTTGATATAATTCAGAACTGTGAAGTAAAAGGAATTAAAAGAAATGGTGACAATGTTGAAGGTATTGAAACTACAAAAGGTTTTATAAAAACTAAAAAAGTTGGAGTAGTTGCAGCAGGACATTCAAGTGTAATTGCTAATATGGCTGGCTTACGCTTGCCATTAGAAAGCAAACCTTTGCAAGCTTTAGTTTCAGAACCAGTAAAACCAATTATTGATACAGTCGTTATGTCGAACGCTGTTCATGCTTATGTAAGTCAATCTGACAAGGGTGAGTTAGTGATTGGTGCTGGAACAGATGATTATGTGTCATATTCACAAAAAGGAAGTCATCAAATTGTTGAGGGAACACTCAATGCAATATTAGAACTTTATCCAATTTTTAGTCGAATGAGAATGTTGAGACAATGGGGAGGAATTGTAGATATTTGCCCTGATGCGAGTCCGATCTTAAGTAAAACTTCAGTTAAAGGTTTATATTTTAATTGTGGTTGGGGAACAGGTGGATTTAAAGCAACACCAGGCTCTGGAGATTTATTTGCACATACAATAGCAAATGATGAGCCACACAAACTTAATGCAGCCTTTAATTTAAATAGATTTGTAAGTGGTGACCTTGTTGATGAACATGGGGCTGCCGCAGTTGCTCACTAATGTTTTTAATTAATTGTCCATATTGTGGTGAAAGAGACCAAAGTGAATTTATAGCTGGTGGTGAAGCTCACATAGAAAGACCTAAACAACCTACAGAATTAAGTGATGATGAGTGGGCAGAATATTTATTCATGAGAAAAAATATCAAAGGTATACAATTTGAAAGATGGAACCATGCTCACGGGTGCAGAAAATGGTTTAATATGATTAGAGATACTTCAAATGATGAGATTAAGTTAATTTATAAAATGGGTGAAAAACCTCCCAAAGGATAAACAGATGTCTCAAAATTTAAGAGTTAAAAGTAGTAATTTTATTGATGAAACATCAAGAATATCATTTAAATTTAATGGTAAAACTTATTATGGTTTTAAAGGAGACACTTTAGCATCAGCACTATTAGCAAATAACGTTCATTTAGTTGGAAGAAGTTTCAAATATCATAGACCAAGAGGAATAATGACCTCAGGATCAGAAGAACCTAATGCAATAGTTCAAGTTGGAAATGATAAAGCTATAACAGAACCTAATGTGAGAGCTACTGAAGTTGAAATATATAATGGTTTAGAAGCAAAAAGCCAAAATTGTTGGCCCAGTGTTAATTTTGATATTGGTGGCATAAACAACTTCTTATCACCTCTTTTACCAGCAGGATTTTATTATAAAACTTTTATGTGGCCTGCAAGTTTTTGGGAAAAATATGAAATTGCCATAAGGCATTCAGCAGGCCTTGGAAGATCACCAACAAAACCCGATACAGATATTTATGAACATAGATATATCCATTGTGATGTTTTAGTTATCGGCGCTGGAATATCAGGGATTATGGCTGCTAAATCTGCTGCTCAAAATAATTTAAATACTCTTTTGTTAGATGAAAAAAATGAACTTGGTGGAACAACTATTTATCAAAACTCAGATAATTTTAAAATAGATAATAAGATTTCTTCTGAGTGGTTAAATGATGAAATTGAAGAATTAAAAAAATTAGATAATTTAGAAATCAAAACTAGAACAAGTGTGGCAGCTTATCATGGTTACAACTATTTGCTAGCAAGAGAAAATTTAACTGATCATCAAAGTAAAGATGAAAAAGTAAATAAAGTTAGACAAAGACTGTTAAAAATTAGAGCTAAAAAGGTTATTATAGCAACAGGATCTTTGGAGCGACCACTAGTTTTTAATAACAATGATAGACCAGGGATAATGCTTTCTTCTGCTGTTAAAAAATATGCTGACTATTATGGTGTTATTTGTGGTAAAAAAAATATTTTCTTTACAAATAATGATACTGCTTATGAAAGTGCAATATCATTATATAAAAAAGGAATTAACGTTCATTGTGTTATTGATATTAGAGAAAACTCTAATTCATCTATTGTTAAGGAAGCTCAAGACCTAGGTATAAAAATTTATTGGTCACATACTGTTGTTGATACACATGGATATAAAAAATTAAAACAAATTTCCATAATGGAGTTATCTAAAGATGGTCAATCTTTTGCTAATTCTAATAAAACTGTTCTTGATTGTGACTGTTTAGGAATTGCAGGTGGATGGACTCCTGCTGTACATTTGTTTACTCAGTCTGGTGGTAAATTAAAGTTTAGAGAAAAAGATCAGGTATTTATTCCCAATATATATCCATCAAAACAAATAAGTATTGGATCTTGTAATGGTGATTTTGAATTAGATGAAATCATAAAAAATACGTCCGATACATTAAAAGATTTTCTTGAAATTGATAATAGTGACTATGACAATCTTACTGTAAAGACCACAAAAGAAACTAGTAAAAAAAATATTTGGCTTCTTCCATCAGATAAATTCATTGGTAAAACAAAACCATTTGTAGACTATCAAAATGATGCAACAGCTAAAGACATTAAATTAGCTCTTAGAGAAGGTTTTAGGTCAATTGAACATGTAAAAAGGTACACCACTACAGGAATGGGCACTGACCAAGGTAAGCTTGGAAACATGCATGCATTAGGAATCATTGCTGATACTACAGGTGTAAAAATGGGAGAAGTTGGAACAACTACTTTTAGACCACCCTACACTCCTTTAACATTTGGAACTATTGTTGGAAGAAATGTTGGAGAATATTTTGACATATTTAGAAGAACGCCAATGAATGATTGGCATATTAATAATAATGCAGAATTTGAAAATGTTGGTCAATGGAAAAGAGCATGGTATTACCCCAGGGGCAATGAAAGCATGCATGAAGCTGTTCAAAGGGAAAGTAAAGCCACAAGAGAGAGCGCTGGAATACTAGATGCTTCAACACTTGGAAAAATTGATATTCAAGGTAGTGATGCTTCAGAATTTTTAAATAGAGTTTATACAAATGCTTGGTCAAAACTTGGAATTGGAAAATGTAGATATGGATTAATGCTTAATGAAGACGGAATGGTTTATGATGATGGAGTTACGACTAGATTGGGAGAAAATCACTATATCATGACCACTACGACAGGTGGTGCTGCAAATGTAATGAGTAAACTTGAGGATTATTTACAAACAGAATGGCCTGAACTCGATGTTTATTTAACATCTGTTACAGATCATTTTGCAACCGCTACAATTGGTGGACCTAATAGTAAAAAGATATTAAATAAATTAATTCCAAATTTAGATCTTTCAGATGAAAACTTTCCACATATGTCTTTTAAAAAAGTAAAAATTGGAAAAATTAATTGTAGAATAATGAGAATTAGTTTCACTGGTGAACTTAGTTATGAAATTAATGTTCAAGCAAATTATGGAAAATCATTATGGGAACAGTGCATTGACGCTGGAAAAGAATTCAATATCACTCCTTACGGAACTGAAACAATGCATTTATTAAGAGCTGAAAAAGGTTTCATTATTGTTGGACAGGATACGGATGGAACTATGACACCAATTGATCTTCAGATGGATTGGGTTGTTAGTAAAAAGAAATATGATTTTATTGGAAAAAGATCACTCTATAGATCAGATACTATGCGAGAAGATCGTAAACAAATGGTTGGGTTATTAACAGATGATTCTAATACAATTTTAGAAGAAGGAGCTCAAATTGTTTCTGAATTTAATCAAAACCCTGTTCAAATGTTGGGACATGTAACATCAAGCTATTTTAGTCCAAACTTAAATAAATCTATTGCATTAGCTGTTGTAAAAGGTGGAAAAGATATGATGGGTAAAAAATTATTTATTCCAATGGAAGATAAAACAATAAACGTGACTGTTGTTGATCCTGTTTTTTTAGATAAGGAGAATAAAAGATTAAATGCTTAATTATACATCACCAATAAAAGAATTGAAAAAATATACAGGTTTAACTGTCGGTGAAATTTCTCCACTTATGAAATTAAATTTAAGAGGAAAAAGTAGAGATTTCCTTACTGCAATAGGTAAAAATATTAATATAATTTTACCTATAGAAGCTAACACATCTTCATCAAGTGAAAATTATACTGCTATATGGCTTTCACCAGATGAGTGGATGGTTGTCTCAAATAATATTGATAGCAAAGATAATAATGATTACGAAATTGAAGAATTATTATTTAACAAGATTTCTAAGACTAATTTAGGTTCAGTAACAAATGTTACAGATCAACTTGTAATGATTAATCTAAGTGGTGAAAAAATATTTGATCTATTGAGTACGGGTTGTCCATTTGACTTTAATGATTTTAAATCCAAAAAAGGTTCATCTACTCAAACATTACTTGCACAAATAGATGTGATAATTCATCACAATAAAATAAATTCAGTAAATTTGTTTGTAAGACGCTCCTTTTCAGAACATTTAATGTCATGGATTAATGATAGTGCGTCAAGGTTATAAAGGTATTTACCGATCATTTAGATATAAGTTTTTTTAAATTAAACTAATAAAGGATACTGTTACAATATGAAAAAGCTAATATTAATTACTTTACTGCTATTGTTACCATTTTCAGTTAACGCTGAATCAAAATTAAATACAATTTTATCATCTGGTGAATTAAAAGTTGGAACCACAGGAGACTGGGATCCAATGACAATGAAGGATCCAGCTACTAACAAATACAAAGGTTTTGATATCGATGTAATGAATGAACTTGCAAAAGATATGGGAGTTAAAATAACTTTTGTACCGACTGAATGGAAAACTATAGTTTCAGGAATTACTTCAAATAGGTATGATATCTCAACAAGTGTAACCAAAACAGCTAAGAGAGCACTAGTTGCAGGTTTTACAACTTCTTATTACAAATATGGAACAGTGCCCTTAGTTCTAAAGAAGAACTTGTCTAAATTTTCTACTTGGGACTCGTTAAATAACAGTGATGTCACCATAGCGACTACACTTGGAACCTCTCAAGAAGCTAAAGCTAAAGAATTTTTTCCTAAATCAAAATTAGTATCAATTGAATCTCCTACTAGAGATTTTCAAGAAGTTTTGGCTGGAAGAGCAGATGGACATATTACTAGTTCAACAGAAGCTAATAAACTTGTTATTAAATACCCACAATTAGCTATTGTACAAGATGGTGGTAAAAATCCAGCTGCATTAGCAATGATGGTTGACCAAAGTGATCAAGTATGGATGAATTACATAAATCAGTGGATTGAAATTAAAAAAACTTCTGGTTTCTTTGATGCACTTCTAGAAAAATACGAACTTAAAAGCTTATAAAATTTAAATTAATAATTTTAAGGGTATAATTTAATTAGTGAAAAAACTAATTTTATTATTACCCTTACTATTAACCTCATGTGGTACTGACCATGAGTGGGCTTGGTATATACTTTCGCCAAATAAAGTTAACGGATTAACTAATTTAAAATTTCTTCTTAGTGGTATTGGTATAACAATATACATATCTGTCATTTCTATAATTATTTCCATGTTTTTAGGATTTATTGTTGCCATACCCTCTTTAGCAAAAAATAAATTTCTTACGTATATAAACATAGCTTATGTTGAGATAGTAAGAGCTATTCCATTATTAGTATTAATTTTATGGGTTTATTATGGTTTACCTATTATGACTGGAATAAGTTTTAGTCCTTTCACGTCAGGTATTATTGCATTAGCAATTAGTGAAAGTGCATTTCAAGCTGAAATTTTTAGAGCTGGTATTAACTCAATTAAAAAAGCACAATGGGAAGCTGGAAGTTCACTTGGATTAAATTTCTTTAAAAGGTTAAGGTTGGTTATTTTACCACAAGCAATAAAGAATATTTTGCCAGCACTAGGCAATCAATTTGTTTATGTTTTGAAGATGTCATCATTAGTATCTATTATTGGCATTGCTGATCTTACCAGAAAAGCCAATGAATTAGTTGTTACAACTTATCGACCATTAGAGATTTATACTTTTTTGATATTGGAATATTTGGTTTTAATTTTGATAGTTTCATATTTTGTAAGAAAACTTGAAAGAAAATTGAAACAAGATTCTAATAATTAATTATTTCTTCTAAAATCCCAAGGATATTCAAATTCCATAGACCACATCCCTAACTTATTTACTCTTGCATAATCTTCATCAATTATAAACTTTTTAGAATATTTTCTATATGCAAATGCATAACCACTTCTAACTAAATAACTTGATAAACTTTCATCATTTACAAAACATTCAGCCAATGTTCTTTTATATTGATCTTTACCCTCATTAACGCAAATAACATTATTGTCAGCAATCTTATCTATAAGAATTTGTTTGGCTATTAATCCACATGGTTTTTTAACTCCTTGTTTAATACATGTTTGTTTCAATTCTGGAGTATCTATGCCGCTAAATCTTATTTTCTCTCCATTTACCTTGATGGTATCTCCATCTGTTATCCTTATATCTTGAGACTTAATATCTGCATAAGTAAAAAAAAATACTAGTATGGAAATACTAATAACTAAAATGGCTTTTCTTTTGCTTAAATACATCGTTTAAAAAATATCCAATGAAAATAATTAAAGCAATACCCATAACCCAATTAGTTGCCATTATTGTATAAAATATATCATTATAATCACCACCTCTAATATTAATCACATACCATAAAGACAAAAAAGGAAACGCAGTTAAACGAAGAATACTTAAATACAGACTATAAATTGGTTTTTTAAGAGCTTGAAAAACTGCTGTTGTAATAAAGAATATTGGATAAATAGGACCAATAAAAGCCGCAACTTTAAGATATATAGCACCATGTTTAATTGCTTCAGCATTATCTGTAAATTGGGATACAAAAAACTCTGCACCAAAAAATAATATTATTCCTGCTCCAGCCATAAAAGATGAACCAAATAAAAGAGCCTTTGTATACAATTCTCTTATACGATTAAATTTTTTTGCTCCAAAATTCTGTCCACCAATTGATAGTACGGCAGTATTAAGACCAATAACTGGTAACAAGAAAACTTGTTCAACTCTTAAAGCGGCTCCATAGCCAGCTGTTGCTAAATCACCAAATTGTCCAATAAAATATAAAATATTAAATATGCCCACTCCAATAAACAACATACTAAACATAATTGGAATAGATTGTTTCGCTAAAGGACTTAAATAATCAAACTTAGGAATAAAGCATACTAGCTTCAAATACTTTCTTATTTTACATTGATTGACTTTATAGGCTAAATAAATTGTTCCAATTGATTGAGAAATTACGGTGGCGATAGCAAGTCCAGCAATACCGAATGCGGGAATGATACCATAGCCCCATATAAATAATGGATTTAAGAAAATATTTAAAAAAAAACTAAATATTAATGTATTTCTATAACTTTTAGTATCTCCTTGCGCGTTTAATGTTCCATTTAAAGATATTTGTAACATCACTATAAATGTTCCAAAAAAAATAATATCTAAATATTCTCGTGTGAATGCAATACCTGCAGCATCAGAACCCATAACACTTAAAAGAAAATTGGATGCATTTAGACCAAAAAGTGTAACTATAATTGAAACTATTAAAGCAAAAATTAATGATTGAGCAATATACATTGAAGCTACACGATGTTTTTTTTCACCTATTGAATTACCGATCATCGCATTTGTAGCGGCACCTATACCAACACCAACAGCTATAATAGTAAAATATATCGGAAAAGATTTAGCAATAGCTCCTATGGCTTCTGCAGAAATTCTACCTGCAAACCAAGTATCAACTAAGTTATAAAAGGTTTGAAATAATGAACCTACACTAGCAGGTATAGTTACTTTTCTCAGTAGTTCCCAAATAGGATCTTTTATTAAATTTATTTGTTTGGACAATATATTTCTATTTAAATTCTTTCTGGAATATATGCTTTGATCCACTCTTTTTAGCAAGATTAATTTGTTTTTGCCTCATTCTAAATCTGGCTTTTTGAGTATCGGTTAAATTATCGTGACAATTTGGGCAAGAAACACCTTCTTCATATTTTTTAGATTTTTTATCTTTTGGTGAAATTGGCTTTCTACAACCACTACACATAAAGTAACTTCCTACTTTTAACTCATGTTTAAGACTGATTCTATTATCAAAAACAAAACATTCACCTTTCCACAAACTATCTTTTTCCTTAGTTTTTTTTAGATAATTTAAGATGCCACCATTCAATTGGTAGATATTTTTAAATCCTTTTTTCTTTAGATAAACAGAAGTTTTTTCACATCTAATTCCTCCAGTGCAAAACATAGCTACGGGCTTATCTTTTTTAAGTTTATTTAGATATTTTGGAAAATCTCTAAAATTGTTAACATCTGGGTTAACTGATTTTTTAAAAGTCCCGACATTAAACTCAAAAGGTTTCCTTGTATCTATTATATGAGTATCTTTTTTTTTAATTAATTTATTCCATTCCTTTGGATCTAAATGTGTATCAAAATTTCTTTCTTTAGAATTTAGAATTAAATTCATCGGAACTACTTCTTTTTTAACTTTTACTTTAGGTTTGTGAAAGGGTTGAAATTTACTTTTAGAAATATTACTATTATCAAATTCTTTAATAGAAAATATCTTTTTTATTTTATTAATAGCATCTCTAATATCTTTGGTTTTACCAGATATCGTTCCGTTCAATCCCTCTTTAGCGATAATGACAGTTCCTCTGATACCTTTTTTAATTAAAAAATCTTGAATTAAAAGTTTATTTTTCTTAAAAGAAATAAGTTTTTTAAATTTATAGAAACCAAAAACCTCAAACATTACAAAACTCTACAAACAGTCATGCCATCACCAAAAGGAATAATTATCTGCTCTACTCTTTTGTCATTTGACACATGATCATTAAATTCTCTAATATTAATAGTAAATTTATCAATATTATTTTCATCAGCAACTTCACCGTGCCACAAAACATTGTCGATGATGATCAATCCACCTTTATTGATTAATTTTAAAGATCTCTCATAATATTCTTTATAATTCATCTTATCTGCATCAATAAAAATCATATCAAATTTATCTGAAGTTAAGTCATCTAAACTTTCAAGAGCAGGCTTTATAATAGTTTCAATTTTATGTAATTGATTAGCTTTTTTAAAAAAATCTAAGGCTATTTTATTTGTTTCTTCGTTCTTATCTAATGCAATTAATTTACCATCATCTGGTAATGCAAGAGCAATAGAGAGTGCACTTAAACCTGTAAATGTTCCAATTTCCAATACTTTTTTAATGTTAGATATTTTGATAATTAAATGAAGAAAGTGACACTGCGAAGGATCAATTTGCATTCTTTTAATATCACCTAAGGTATTATTATAGCTAATAATTTCTTGCTGTATTGGATGAAGTGATTGGCTAAAATTATCTATATAAGTTTGAAGTTTATCAGTAATTTCTAAATTCCTACCCATTGGTTTTTAAGTCCTTTGTGTCTACCAGTTTATAGGTATTAAAGCTTTTTCTTTAATATTTCATTGATTAATTGAGGGTTAGCCTTACCACCAGAAACCTTCATAGCTTGACCAACAAAAAAACCAAATAGTTTTTCTTTACCATTTTTATATTCAATGGCCTTTTCTCTATTATCATCAATAATTTTATCTATTAAAGCCTCTAATGCTTTTGGATCACTTTGTTGTTTTAAACCTTTTTCTTCAACAATGATTTGAGGATCTTTGTCTCCATCCATCATTAATTCAAATATTGTTTTAGCTATTTTTCCAGAAATTGTTCCATTCTTAATCAAATTAATTAACTTAGCTAAGTTTTTTGCACTTATTGGACTTTGAGATATTTCTAAATTTTTATTATTTAAAACAGCAAATAGCTCCCCGGTTATCCAGTTAACAGCTAATTTCATATCACGGTTCTTGCCCATTTTTGCAACTACTTCTTCAAAATATTTAGCAGTTTCAATATCGGATACTAAAATTGTGGCCTCATAAGCAGACACTTTAAATTCATCTATAAATCTTTTCTTTTTATCATCAGGTAATTCTGGGATATCTGCTTTAAGTTTTTCAACAAACTCATCAGTAACTTCTAATGGTAATAAATCAGGGTCTGGAAAATATCTATAGTCATGTGCGTCTTCTTTAGATCTCATTGATCTTGTTTCATTTTTTTTTGTATCAAATAATCTTGTTTCTTGGTCAATTGATTTTCCCTCTTCAATTAAATCGACCTGCCTATTAGCTTCATAATTAATAGCCATCTGCATAAATTTAATAGAATTAACATTTTTAATCTCACAACGTGTTCCAAGTTTTTTAGAATCTTTTAATCTTACTGAGACATTAACATCTGCTCTTAAGGAGCCTTCTTGCATATTACCATCACAAGTATCCAAATATCTCATTATAGATCTTAGTTTTTTGATATAAGCACTTACCTCATCTGGCGTTCTTAAATCTGGTTTACTAACTATTTCCATTAAGGCTACACCCGATCTATTTAAATCTACCAATGTATTTTTGGGATCCATGTCATGGATACTTTTTCCAGCATCTTGTTCTAAATGAAGTCTTTCAATACCAACCTCCTTTTGTCCATCAGGCATATCAAGAACAACTGTACCCTCTCCTACTATTGGATATTTAAACTGTGAAATTTGATATCCTTGAGGAAGATCTGAATAAAAATAATTTTTTCTATCAAAGACTGATCTTTTATTTATTTCAGCTCTTAAACCAATACCAGTTTTAATAGCTTGTTTTACACAAAACTCATTAATCACAGGTAACATTCCAGGAAATGCAGCATCAACTAAACTTACTTGAGTATTGGGTTCTGCACCAAATTTAGTTGAAGAAGATGAAAACAGTTTTGAATTAGAGGTAACTTGTGCATGAACCTCAAGTCCAATCACAACTTCGTAAATATTATCTTTTCTTTCAATTAAAAATTCAGGATTACTCTTGACCATTATTTAATCCACCAATCAGTAATTTTATTTTTAAAATTAATTTTATCTTCCATCGCATAAGAAATATTAAGTATTCCTTGCTCATCAAATGCTTTACCAATGATTTGCAATCCTAAAGGATAACCGTTTGCATCATGGCCAGCTGGAATAGACATTGCTGGCAAACCTGCAAGATTAACAGGTACTGTAAAAATATCATTTAAATACATTGAAACTGGGTCGTCTTTCTTCTCACCAATTTTAAATGCTGAACTAGGTGTTGATGGAGTTAAAATTGCATCAACTTTTTTATAAGCCTCATCAAAATCATTTTTAATTAATTTTCTAACTTTTTGAGCTTTTAAATAATAAGCATCATAATATCCTGAAGACAAAACATAAGTACCTATCATTATTCTTCTTTGAACTTCAGCACCAAAGCCTTCAGATCTTGTCTTTTCATACATATCTATTAAGTTTTCACCTTTGGCTCTAAAACCATACTTCACACCATCATATCTTGCTAAGTTAGAGGAAGCCTCAGCTGGAGCTACAATGTAATAAGTGGGAAGAGCGTAGCTAGTATGTGGCAGCGAAATATCTATAATTTCTGCTCCACAATCCTTTGCATATTGAATACCTTTTTGCCATAACTCCTCAATTTCTTTAGGCATCCCCTCTACTCTATACTCTTTTGGTATACCTATTTTTTTTCCTTTAATATCTTTGTTTAATTCTTTGCTATAATGGTTTCTTTTAAATTCTATCGAAGTAGAATCTTTTGTATCGTAAGTGCTAATAACTTCTTGAAGCAAAGCACAATCTTCAACATTTTGAGCCATAGGACCAGCCTGATCTAATGAAGATGCAAATGCAACAATTCCATATCTAGAACAGCTTCCATAGGTAGGCTTTAAACCCACAGTACCTGTGAATGAAGCTGGTTGTCTAATAGAGCCGCCAGTATCAGTGCCTATTGTAATCGGAGTAAGTTGACCGGAAACAGCTGATGCAGATCCTCCGGAAGATCCCCCGGGAACCAAATCTTTATCAATAGGATTTTGTACATTTCCATAAAAACTAGTTTCATTAGATGAGCCCATAGCAAACTCATCGCAGTTTAGTTTGCCAAGTAAAATAGATCCTTCATTCCAAATATTTTGAGTTACAGTTGACTCATAAGTTGGAATGAAGTTTTCTAAAATTTTACTTCCAGCTGTTGTTCTTAAATTTTTTGTACAAAAAAGATCTTTAACTGCCATTGGTATACCTGGAAGTTTTAAATCTAAATTAGGACTCTGATCAAATTTTTTTGCTTTTTTAATTGCATTTGAAAAGTCTTCTGTAATATAAGAATTTAACTCTTTTGATTTTTCTGAACGATCTACAAATGCTTTTGTTATCTCTTCAGAGGATAATTTTTTATCCTTAATATTCTTGACTAATGAAGTTAATGATTGTGAAGTAATATCCGACATCATTCTACAACCTTCGGTACAACAAAGAAATCTTCATTATCTTCAGGTGAATTTTTAATAATTTGGTCTCTTATATTTTCGCTTTGAACTTCATCAGTTCTAAATTTTAAAGTTGTTTCTGCTACAGACGTTAATGGTTCAACATTATCGGTATTTAACTCATTTAGTTTTTCAATAAATTTGAAAATTGAGTTTAGATCACCAGCAAGCTTTTCAGCTTTTTGGTCATCGACTGAAATTCTTGATAGTTTTGAAATATGTTTTATTGTTTTAAGATCAATGCTCATATGGTATTTAAATATGTCGCAAACTATCACTTAAGTTAAAAATATACAATATGATCACTATTGAAGATTTAAAAAAAAAACAGTCAGAAACCTGCAGATTGATTGGATTAGATCTTGGCTCGAAGAGAATTGGTGTGTCTATTTGTGATGATAAACAGTCTATCGCAACACCATTTAGAACAATTAATAAAACGAATACAAACGAATTAATTAAGGAGTTAAATGATCTTGTTAATGAGTACAATATTAAGGGAATTATAATAGGAAATCCTATTAACATGAGCGGATCATCAGGTAGATCAGCGCAATCTGTAAATGATGTATCAAGCAATATTGATAAAGCAATTAATGTAGATGTTTGCCTTTGGGATGAAAGACTTTCTACAGTTGGTGCTTTTAATTTATCAAGCCAACTTGACGTTAATGTTAGTAAAAGAAAAAAAAATATTGATCAGAATGCAGCGGCATTCATACTTCAAGGAGCAATAGATTTTTTGAATAATTAATACTTGCCATAATGGCACTTTATAGCTATAAAGTTAATTTTAATGGCAACTAAAACAAACAAAGCTATTAAAATCTCTCAAAAACATTTGTTAGGTATTCAAGATTTATCAATTAATGATATTAATCTAATTTTAAAAGAGTCTCAGTCATTCATTAAACTTAATCAAAGTAAAAATAAAAGACTAAATATACTAACTGGAAAAACACAAATTAATCTTTTTTTTGAACCATCAACTAGAACACAAAGCTCCTTTGAGCTTGCAGGAAAACGCTTGGGTGCTGATGTAATGTCTATGAATATGGGTAACTCTGCTATTAAAAAAGGTGAAACCTTAATTGATACAGCAATGACACTAAATGCAATGCATCCAGATATAATTGTAATTAGACATCAAGATTCAGGTGCATGCAATCTATTGTCGCAAAAAGTTAATTGTGCTGTCTTAAATGCTGGTGATGGAAGAAGAGAACATCCTACTCAAGCATTACTTGATGCATTAACAATAATTAATAGAAAGAAAAAAATTGAAGGTTTAAAAATAGCAATTTGTGGTGACATACTTCACTCTAGAGTAGCTAGATCAAACATCTACTTACTAACAATGCTAGGTGCTGAAGTAAATATTGTTGCACCATCAAATTTAATGCCAAAAGAAATTGAAAAATTTGGAGTAAATACTTTTACAGATATGAAAAAAGGACTTATGGATTGTGATATAGTGATGATGTTACGACTTCAAAATGAAAGAATGACAAGTTCATTTCTTTCATCAAACCGTGAGTACTATGAATATTATGGATTAACCCCAGATAAACTTGATTATTCAAAACCAGATGCAATAATAATGCACCCTGGTCCAATGAACAGGGGAATTGAAATAGATACTAGATTAGCTGACGATATTAATAAAAGTGTAATTAAAGAACAGGTTGAGCTAGGTGTGGCTGTTAGGATGGCTTGTTTAAAAATTTTTTGTGAATAAATGAAAAAACAATACTTTATAAACTCAAACATTGTCGATCCATATAATTCAATAAATGAAAATGGTGGTTTAATTGTTGGAGAAAATGGAAAGATTGAAGCTATAGGCAAAAAAGTAAATACAAATAATTTACCTACTAGAGAAAAGCCAATTGACTTAAAAGGTAAATATATTTTTCCAGGGCTGGTTGACATGAGGGTATTTGTTGGTGAGCCAGGATATGAATATAAAGAAAATTTTAGAACTTTAAGCAATGCGGCTTTATCAGGAGGTGTAACTTCTGTAGTTACAATGCCTAATACAGATCCAGTTATAGATAACGTTTCAATTGTAGATTTTTTAAAAAGAAGAGGTAGAGATAAATCAAAGATAAATATTTTCCCATGTGCTTCTCTAACACAAAATATTGAGGGTACTAACATGACAGAATTTGGATTGTTGGCAAATAAAGGCATTATTGCATTTACAGATGGTGTTAAAACCATTCAAAATACAAGTCTGATGTCAAAGATAATGAATTCAGCAAAGGACTTAGGTTGTTTAATTATGCAACATGCCGAAGACTATCATCTAGCAAAAAATGGCATGATTAACTCTGGCATTATAGCAACCAAACTTGGCTTATCAGGAATTCCAGATATTGCTGAAAGAATTATAATTGAAAGAGATCTGGCTTTACTTGAAAAAATTAAATGTAGATATCATATCTCTCAACTTTCTTCAGCAAGTGCTGTTGAAGTAATTAAAGATAGGAAAAATGAAGTCAAATTTACATGTGGTGTTTCAATTAACAATTTGTCACTTAATGAAAACGATATTGGAGATTTTAAAACTTTTTTAAAACTATCACCACCACTTAGAAAAGAAGAAGATCGAGAAGCATTAGTACAAGGATTGAAAGATAAAACTATAGATGTAATTGTATCAGATCACAAACCAGAAGATGAGGAATCTAAAAGACTAACTTTTGCACAAGCAGCCACAGGTGCATCTGGCATTGAAACTTTATTATCTTTAAGTTTAGAATTATATCACAATGGCTCTGTTAAACTTGAAACAATAATTCAAGCATTGACGTCTAATCCTGCAAAAATTCTAAATATTAATAAAGGAAACCTTGCAATTGGAAATGATGCAGATTTTTGTATAGTTGATTTAGATAAACCATGGATTGTAAAAAAAGAAAATTTGATTTCAAAATCTAAAAATACTTCAATAGAAGACAAAAAACTTCAAGGTAAAGTTACTAATACCTTTGTAAAAGGTCAGGAATTATTTAAAATATAAAAATGGAATATCTAATAGTAGGTATAACATCCTACCTAATGGGATCTATACCATTTGGTTTTATCTTAACTAAAATCTTTTTAAAAAAAGATATCAGAGAAATAGGTTCAGGTAACATTGGAGCCACAAATGCTCTAAGAACTGGGAATAAATTAGTTGGGTATAGCACTTTAATATTAGATATAGTTAAAGCAGTAATTCCAGTTATTTATGTTAAGATGAATTATCCTGAGCTAATTTATATTGCTTCATTATGTGCCTTTTTAGGTCATGTATTTCCTATTTGGCTCAAATTTATTGGAGGTAAAGGTGTTGCTACATACGTTGGAATATTATTTTCTATAAATATTTTATTAGGTCTTATTTTTATAGTAAGCTGGGGTTTCGTTTTTTTAATATTCAGGTACTCTTCTCTTTCATCAATCGTTGGATCTTTATCAATTCCTCTCTATCTTTTCGTTACAAATGAAAAAAGTAGTGTGATTTTTTTTATAACAATGTTTGTGTTAATCTTCTTTACGCATAGAGAGAATATTATTCGGTTGAAAAATAAAGAAGAAAGTAAGACAAAAATTTATTAATTTGACTATCAAACACATTTAAGTAGTTTGTTAAATTATGAATCTAGTCATAGTTGAAAGTCCTGCTAAGGCCAAAACTATAAATAAATATTTAGGTGATAACTACACTGTATTAGCAAGTTATGGTCATATACGAGATTTGCCATCTAAAAATGGTTCGGTTGATCCTGAACAAAATTTTAAAATGGAATGGGAGGTTGATAGTTTTTCAAAAAAATACTTAAAAGAAATTACTGATGCTGCTAAAGGTTCATCTAAAATAATTCTAGCAACCGACCCAGATCGTGAAGGTGAAGCTATTGCTTGGCATGTAAAAGAATATTTAAATGAAAAAAAACTTTTAAAAGATAAAGAAGTTGAAAGAGTTGTATTTAATGAGATTACAAAAAAAGCTGTCACACATGGTATCGAAAATCCAAGAGAAATTGAACAATTATTGGTTGATGCTTATATGGCTAGAAGAGCTCTGGATTATTTGGTCGGATTCAATATTTCACCTATACTATGGACAAAATTGCCAGGATCAAAATCTGCTGGAAGAGTTCAGTCTGTAGCTTTAAAACTTATTACAGAAAGAGAACATGAAATTGAATCTTTCGACCCTGAAGAGTTTTGGACACTAAGTATTAATTTTCAAGATGATAAAAAAAAAACAATTATATCAAGCATATCTCAACTTAATGGAAAAAAAATAGAAAAATTTTCTTTTAGAAATAAGAATGAAATTGATAGTGCAATTACAGAAATAAAAGATAAAAAATTTAATATAACGGATATTTCATCTAAAGTAGTTAATAGAAATCCATCTGGACCATTCACAACGTCAACCCTTCAACAGGTGGCATCTAGCAGACTAGGATTTGGAGCCTCTAGAACAATGCAAATTGCTCAAAGATTATACCAAGGTATTGAAATAGATGGAGAAACTATTGGTTTAATAACCTATATGAGAACTGACGGTACAAATTTATCAGTTGATGCAATTTCAGATTTTAGAGATTTTGTAAAAAATAACTATGGCAATGAATATCTACCAGAAAAATCTTTAAATTATTCTGGAAAAAAAGCTAAAAATGCTCAAGAAGCTCACGAAGCTATAAGACCCACAGATATTAGCAGAACACCCGATTCCCTTAAAAAATATTTAAGTTCAGATCAACATAAACTATATAACTTAATTTGGGGCAGAGCTCTAGCATCACAAATGGAAATGGCCAAATTTGACCGTAACACTATTACAATTACTACTGACGACAATGCTACAATCTGTAAAACTAGTGGATCTGTATTAAAATTTGATGGATTTTTAAAAGTTTTTCCGAACCCAAATAAAGATGATGATGAAAATATTTTACCAGAGATGACTAAAGGGCCAATTAATATTGAGTCTTTAATAGATGAACAACATTTTACCCAACCACCACCAAGATATTCTGAAGCAAGTCTTGTAAAAAAATTAGAAGAACTAGGCATAGGTCGTCCATCAACATATGCAAGTATAATTTCAACAATAGCAAATAGAGGTTATGCTGAAATTTTAAATAAAAGATTTTTTCCAACAGATCGTGGAAAATTAATTTCAGCCTTTTTGGAAAAATTATTTTCTAAATATGTGGATTATAACTTTACAGCTAGTTTAGAAGATCAATTAGATGAAATTACTACTGGAAAAGAAAGTTGGATAAATGTTTTAAAAATGTTCTGGAAAGATTTCAATAACAATGTAACAGATGTAAAAGAAAAAAGAACAAGAGAAGTTTTAGATTTATTAAATGATAGCTTAGGAACATTAATTTTTGACAAAGATGCTGATGGTAAAGTAATAAGAAAATGCCAAATATGTGAAACAGGTTCTTTAAGTTTAAAAAATAGCTTTCGCGGTGGTGCATTCATAGGATGCTCTAATTATCCTGAATGTAAATTTACTAGACCACTTTCTAAAGCAAAAGCTGCTGCACAAGCTCAATTAGCAGAACCAAAATTTATTGGTAAACATCAAAATGGTAACGATATACATCTTAAAAATGGAAGGTTTGGCCCCTACTTACAATATGAAAAAGTTTTAGAAGAAATTAAAGAAGAAAAACTAACAAAGAAAAAAAAGAAAACCAAAAAACTTAAAGATGTAAATGAGCTTTTAAAAAATGTATCAATACCAAAAGGATTGATGCTTGAAAGTATAGACTTAGAAAAAGCTCAATTTTTATGTTCATTACCAAAATCATTAGGAGTTAACCCTGAAAATCAAAAAGAAATTACTTTAAATACCGGTAGATTTGGACCGTATTTAAAATGTGAAAATAAATCAGCTAGAATTGAAAATATAGAAGAAATATTCTCAATAGGACTAAATAGAGCAATAACACTTATAGCTGAAGCTAAACCTGGAAGAATGTCAGCATCAATAATAAAAGATCTAGGAGAACACCCAGAGGACAAAAAACCTGTTAGAGTAATGAAAGGTCAATACGGCCCATATATCAAATATAAGTCTTTAAATGCAACAATCCCAGAAGAAAAAGATCCAACTGAATTAACAATGGAGGAAGCATTAATCCTTATTGAGAAAAGAAAAGAATACGATAAAAATAAGAAAGGTAAGAAAAAAAAAAAAAATAGAAAACTTTAAACAAGGTGTAAAGAATTTTACCAATAAAGCCAAAAATAAGATAAATAAAAGGATTAGTTTATGAACTTTGAGGATAAAATTAAAGAATTGCAAATAGAATTACCTGAAGCAAAAGCTCCGGTTGGTTCTTATGTGGCAATTAAAATAGTAGGAAAACTACTTTATATTTCAGGTCAAATATCAATGAATTCAAAAGGAGAGCTAATCAAAGGTAAAGTCGGTAAAGACTTGACTACAGATGAAGCTTACAAAGCTGCAGAAAGATGTGGATTAAGTATAGTCGCACAGTTAAAAAAAGCTTGTGATGGAGATCTTTCAAAAATTAAATCTTGTGTAAAACTTACTGGATTTGTAAATTCAACTGAAGATTTTACCGAACAACCAAAAGTAATTAATGGTGCTTCAGATTTGATAGCTTCAGTTTTTGCTGAGGCTGGAATGCATACAAGGGCTGCTGTTAGCGCTAATAGTCTACCACTGGGCGTTTCTGTTGAAGTTGATGCAATTTTTGAATTAAATTAATTATCTTCCAATACCAAAATATTTTATTTTAAGATTTTTCATTTTAGATGGTGAATACATGTTTCTCATATCAAAAATTTTAAAATTACTTTTTTTAACAAGTTTCTTAAAATTCAATACTCTAAAATCATTCCATTCAGTATGCAAAACAATTAGATCACTATTTAAACAAGCAGATGGAATATCTTTATAATATTTAACGTTTTTTAATTTCTTAAATTCATTTTTTTCACCAGATGGATCATGGTATCTAATTTTCGAATTTTTTTTATTTAAATATTTAATCATCGGTATACTTGAGGCTTCACGCATATCGTCAGTATTTGGCTTAAACGTAACACCTAAAAAAGTTATGACTTTATTTTTTAATCTATTATTAAGAATATTTTCTAATCTTTTTGTAAGTAAAATTTTTCTATTGTTGTTAGATTTAATAACACTTTTTATAATAGATAAATCTGTTTTGAATTGATTGGCAGTATTAATTAATGCCCTGGTATCTTTTGGAAAACATGAGCCTCCATAAGCAGGTCCAGCTCTTAGGAACCTGCCGCCAATTCGCTCATCAGAGCCCATACCAACAGAAATGTCTTTAATATCAACACCAGTTTTCTCACATAAATTAGCAAGTTCATTTATATAAGTAATTTTTGTGGCTAAGAAAGCATTAGAGGCATATTTTATCAATTCTGCACCTCTTCTTGAAGTACTATAATATCTGCTCGTTTTTTTAACTATGGGCGCGTACAAAGTATTCATTATTTTGTTAGCTTTTTTACTATTTGTTCCAATTATAACTCTATCTGGATAAATAAAATCTCTAATAGCCTCACCCTCTCTTAAAAACTCTGGATTGGATACAACATCAACTAAGTTTTTATTAATTAAATTACTCAAAATCTTTTCTATTTTATCACCAGTGCATACTGGTACTGTAGATTTAGTAACAATAATTTTATATCTAGATATTATTTTTTTTAATTGTTTCGCTACATTAAATACATATTTAAGATCAGCAGAATCTGAATTTTTAAGAGTTGGCGTTCCAACACAGATAAATATAATATCTGAATTTAAAACAGCTTTTTTTAAATCTGTAGTAAAAATTAACCTTTTTTCCTTGTAATTCTTTTTAAGAATTTCTTCTAAACCAGGCTCATAAATTGGAACGTTGTTATCGTTCAAAAGATCAATTTTATTTTTATTATTGTCTACACAATAAACTGTATTTCCTAAATCTGAAAAACAGACACCACTCACTAACCCAACATACCCTGTTCCTATCATGCATAATTTCATAAATTGCTTATTTTCTTCCCCGAATTAATATATCCATTCATTGTGCCACAATCTAAATATTTTCCTGAGAAATTGTGTGCTATAAATTTTTCATTATCTTTGATTAAAGATTGAATAGCATCAGTGATGTGAATTTCACCTCCATTTCCAGGATTTTGATTTTTTAATTTTTTAAAAATTGTTTTTGGCAATATATATCTACCAATTACAGCTTTGTTTGAAGGGGCATCTTTAATGGAAGGTTTTTCTACTACATCACTAATTAGATAGTCACTTTTAGATAGTCTTTTAGACAGATTGTAAATTCCCCATCTGCTTACGGTACTCTTATTAACCTGCATACTCGCCATGACTGATGATTTATATTTTTGATGAACATTTATCATAGATTTTGAGCAATTTTTTTTAATAATTAAATCATCAGGTAACAACATTAAAAAGTATTTATCCGTAATAAATCTTTTAGTTTTAAGTACAGCATCACCAGTTCCTTTAGGAACATTTTGGTAAACAAACTTAATCATTTTTTTATATTTTAATAATTTTTTATATTCTTTTATAATTCTAGGATCTTTCTTTTTTTTAATTAAATTTTTATAAAATCGATCACTATAAAAATAGTTTTTAATCATAATTTTTTTATTTGAAATAATAAAAATGATTTTTTTAATTCCAGCATCGATACATTCATCTATTATGTATTCAATTCCTGGTCTGCCGTTAATAGGAAGTAGCTCTTTAGCGAAAACACTTGTTAATGGTAGCAATCTAGTACCAAGACCAGCTAGAGGAATAATTGCTTGTTTAATCATTTAAATGTTTTACTTATTAATCATTTTAATACAAATGAAAATTTTATTAAACAATCAAATGCTTTATGAAGCTATTGGATCTTTAAATAGTATTGGTTTTGTACCAACTATGGGTGGTATTCACAAGGGACATATTTCACTAATTAACAAATCAAAAAAAAATTGTAAAAAAACATTGGTTAGTATTTTTATAAATCCAAAGCAATTTAATAACAAAAATGATTTCAAAAAATATCCGTCCAATATCAATAAAGATTTGTATTTATTAAAAAAAACTAACAAAGTTGATTTTGTTTATATTCCAGAATTTAAGGATATCTATAAATCTAAAAGAAAATCAGAAATCACAATAAAAAAAAAAGATAAAATCTTATGTGCTAAATTTAGAAAAGGTCACTTTGAAGGAGTTTTGGATGTAATGGATAAATTAACAAAATTAATAAAACCAAATCAAATATTTATGGGAGAAAAAGATTATCAGCAATTATATTTGGTTAAAAGATTTATTGAAAAAAAATACAAAACAAAGATTATTACTTGTAAAACAATAAGAGCAAAAAATAAATATGCTCTATCTTCAAGAAATTTTTTGTTAAATAAAATTAAATTAAATAAAGCTGGAAAAATAGCCAAATTACTAATTAATTTTAAAAGAAATTTGATTAAAAAAGAAAATATTCAACAAATTCTATCATCAAAGAAATTAGAAATTAAAAAAAAATATGATGTAAAGATTGAATATTTAGAGGCTAGAAGAGAAAAAGATTTATCTATCACTAATAACATAAAAAAATCTAGAATATTTATAGCTTATTATTTAGATAAGGTGAGATTAATAGATAATTTTTAATCTATAGAAAATAAGCACCGACACCCAAAAAAGAAACAAAACCAATTACATCTGTAATTGTAGTAACAAATACACTGGATGCTATTGCAGGATCAATATTCATTTTCTTTAATGTTACAGGAACCAAGATACCAAATAGCCCTGCAATAATCATAGTTAAAATCATAGAAATTGAAATTATGATTGATAAAATATTATCTTGAAACCAAATTTGAACAATAAAAGCACTTATTGCCGCAAAGATAATTCCATTTAATATACCGATAGTAAATTCTTTCATAACATTTGATGAAAAATTATTTTTTGTTAAATCATTTGTTGCAATAGTTCTAACTGTAACTGCAAGTGTTTGCATACCAGCATTTCCACCCATCGAAGCTACAATTGGCATTAAAAATGCTAAAACTACCATTTGTTCAATTGTTGCTCCAAATAAACTAATGCACCAAGTTGCTAAGAAAGCTGTAAATAGATTTAATAACAGCCAATTAAATCTTCTTTTAGTCTTTGTGATAACACCGTCAGTAATTTCTTCATCACCTACACCTGCTAATCTCAATACATCTTCTTCCGCTTCTTCTTTAAGTACTGTTAAGATGTCATCACTCATAATCATACCAACAAGTTTATTATTCTTATCAATGACAGCTGCAGAATTTAAATTATAGTTTTCAAATAAATTTCCTACCTCTTCCTTATCCATATCAACTGGAATTAGTAATTGTGATTCTGCCATAATAGATAGCATTTTTGTATCTCTGGAAGTTGTAAGAACTCTCGATGATGGAACTGTTCCAATTGGTTTAAACTCTTCATTAACAATAAAAATTTCTAAAAATTCTTCAGGAAGATCTTTGTTTTCTCTTAAATAATCAATAGTTTGACCAACAGACCAATTACTTGGAATAGCAGTAAATTCACGCTGCATAAGTCTAGCAGCAGTATCTTCTGGATAACTTAAACTCTCTAGCAGTGCAAAACGATCTTTTGGTGGCAATGAGCTTAAGATACTATTTTTTTCTTTTTCTGGTACATTTTCCAAGATTGAAATTGCGTCATCAGATTCTAAATTCGTTAATATTGTAACTATAGAGTCTGATGAAAGATAAGTAATAATTTCTGTTTGAACAGACTCGTTAAGTTCTACAAATACTTCAGGATCAATATTAAAATTATTAAGTTTAATTAAGCTTTCTCTATCAGATTGATTTAAATGCTCAATAATATCAGCAGCATCAGCAGGATGCATTTCTTTAAAAGAATTAGTTATAAATAAAGCATCATTGTTGGAAATTTTTGAAGTTACAACTTTTATATATTCTTTGTTAAACTCAAAATTAACATTTTTATCTTTTGTTTTTTTAACTAGAGACATAAATTTACCTATAATTTAGGTTGGACTATTAATAGATAATTAAGATAATACAATTTATAAATGAATATAGAGATAAAAAAGTCAATAAAACCAATAAATTATTTTAGTGCATTAAATCTGCTTGAGACAAGATTAGAAAACTTATCCAAAAATATGGAAAGAGAACTTATTTGGACCTTAGAACATGATGAAATATTTACTGCAGGTACAAGCTATTTAGAAAATGAAATTATAGATAAAACTATTAAAATTATTAAAACTAATCGTGGTGGTAAGATAACATGTCATGGGCCAGGTCAATTAGTTTGTTATTTTGTTTTAGATTTAAGAAACAAGAAAGATATTAGAAAATTTATTACTTGTATCGAAAAAACTATTATTGATACATTAAAATTTTTTAAGATAGAAACATTTGCAGATAAAGATAATATTGGAATTTGGTATAAAGAAGGTAATCAGATATATAAAGTTGCAGCTATAGGTTTAAGAGTTAAAAAATGGATTGCCTACCATGGGTTTGCAATAAATGTAAATAATAATTTAGATCAATATAAAAAAATTATACCCTGTGGTATTTCAAATAATGGAATTACTAATTTAATCAAAATTAAAAATAATAATTATTCAGATTTAGAAAATATATTAATTAAAAATTTTATTTTAAATCTAAAAACCTAAGTCTTTTTGTTTTTAATAGCTTTCTAAAATAATCTGGTAATAAAGCTGTATAAGTATGCTTGATATCATTTACAATAAATTTTATTTGATATGAATGCAGCATTAAATTTTTGTTAATACCCTTAGACAAGTTAGATAATTTATACTTTACATCACCAAAAATAGGTTGTCCCGCAGCATATAATTGTTTTCTAAGTTGATGCTTTCGTCCTGTTATTGGCTTTAATTCAACCAGGCTAGCTTCTGAATTTTTATCTAATACTTTGTATAATGTTTTTGCTTTTTCAATAATTTTTTTTTCACCATCATATCTAATTAAATCATCATTCCATTCCCCTGAATCTTTATTTAATTCACCATGACAAATTGCTAAGTATGTTTTGTGCACTTTTCGTAATCTGAATAATGAAGTTAATAACTGGGCAGACTCCCTAGTCTTTGCCATTATAAATACACCTGATGTATCTTTGTCTAATCTATGTACAGAATAAGGTTTTGTTCCGTGAAAAATTTCACTTTTAGCAAAAATATCTACAAGATTCTTTTTTGATTTTGTACCACCTTGAACTGATATACCTGAGCTTTTATTAAGTACTATAAAACTCTCATTATTATCAATGATCTGATCTTCATTTGATTTAATAACCTCTTTTGATGGTTCAAATTTAATTTTTTTTTGAACTATTGTTTTTTTAAAATCTATATTAAATAAATTAATCTCATCATTGGTTTTAACTTTATGGGAACTTTTTATTTTTTTTTTATTTAGTTTAATCTTACCTGCTCTTAGATGCTTTTCGATTAGTCCTTGTGGAATACTTCCTATTGAGTGTCTGATCCAACGATCAATACGCATACCATCACACGTTTTTTCAACGGTGTAAGACTTTTTCATGATTAAATTTATGCTGTAGCTTGATTCTTATCTTCAGCTTTGAGTGTTGCTTTGGTGACGTCTTTTTTAGGTTTATCAACTCTTTTTGCCTCAACATCTCTGTCAACAAATTCGATTACTGCCATAGGTGCATTATCACCATATCTAAAACCAGCTTTAATAATTCTTGTATATCCACCATGCCTTTTTTCATATCTCTTAGAAAGAGTTTTTGTCACTTTATGAGCAGAATTAATATCCTGTAATTTACTCATTAACATTTTAGTTGTTTGCAAGGTTTCTTTTTTACCAAGTGTAATGATTTTATCAGCTTGTGGTTTTAAAAATTTAGCTTTTGGAAGCGTTGTAGTTATCTGTTCATATTTAATTAAAGAATTTAACATATTCTTTAATAGTGCTTTTCTATGTTCAGAAGTTCTATTTAACTTCTTATTTGCCATTCCGTGTCTCATTAGATTTGTTCCTCTAACTTTTTAGACATTTCAGCAATATTGTCAGGTGGCCAATTAGGTATTTCCATTCCTAGGTACAATGACATTCCAGTCAAAACTTCTTTTATTTCATTTAATGATTTTCTTCCAAAATTAGGTGTTCTAAGCATTTCACCTTCTGATTTTTGAACTAAGTCACCAATATAAATTATGTTATCATTTTTAAGGCAGTTCATAGATCTTACTGAAAGCTCAAGTTCATCAACTTTTCTCAATAAATTTTTATTAAACTCAGGCTCTGTTGATACTTCTTTTACAGGAGCTTCAACAGGTTCATCAAAATTAACGAACATTTTTAACTGATCTTGGAATATTCTTGCTGAATAAGCTACTGCATCCTCTGCTGAAATTGACCCATTAGTTTCAACTTCCATTATCAATTTATCATAATCCAAAGCTTTACCTTCTCTTGCAGTGCTAATTGAATAAGAAACTTTTTTAACTGGGCTATAAAGTGAGTCAATTGCTATAAGACCTAATGGTGGTTCTTCAGGTTTATTTAAATCGGCTGGAACATACCCTTTTCCAGTGCTTACATTCATTTCCATATGAAAGTTTGTATTTTCATCAAGGTTACAAATAACTAAATCTGGATTAAGAATTTCAACATCTGCAACTGGAGTTATATCAGAAGCTTTAATTTCACCTGGTCCTTTGGTATCTAGTATAAGTTTTTTTGTACCCTCAGAGTTGCTTTTTAAAGCTAAAGATTTAACATTTAAAACTATATCTGTAACATCTTCTCTTACACCTTTAATAGATGTGAATTCATGTAAAACACCATCAATTTGAATTGAAGTGACAGCCGCACCTCTTATTGAAGAAAGTAAAATTCTTCTTAAAGAGTTTCCTAAGGTTAAACCATAACCTTTTTCTAAAGGTTCAGCGATTATTTTAGCATGAGTTAAATCATCACTAATTTGTACATCTAATTTAGATGGTTTGATTAATGATTTCCAATTTTTAACATTCACATTTTCAACTTCCATTAAACTCTCCTTTTCTTTGGTGGTCTCACACCATTGTGAGGCATAGGTGTTGTGTCCTTAATTGATAAAATTTTAAATCCTCTAGCTTGCAAAGCTCTTAATGCTGTTTCACGTCCTGAACCTGGTCCTTTGACTTCAACAGATAAAGTTTTCATTCCATACTCCATTGCTTTAGAAGCAGCTGCATCAGCAGCAATCTGTGCTGCATATGGGGTAGATTTTCTTGATCCCTTAAAACCTTTTTGTCCAGCAGAAGCCCAAGAAATTACATTTCCATTAGTATCTGCAATAGAAATTATTGTATTATTAAAAGTAGATTGAACATAAGCAACACCGTTTAAAATATTTTTTTTGATTTTCTTCTTTTTAGAGTAAGAACTTTTTTTGCTCTTTTTAGAAGACTTTTCAATCTTCTGATCTTTATTTTCAACTTTATCAGCTTTAGCCATAATTATTTTTTAGTTGGAGTTAATTTTTTTCCTGCTATCGCAATAGCTTTACCTTTTCTAGTTCTTGCATTGCATCTTGTTCTTTGACCTCTAACAGGTAATTTTTTTCTATGTCTAGTTCCTCTATAACATGCAAGATCAATTAATCTTTTGATCGTTAAAGAGTAATCTCTTCTAAGATCACCTTCCACTTTAAAATTAGCATCAATATATTCTCTAATTTTTAAAATTTCATCATCAGTTAACTCGTTAATTCTTTTAGCTTTAGGAATTTCAAGAGAAGAACAAATTTGATTAGAAAACTTGTCACCAATTCCATAGATATAAGTTAGACCTATGTGAACAAGCTTATTTTGTGGGATGTTGATACCTGCGATACGAGCCATAATATTTGTGATAATTTGAGCCTTTTATATAATAAGATTATCTAAAGTCAACGCCTTAAACATTGATAAAAGTGTCGATTTTCTTTGTTATTTCATCAATTTCTTGAGTTCCATCGATCTCATGGAAATTTGGATTTTTAGAGTAGTAATCTAAAACAGGTCGAGTGGTTTCCATGTAAGTATCATATCTTTTTAAAATTGTTTCCAGCTCATCGTCCAATCTATTTTCAAGTACTTTTCTTTTTTCAATTCTTTTTATAATTATATCTTTATTCACATTTAGGAAAAAAATATGATTTATTGTTTGATTGGAGCTGTCTAATAATAAATCTAAATTTTTAGCCTGACTTAGTGATCTCGGATATCCATCAAATATAAATTTGTCTTTTTTTTTAGGGTCATGTATTAGTTTTTCTATAAGTTGATTAACTATTTCATCACTTACGAATTTACCTTCGTTCATGTCATTAATTATTTGTTTACCTATAACTGTATCATTTTTAATCTCACTTCTTAAGATATCTCCGGTAGATATTTGATAATTATTCAATTTATTTACCAGATACTGAGACTGGGTGCCTTTACCTGCGCCAGGAGGCCCAAATAAAATAATATTCACTTACTTATTACCAAATTTTGTTTTCTTGATTAATTGCTCGTATTGAGAACTCATTAATCTTGTTTGAATTTGTGTTACAGTATCAATAGCAACAACCACAACAATCAGAACTGAAGCACCCCCTAAATAAAATGGGATAGGATAATTTGCAATTAAAAATTCTGGCATTAAACATACTAATGTTAAATATAATGCACCGATCGTCGTTAATTTTAATGAAATATTTTCAATATAAAGCGCTGTACTTTCTCCAGGTCTAATACCTGGAACAAAACCACCATATTTTCTTAAATTGTCTGCTGTCTCTGTAGGATTGAAAGTAATAGATGTATAAAAGAATGTAAAAAATATTATTCCCGATCCATATAACAACATGTAAAGTGGTTGTCCTTGGGTAAAATATGCGCTCAAATTTAAGAATGTTTCATTGTTAGAAAAAGAAAAATTTGAAAACGTTACAGGTAATAATAAAAGTGCCGAAGCAAAAATAGCAGGAATAACACCTGCTTGATTAATTTTTAATGGCAAATGTGAAGACTCTCCACCATACATTTTATTCCCCATTTGTCTTTTTGGATAATTAATAAGTATTTTTCTTAATGCTCTTTCCATAAATACTATAAATAAAATTGTAAGAATTAATAAAACAAATATTGCCAAAATCATAAATGTAGATACAGCACCTGTTCTTCCAAGTTCAAATGTTGTAACTAATGCTCTTGGTATTTCAGCAACAATACCTGCAAAGATAATTAAAGATATACCATTACCTATACCTCTTTGGGTTATTTGTTCACCTAGCCACATTAGAAACATTGTGCCAGCAACAATAGTTGTTACAGTCGTAATTTTAAAAAAAGAACCTGGATTAATCACCAAATCAGCCGAAGATTCTAGGCCAACTGACAATCCATAACCTTGTACAGTAGCTAATATAACTGTTCCATACCTTGTTATTTGTGTAATTTTGGCCCTACCGATTTCTCCTTGTGCTTTTAAATTTTTAAAATAGTCAGAAACACCAGTTAATAGTTGAATTATAATTGAAGATGAAATGTACGGCATAATACCTAAAGCAAAAATAGCCATTCTACTAACGGCACCACCTGCAAAAACGTTAAACATACCCAGTAATCCTTTTTGATTACCTTCCATCATTATTTTAAGTTGCTCAGGATCAATGCCTGGTAAAGGCACAAAAGTTCCAAACCTATAAACCGCAAGAATAAATATGGTAAATAATATTCTATTTCTTAAATCGTTAGTAGATGATGAAGCGCTCATTGAAATTGATTACTTTTTCAATTGAATAGATCCACTAATTTTTTCTAGTTTTTCTATTGCTGATTTAGATGCTAAATCGGCCTCTATATTTACTTTATCTTTAATTTCACCTGTACCAAGGATTTTTAATTTTTGAGAATTTTTATTGATTAATTTTAGTTTTTTAAGCATCTCAATATTAATTGTCTCAGTTGGATTAATAGTTTTTTCATTAATAAAAAATTGAATTTTTTCAAGATTCATTATTGCTATATTAACTCTTGAAATAGGGTTAAAGCCTCTTTTTGGTAATCTTCTATATAAAGGCATTTGACCACCTTCAAAAGCTTTAATGGCAACACCTGATCTAGATTTTTGACCTTTAACACCTCTACCAGATGTTTTTCCTTTTCCTGATCCAATTCCTCTACCAACTCTCATTTTCGATTTATTGATTTTATCCTTAGTATTTAAAGTAATCATTAGCCTCTTTTCTCAACTATTTCAGAAATTTTTTTATTTCGTATAGCTGAAATTTGTTTTGGTGAATTTTGTTTCAATAATGCTTTCATGGTTGCTCTAATAACATTGTGTGCGTTTGAAGTTCCCATTGATTTTGCCACTATATCTTTTACTCCTAATACCTCACATACAGCTCTTACTGGTCCACCAGCTATAATTCCAGTACCTTTAGATGCGGCTCTAAGAATTATTCTACCCGAACCATCTTTTGCTTTTACATCGTGATGAATAGTTCTACCCTCTCTTAAAGGTATATGAATTAATTTTCTTCTAGCAACTTCGTTAGCTTTTTTAATTGCATCTGGAACTTGTTTGGCTTTTGCATGTGCTATACCAATTTTACCTGCCTGGTTCCCTACAACAACTAATGCTGAAAAACCAAATCTACGCCCACCTTTTACTACTTTAGTAATACGGTTAATGTGAACTAATTTTTCTAAAATATCGTCAGCTTTTTTATCTTTAAAATTATCCATAATTAAAATTCCATTCCATTTTCACGTAAAGTTTCAGCAAACACTTTAACTCTACCATGATATCTATAAACACCTCTATCAAAGTATATTTTAGTAATTTTTTTCTCTTGAGCTTTTTTGGCTAATTTAGCAGCTACTATTTTCGATAATTCTGTTTTATTAATCTTATCACCAGAACGAATATCTTTTTCAACTGATGAAGCTGATAATAATGTTACTTTTTTAATATCGTCAATTATTTGAGCTGAAATATTTTTAGCTGATCTTGATATACATAGTCTAAATCTATCTTTAGATGCAACTTTCTTTACTTTATTGCTAACTCTAAATCTTTTTCTAATACTAGTGTTTAGTTTCATTATTTTTTCTTTCCTTCTTTTTTAAGAACATATTGTCCTTTTTCACGAATACCCTTACCTTTGTAAGGTTCAATTTTTCTATAAGTTTTAATTTTTGATGCAACTGATCCCACTTGCTGTTTATCAGAACCTGAAATTTTTAAAGTTGTTTGTTTCTCTACTTCGATCTTAATACCATCTGGAATATCGTAGTTTATATCGTGGCTATACCCAAGTTGAAGATTTAACTGATTTCCTTTTAATGCAGCTCTATAACCAACTCCAACAAGCTCTAAAATTTTCTCATAACCTGTGCTAGATCCAATTACAGCATTATTAATCAAACTTCTATTCATACCCCATAGTCTTTTAGAATTTTGATCAACTTTTTTAGGTTTTATTGAAATTTCCTTACCTTCTTTAATGTCGAGGTTAAACATTTCTAAATCAATACCAATAGATTTTTTCCCTAAAGGACCTTCGATATTTATTATATTTCCAGCTAAAACAACTTTGACTTTTTCTGGAATTGAGATGCTTATTTTACCAATTTTTGACATTAAAATACCTTACAAATTATTTCGCCACCAACACGTTGTTTTCTTGCATCAATATCTGTCATTACACCTTTAGGTGTTGACACTATTGCAATTCCCAACCCATTGTTTACTTTTGGCAAACTTTCTGCACTAGAAAAAATTCTTCTTCCAGGCTTAGATACTCGTTCAAAAGCACTGATAACTGGATTTCCAGAATGATATTTTAATTCTAAAGATAAAGTTGGTTTCTTATCTTCATCATTTATTTTAAAATCTTTAATAAAACCCTCGTTTTTAAGAATATCAGCAATTTTAGTTTTAAAATTTGATGATGGTAATGCTACTTTTTTATGATTTCTAGCTTGAGCATTTTTAACTCTTGCTATCATATCTCCTATTGGATCACTTAAACTCATAATTTCCTTTCTACCAGCTTGACTTAGTCATTCCTGGAATTAATCCAGCTAAACCTAAGTCCCTTAAAGCTATTCTTGATATTTTTAACTTTCTATAAACCCCATGAGGTCTACCTGTAATTTTACATCTATTCATTACTCTTGTTTTTGCAGAATTTCTTGGCATTTGAGATAATTTTTGCTGTGCTCTAAATCTTTCTTCTAAAGGCAATTTTTTATCCATAATTATCTTCTTTAGATTTTTTCTTTTTTTATAAAGTCTGTCGGAAAGTTTAATTCTTTTGTCGTTCTTATTTACAGCGCTCACCTTAGCCATGTTTAATTGTCTCCTTTTTTAATAAATGGGAAATTCATTTTCTCTAATAAAGCAAATGCATGATCTTTATTTAAAGCTTTAATTACGACCACTATATCTAGACCACGTACTTTATCTGCTCTATCAAAACTTACCTCTGGAAAAATAATGTGCTCTTTTACTCCAAATGTATAATTACCAAATTTATCAAATCCTTTTGGAGATAATCCTCTGAAATCTTTAATTCGAGGTAAAGCGATATTTACCAATCTATCAATAAATTCATACATCTTATTTTTTCTAAGCGTTACTTTTAAACCAGCATTTGAACCCTTTCTCGTTTTAAAATTTGCAACTGATTTTTTAAATTTAGTAATTACAGGTTTTTGTCCAGTAATCTTTCCCATATCTTCTTCTGCAGCTTTTAGAATCTTCGCATCAGCACCATCCAATCCAAGTCCCATATTCAAAACTATTTTTTCAATCCTAGGTGTCATAAAAATGTTTTTTAGCCCTAAGCTATCTTTTAAAGCTGGTTGAATTTCTTTACTGTAAATTTCTTTTAATCTTGGTGTCATTATTTTTTAGCCTCTGGTTTTTTTGTAACTTTTTCATCTATTAACTTTAAGTTCGACAAATGAATAAAGCTTTCTTTAGAAATAATTCCACCTTTTTTTTCTTTTGTGGTCTTTACATGTTTTTTTACCATATTTATTTCTTTAACTTTTGCTCTATTGTTAGGTCTATCAATTTCAATTACTTCGCCTTCTTTTTTTTTGTCTTTACCAGTCAAAACTCTTACTTTTAAACCTTTTTTAATCATTTTATAAAACCTCTGGTGCTAATGAAATTATTTTCATTTGCCCTCTACTTCTAAGTTCTCTTGTTACAGGGCCAAAGATTCTAGTGCCCACTGGTTCACCTTTGTCATCGACTAATACAGCAGCATTATTATCAAATTTAACTTTTGAGCCATCATTTCTATGAATTCCTTTTTTAACTCTGACTACAACTGCCTTATGTACTGTTCCTTTTTTAACTTTACCTTTGGGTATAGCTTCTTTTACGGCAATTACGATGGTATCACCAATGCTTGCATATCTTCTTTTTGATCCACCTAGAACTTTAATACACTCAATTCTTTTAGCACCCGTATTATCAGCTACTTGTAATTCTGTCTGTACACCAATCATTATTTTGTATTCTCCATTACTTGAAATTTTTTATTTTTCGAAAATGGTTTACTTTCAATTATAGAAACTTTATCTCCGGTCTTAAATATATTATTTTCATCATGTGCGTTATAATTTTTTCTAACCTTAATAACTTTTTTCAATACTGGATGAGAATATTTTCTTTCAACCATTACAGTTATAGTTTTATTTGGTTTATCACTGACTACTACACCGGTTAATATTTTCTTAGGCATTTATTTTTCCCTTTAATATTGTTTTTAATCTTGCAATTGTTTTTCTTGTTTCACCTATTTTTGAAGGGTTTGTTACTTGTGAATTTATTTTTTGAAATCTAAAGTTAAATAAATCTTTTTTTAATTTATCAATATTTTTTACTACCTCATCTTTTGATAATTTTTTAATTTCTTGTTTTTTCATATTAAGCAACCCTCTTAATAGTTTTTGTTTTAATAGGTAATTTTGCAGATGCTTTGTATAAAGCCTCTTTAGCTATTTGATCAGATACACCATCAACCTCAAATAAAATTCTTCCTGGTTTTACTCTACAAGCAAAAAATTCTGGGTTTCCTTTTCCTTTACCCATTCTTACTTCAATTGGTTTTTTTGATACTGGAATATTTGGAAAAACTCTTGTCCAAACTCTTCCCTGCCTCTTCATATGTCTTGTAAGTGCTACCCTCGCAGCTTCTATTTGTTTGCCTGTAATTCTCTCAGGCTGTAAAGCTTTTAGTGCAAATGACCCATAATTAATAGCACTTGCTCTTGTTGCAGTACCATGAATTCTGCCTTTATGAGCTTTTCTCCATCTAGTTCTAACTGGTTGAAGCATTACTCTTTACCCTCTTTTGGCACTATTTTATTTGTTTCCTGACTAAATTCTCTTGCAAAAACCTCACCTTTATATATCCAAACTTTAATACCTATTATTCCATACGTAGTTAAAGCCTCTGCTTCTGCATAATCTATATCTGCTCTTAAAGTGTGAGATGGAATGCTACCTTCTCTTAACCATTCTGTTCTTGCTATTTCATTGCCGCCCAATCTTCCACTAATAGAAACTTTAATACCTCTTGCACCCAACCTAATGCATGATTGCATAGATCTTTTCATAGCTCTTCTATAAGAAATTCTTTTTACAAGTTGTTGTGCTATATTTTCAGCCACTAAATATGCGTTAGTCTCAGGTTTTTTAACTTCTTTTATATTTAGAGCAACTTCATTAGTTGTAAATTTAGATAAATTATTTTTAATTTTATCAATGTCGCTTCCTTTTTTTCCAATTACAAACCCTGGTCTTGAAGTATAAATGGTAACGTAACATTTATTTGAAGTTCTTTCGATCATGACTTTTGATACGCCAGAATTAACTACATTTTTCTTGATATAATCTCGGATTTTAAAGTCTTCAATTAAATAATTTCCAAAATCTTTTTTCTTTGCATACCAAACAGAGTCCCAACCTCTATTGACACCCAGTCTAAAACCTACAGGATTAACTTTTTGTCCCATGACTCTCCATTTGTTTAACTTCTGATAAAATTATAGTTACTGTGGACCAGGGTTTTAAAATCGGAGCAGCTCGTCCTTTGGCTCTTGGTCTAAATCTCTTCATAACAATTTTTTTTCCACAATATGCTTCTTTTACAATTAAACTATCAATATCATATTGAAAATTATTTTCTGCGTTTGCGACAGCTGAACTAATTGTTTTTCTAATATCTTTTGTAATTCTCTTGGCAGAAAATTGTAGATCTCTAATAGCTACATCTACTTTTTTTCCAACAATACTTTGTAAAATAGGATTAAGTTTTCTAACACTAGTTCTTATACTATTGTTTACAGCTTTAACTGTATCAACTTTTTTTCTATTTTTTTTCTTTGTCTTGTTCATAATTATTTTTTAGCCGCCGTTGCTGGTTTTGCTTTTTTATCAGCTGGTGTATGTCCATAAAAAGTTCTTGTTGGTGAGAACTCGCCTAACTTATGACCAACCATATCCTCTGATATAGTTATTGGTATAAATTTTTTACCATTATAAATTTGAAAACTAACCCCTACAAAATCAGGTAATATTGTTGATTTTCTTGACCATGTTTTAATAGGTATTTTTTTTGGATCTTCTTTATATTTATCAACTTTTTTCATCAAACTTTCTTCAACAAAAGGTCCTTTCCATACTGATCTAGCCATTATTTTTTAGTATCCTTCCTTTTATTTCTTCTCTTAACTATAAATTTATCTGTTCTCTTATTATCTCTTGTTTTTAAACCTTTTGCAGATTGACCTGTAGGTGAAACTGGGTGTCTACCACCCGCAGATTTACCTTCTCCACCACCATGTGGGTGATCTACAGGGTTTTTAACTACACCTCTTGTATGTGGTTTTCTACCAAGCCATCTTGATCTTCCTGCTTTCCCAATTTTAATATTTTTTTGATCTGGATTACTTAATGTTCCAATTGTTGCTAATGATCTAGAATCTATTTTTCTAACTTCACCTGAGGCTAATTTAATTAAACTGTAGTTACCATCTAAACCACTAATTGTAACAGATGATCCTGCTGATCTTGCAATTTTTCCACCAGCACCAGGTTGTATTTCTACATTATGAATATTTATACCAACTGGTATATCTTGCAATGGCATACAGTTTCCAACTTTGATTTCTTTTTTTGATCCATTTTCAATTTTATCTCCAGCTTGAATTTTTTGAGGTGCTAAATAATAAGCATGAGAGCCGTCAACAAATTTAACCAACATTATGTAACACGATCTATTAGGATCATATTCAATTCTCTCAACGCTAGCTTCCATGTCAAATTTCTTTCTATAGAAATCAACTTGTCTATACATTTTTTTATGTCCACCAGCTCTATTAATGTTTGTAATATGTCCGTTATTATTTCTACCCTTCATAGAATTTTTTGCTGTGACAAGTGCTTTAAAAGGTTTCCCTTTCCATAGTCCAGTTCTATCAACTAAAATAGTTCCTCTAGTAGATTTTGTGTATGGTTTAAAAGTTTTTAATGCCATCTATTAAATACCTGTGGTTAGATCAATACTTTGACCTTTTTTAAGTGTTATTATTGCTTTTTTAAATCCAGAAACTTTTATTTTTTTTCCTCTTGTAAGTTTAGTTCTGTTTTGCTTGTTAATAATATTAATTTTTGTCACGTTAACTTTAAAAATTTTTTCAATATTTTTTTTTAAATTTATCTTATTTGCACCTGTTGGAACTTTAAAAACAATTTTATTTTGTTCAGATAAGTTCGTTGATTTCTCCGTAACCATTGGAGATAAAATTTTATCGTATAAATGTATTTTATCCATATTAAGAATATCTCTCTTCTAGTTCTTTTACTGAACTTTCAGTAAATACAACTTTCTTGAATTTAATAATATCGTAAGAACTGAAGTGATTAACATCAGTAATTTTAACATTTGGAATATTTCTTGCAGACTTTTCAATTTTTTCTTTAGAGCTTTTATCTAGTATAATTAAAGAATGTGTGATTTCTAATTTTTGAATAATTGCATTCATTTCTTTTGTCTTTTTAATTTCAGAACTAAAATCATCTAATATTAGTAAGTTTTTATTGATATTTTTTTCTGTAATAAGTGATGCAACACTTAATTTCTTTTCATTTTTGTTTAGTTTTCTTTTTTTGTAAGCAAGCTCACCTTTTGGTCCATGAGCTATACCACCACCTACAAAAATAGGTGCTTTTCTACTAGCGTGTCGTGCTCCACCAGTTCCTTTTTGCGCATAAATTTTAGATGTTGGTCCGCTTACTTCGTTTTGTTGTTTGGTTTTTGCATGTCTGCCTTTGTAATTAGCATTTGTTTTATACAATACGTTACTTACTAATTTGCTATTTACCTTAGCTGAAAAAATTTTGTCCAAGACTTCAATAGTGTCTTTTTTTCCATCAATGCTTAATTTTTCTAATTTCATTATTTCTTCTTTTTATCTGGGGTTTTCTTAGCTTCCTCAGCTGCTATTATTTTTTCTGAAATTGTCATTTTATTTATATTCTTTACAGATTGTCTAACAACAACTTCTGTATTCTTTGATCCTGGAATTGATCCTTTTAAATATAATAATTCATTTTCTAAATCTGTTTTAATAATTTCAATATTAAGCATAGTTCTTAGTCTATCACCCATATGTCCAGCCATTTTTTTTCCTTTAAAAACTTTACCAGGGTCTTGACTATGTCCTGTTGAACCGTGAGCTCTGTGAGAAACAGATACACCATGACTGGCTCTTAAACCTCCAAAGTTCCATCGCTTCATTGCTCCAGCAAATCCTTTCCCTATCGTTTTAGATCTTGTATCGACAAATTTTGTGTCTTTAAATATTTCTAGTCCAAACTCATTTCCTTCTTTATAAGTTTCTGTATCTTTAACTCTGAATTCTTTTAGTTTCTTTTTGGCTTCAGTATTTTTTTTAGCATAAAAGCCTTTCATAGCTTTTGTAAGTTTAGAATTTTTAATTTTTCCATAACCGAGTTGTACAGCTTTGTAGCCTCTTTTATCTTCTTCTATAACTTGGATGACTCTTGCTTTTTCAACCTTTAACACAGTTACAGGCACTAGTTGACCAGTTTTATAAAACTCCCTTGTCATACCTATTTTTTTTCCAATTAAAGCAATCTCAGTCATAACTAAATTTTAATTTCCACATCAACTCCTGAAGCTAAATCAAGTTTCATTAAAGCTTCCACTGTTTGCGGTGTTGGTTCAATAATATCTATTAATCGTTTGTGAGTTCTTGACTCAAATTGTTCTCTGCTTTTTTTGTCAATATGCGGCCCTTTTAAAACTGTATATCTTTCTATTCTTGTTGGTAATGGAATAGGTCCTTTGATAGTTGCACCAGTTCTTTTAACAGTATTTACAATTTCCTCTGTAGAAGCATCTAAAATCTTGTTGTCGTATGCTCTAAGTTTAATTCTAATATTTTGTTTTTCCATAATTATCCTGCAATCTTTTTAGTTACTTCGTCCTGAACATTCTGAGGTACTTTTGAATAATGATCAAAAAACATTGAATATTGTGCTCTACCTTGAGACATTGATCTTAAATTATTAATATATCCAAACATGTTTGCTAGTGGAACCATAGCTGTAATTACTGTTGCATTACCTCTTTGTTCTTGGGTACTAATTTGTCCTCTACGACTATTTAAATCACCTATAACATCACCCATGTAATCTTCAGGAGTAACAACTTCTACTCTCATTACAGGCTCTAAAAGCTTTAATGTTCCTTTTGTACATGCTTCTTTAAAACAAGCTCTACCAGCAAGTTCAAATGCAAGCACACTAGAGTCTACATCATGATGCAGACCATCTAAAATAGTTACCTTGTAATCTATCATTGGAAATCCACATAGAATTCCATTGTCTGAAACTGTTTCAATTCCTTTTTCTACACCTGGTATAAATTCTTTAGGAATTGCACCTCCTTTAATTTTACTTTCAACAGATCTACCAGCACCTGGCTCTTGAGGCTCAACTAAAAGTTTAACTTTTGCAAATTGTCCTGCACCACCACTTTGTTTTTTATGTGTATATTCAACCTCAGATGCATTTTCTAATGTCTCTCTATAAGCAACTTGTGGGGCACCAACATTAGCTTCAACTTTAAATTCTCTTTTCATTCGATCAACAATTATATCCAAGTGTAATTCACCCATACCTTTAATAATTGTTTGACCAGATTCTTCATCAGAAGTAACTCTAAATGACGGATCTTCTTTAGCAAGTCTACCCAAAGCTTCACCCATTTTTTCTTGGTCAGCTTTTGTTTTTGGTTCAACAGCAATTTCTATAACAGGATCTGGAAATTCCATAGGTTCTAATAAAACAGGTTTCTCTTCATCACATAATGTGTGACCTGTTATGGTATATTTTAATCCAGCTAATGCTACTATATCTCCAGCATTAGCCTCTTTAATATCTTCTCTAGAGTTAGCATGCATCAATAACATTCTTCCAACTCTTTCTTCTTTTTCTTTTGATGAATTATAAATTCCTGTGCCAGTTTTTATAGTACCTGAATAAATTCTTATAAATGTTAAAGAGCCAACAAAAGGGTCGTTTGCAACTTTAAAAGCTAAAGCTGAAAAAGGTTGATTATCTTCAAATTTCATTTCCATTTCATCTTCAGAACCTGGCTTAGTTCCTTTAATAGATCCAATATCAATTGGGCTTGGTAAATAATTAATTGTAGCATCAAGTAATGGTTGCACACCTTTATTTTTAAAAGCAGAACCTGTTGTAATTGGTACAAAACTAAAATTTAATGTACCTTTTCTTATACATCTTACTAAATCTTCTTCTTTAATCTCATCACCATTCAAATAAGCTTCCATTAATTTTTCATCTTGTTCAACAGCTGTTTCAACTAATTCTGTTCTATATTTTTGAGATATTTCTTTTAAATCTTCTGGTATATCTTTATATTCCCATTCAGCACCTAGAGCTTCATTTTTCCATACTTGTGCTTTCATTTTAACAAGATCAACAACACCTGAAAGTGATGCTTCAATTCCAATTGGTATTTGAATTGGTAATGGTTTACATCCCAATCTATCTCTAATCATATCGACACATCTAAAAAAATCTGCACCAGTTCTATCTAATTTGTTAACAAAACAAATTCTTGGAACTTTGTATTTATCCGCTTGTCTCCAAACTGTTTCTGACTGAGGCTCTACACCAGCAACGCCATCAAATACGCATACAGCACCATCTAAAACTTTAAGTGATCTTTCAACTTCAATAGTAAAGTCTACGTGGCCGGGAGTATCAATAATATTAATTCTATGATCATTCCAGAAACAAGTAGTTGCTGCAGAAGTAATTGTGATACCTCTTTCTTGCTCTTGCTCCATCCAATCCATTGTTGCAGCACCATCATGTACTTCACCAATTTTATGGCTTTTACCTGTATAATATAAAATTCTCTCTGTAGTGGTTGTTTTACCAGCATCAATATGCGCCATGATCCCAATATTTCTGTATTTATCTAATGTATGAGTTCTAGCCATAATTTATTACCACCTAAAGTGTGCAAAGGCTTTGTTTGACTCTGCCATTTTATGCACATCCTCTCTTTTTTTAACTGCAGCACCTTTTTTTTCATATGCATCAAAAAGTTCATTAAATATTTTATCTGACATATGCTTGTCTTTTCTTTTTCTTGCAGAATCTACTAACCATCTAATCGCTAAAGCTTGTGCTCTTTTACTTTTTACTTCTACAGGAACTTGATAAGTGGCACCACCCACTCTTCTTGATCTGACTTCAACTGTTGGTTTGATATTATTAATGGCTTCATTAAAAATATTAATTGGCTCATCTTTAGATTTAGTTTTAATCTTATTTATTGCATCGTAAACTATTTTAGCAGCGACCCCCCTTTTACCATCATACATTATATTATTAATTAACTTTGGTATAATAGTTGAGTTAAACTTTGGATCTGGAACTACATTTTTTTTAGGTTGAGTTTTTTTTCTAGACATTATTTACCTTTTTTAGTTCCATACAATGATCTTCTTTTTTTTCTGTTTGCAACACCTTGAGTATCAAGGTTACCTCTTAAAATATGATAACGAACACCTGGTAAATCTTTTACCCTACCACCTCTAATCAAAACGACTGAGTGTTCTTGAAGGTTGTGGCCTTCACCTGGAATGTATGCAGTTACTTCAAAGCCATTTGATAATCTAACTCTTGCAACTTTTCTTAATGCTGAGTTTGGTTTCTTCGGTGTTGTTGTATAAACTTTTACACACACACCTCTTTTAAGAGGTTGCTTTTGTAAAGCTGGAACTTTGTTCCTAGTAATTTGTTTAACTCTTTTTTTTCTTAACAACTGATTAATAGTTGGCATAAATTTTATATAATTAATTAATATATTTTTAGATGAAAATAACTGACAGGTTATTTTGTGGCAGCGTTTAGTACTATTAGTAGGTACTACATTCCAACCAAAAACATCGCCAAAATACTTATTAATCTGACTTTGTCAAACTAAAACTTCAAGTATTAAGTGATATTTTTACTAATTTGCAGGTGTTTCTGAAGGTTCAGATGTTTCAATTTTATCTTGTTCAGCTATAAAACTATTGTCATCCTCAAGAGCTTTTTTATTCCATTTATTTTTAATATGACCTGTTCCAGCTGGAACCAGTCTACCAACAATAACATTTTCTTTTAAGCCATTTAACGGGTCAACTTTACCTTTGATAGCCGCATCTGTTAAAACTCTTGTTGTTTCCTGGAATGAAGCTGCTGAAATAAATGACTCAGTTTGTAATGAAGCCTTAGTAATACCCATTAATACACGTTCTCCAACTGCTGGATTTTTACCATCAGCTACAAGTTTTTCATTTGCATTATCGAATTTAATCCTATCAATAACTTCACCTGGTAAATAACTCGAATCACCTGAAACTTTAACTTCAACTTTTTTAAGCATTTGTCTTAAAATAGTTTCTATGTGTTTATCGTTAATAATTACACCTTGTAGTCTATAAACTTCCTGAACTTGGTTTACAAAATATTCAGTTAATTCCTTAATTCCTAATACCCTTAAAATATCATGCGGTAACGGTTGACCATCTAATAAATATTCACCCTTTTGAATTTTTTCACCAGGGTTAAAATTAATATGTTTTCCTTTTGGAATTAAATAATTAGAAGGCTCAGTACCATCTTCTGGAACAATTGATACTCTTTGTTTACCTCTAACTTCTTTTCCAAATACAACTTGCCCATCATTTTCAGCTATAATTGCACTATCTTTTGCTTTTCTTGCTTCAAATAACTCAGCAACTCTTGGTAGTCCACCTGTAATGTCTTTTGTCTTAGTAGTTTCTTTTGGAAGTCTTGCTATTACGTCACCAGCAAAAACTTTTTGACCATCTTTAATTGAAAGGATTGAGTCTGGAACTAGATAGTATCTAGCTTCATTATCATCGGCTTTTTTAATAACATTTCCTTTTTCATCTCGTAAAGTAATTCTAGGTTTTAAATCTGTACTTTTAGATTGAGCTCTCCAATCAATTACTGATTTTGAGGAAATACCTGTTGCATCATCAGTGGTTTCTTGGATGGAAACTCCATCAATTAGGTCAACAAAACTTGCTGTACCACTTTTTTCAGCAATAACAGGAGTTGTGTATGGGTCCCATTCACAAATTTTTGTATTTGCTTTAATTTTATCACCATTGTTAAAAAATAATTTTGAACCATAGCCAACCTTATAAACAGCAACTTGAACACCATTATTATCTTCGATCGATAATTGTGTATTTCTTCCCATTACAATTAAGTTTTTCTTAGAGTCTTCTAAAATATTAGAATTTAAAATTTTTAGAATACCCTCATTTTTGCTTACGATTTGAGAATCTTGTTTTACAGATGCAGTTCCACCCACGTGGAAAGTTCTCATTGTCAACTGTGTACCTGGTTCACCAATAGACTGTGCTGAAATCATTCCAATAGCCTCACCTACGTGAACCATTTTACCTCTAGATAAATCCCTACCGTAACAAGTTGCACAAACACCTTCTTTTGAGCTACATGTCATGACTGAATATACTTTTAGTGATTTAACTCCAGCTGCATCAATTAAGTCACAACCAGTCTCATCAATCATTTTATTTTTTTTAATAACAACTTCTCCAGTTAATGGATTTTTAACTTCATAAGCCGTCACTCTTCCCAAAGCTCTTTCAGATAAACTTACAACAATATTACCACCTTCTAAAATTTCAGATAATTCTATAAACCCTGGTTCATCACACTGAATTTTTGTAATTGTTAAATCCTGAGCAACATCACATAATCTTCTTGTTAAATAACCTGAGCTTGCTGTTTTAAGTGCTGTATCAGCTAGTCCTTTTCTGGCTCCGTGAGTTGAGTTAAAGTATTCTAATGCTGTTAAACCTTCCTTAAAGTTAGATATAATTGGAGTTTCAATAATTTCACCTGAAGGTTTTGCTATCAATCCCCTCATTCCAGCAAGCTGTTTCATTTGAGCTGCTGATCCTCTAGCTCCACTATCTGCCATCATGTATACAGAATTAATTTTAAGTCCCTCAGGAGTTTTTTCAGTTGCTGAAATGCCTCGCATCATTTCACCTGCAACTTTATCTGTACATTTAGACCAAGCATCAACAACTTTGTTGTACTTTTCTCCTCTTGTAATTAATCCTTCAGAATATTGAGTTTCATAATCAGCAATTAACCCTTTTGTATCTTCGATCAACTGAGTTTTGCTTTCAGGTATAACTAGATCATCTTTTCCAAAAGAAATACCAGCTTTGAAAGCATGCTTAAATCCTAAATCTTTTAATTTATCACAGAAAATAACAGTTGTTTTTTGTCCACAAAATCTAAAAACAATATCAATTATTTCAGAAACTGTTTTCTTAGGTAATAATCTATCAACTAAAGAAAATTTAATATTATTATTTTTTGGAAGTAGATTTGCTAATAAAAATCTTCCAGCTGTTGAAGTATATTTTTCAAATTTTTTGTTTCCATTTTCATCAACAGTTTCAATTCTTGATATAATTGTACTGTGAACTTTAATTTGGTCTGAAGCTAAAGCAAATTCAATTGCATTTACATCAACAAAATATCCTACAGGTTTATCTGTCAAAGGTTCTTGAGAAAGGTAGTAAATTCCCAAAATCATATCCTGACTTGGTACGATAATTGGTTTACCATTAGATGGTGATAAAATATTATTTGTTGATAACATTAAAATTCTTGCTTCTAATTGAGCTTCTAAACTTAATGGAACGTGAACAGCCATTTGGTCACCATCGAAGTCAGCATTAAATGCAGCACAAGTTAATGGATGAAGTTCAATTGCATCTCCCTCAATAAGTTTTGGTTCAAATGCCTGAACACCTAATCTGTGAAGTGTTGGCGCTCTATTTAAAATTACAGGATGTTCTCTAACAATTAATTCTAGTGCGTCCCATACAGCATTTGTTTCTTTTTCAACTAACTTCTTAGCTTGCTTAATAGTTGAAGCTAATCCAAGTTTATTTAGTCTTGCATACAAAAATGGTTTAAATAATTCTAAAGCCATTTTTTTCGGCAAACCACATTCATGAAGTTTTAAATCTGGACCAACAACAATTACAGATCTACCTGAGTAATCAACTCTTTTACCAAGTAAGTTCTGTCTAAATCTACCTTGTTTACCTTTAAGCATTTCTGCTAAAGATTTTAGTGGTCTTTTTCCAGTCCCAGTTATAACTCTACCTCTTCTACCATTGTCAAATAATGCGTCTACAGACTCTTGAAGCATACGTTTTTCATTTCTTACAATGATATCTGGAGCTTTAAGGTCCATTAATCTTTTTAATCTATTATTTCTATTGATAACTCTTCTATAAAGGTCATTTAAATCAGATGTCGCAAACCTTCCTCCATCTAGTGGAACTAATGGTCTTAGTTCAGGTGGAATAACAGGAACAACAGTTAAAATCATCCATTCAGGTTTTTGACCTGTTTCAATAAACGACTCTACTAGTTTTAATCTTTTAATGGCTCTTTCTTCATTAACTTTAGATTTTGTTTCTTTAATAAAATTAATAAGATTTTTTCTCTCTAATTCTAAATCTAAATTTTTTAACATTTCAAGTACAGCTTCAGCACCTATTCCAGCCGTAAATGATTCCTCACCAAATTCATCTTGATACTTGGCTAATTCTTCTTCATTAAGAAGTTGATTTTTTTGAAGACCAGTTAAACCTGGCTCTATGACAATAAAATTTTCAAAGTACAGTACTCTTTCTATTTCTTTAAGCTTCATATCAACAGCCAAAGCTATTCTGCTAGGTAAAGATTTTAAAAACCAAATATGGGCAACAGGTGTTGCAAGATTAATATGACCCATTCGTTCTCTACGAACATTTGATTTTGTCACTTCAACTCCACATTTTTCACAAATAATTCCTCTAAATTTCATACGTTTGTATTTTCCACACAAACACTCGTAATCTTTAATCGGGCCAAAAATTCTTGCGCAAAATAAACCATCTTTTTCAGGTCTAAAAGTTCTGTAGTTTATTGTTTCTGGTTTCTTAATTTCACCAAAAGTCCATGATTTAATTTTTTCAGGACTAGCTAATGAAATTTTAATGCTGCTAAAATTCTGAGCTTCAGAAATTTCAGTATTTTTAAATAGATCTGTTAATTCTTTACTCATTTTAATTAAGCTCCACGTTTAATGCTAATGATTTGATTTCTTTAACTAATACGTTGAATGACTCTGGTATACCTGACTCAAAATTTTCCTCACCTTTAACTATAGTTTCATAAACTTTTACTCTTCCCGCGACATCATCTGACTTCACAGTTAATATTTCTTGAAGTGTGTATGAAGCTCCATAGGCTTCTAATGCCCATACTTCCATTTCACCAAATCTTTGACCACCAAGTTGAGCTTTTCCTCCCAATGGTTGCTGAGTAACCAAACTATATGGACCAGTTGATCTTGCATGAATTTTATCTTCGACTAAATGATGAAGTTTAAGCATATAAATAATGCCAACTGTTACAGGCCTATCAAATTTTTCTCCTGTTCTACCATCCCATAAATATGTTTGTCCTGATCCGGGTAATTTTGCTAGCTCAAGCATTTCAGTAACATTTTTTTCTTTTGCACCATCAAATACTGGTGTTGAAATAGCTATACCGTTTTGTAAATTTTCACATAAGTCTTTAAATTCTGACTTATTCAATTTCTCAACTTTTTCATCAAAAATTTCTTCACCATAAACTGATTTAAGAAATTTTGAGATTTTTTCTGTTTTTTCAATCTTTTTATTATTTTCATTAACTAATTTTTTAACTTCTTCACCAAATTCTTTACATGCCCATCCTAAATGTGTTTCTAAAATTTGACCTACGTTCATACGACTTGGTACACCAAGTGGATTTAAAACTATATCAACAGGCCTTCCGTCTTCACGATATGGCATGTCTTCAACTGGTACAATTTTACTAACAACACCTTTGTTACCGTGTCTACCAGACATTTTATCACCTGGCCTTAATCTTCTTTTTATTGCAACAAAAACTTTAACCATTTTCATTACACTTGGTAATAAATCATCACCACTTCTTATTTTTAAAACCTTATCTTCAAATCGTTCTGTAATATCCTGTTTAGCTTTATTATATTGATCTTTAAGTTGAGCTAATGTTGCTTCATCATTTACATTGCCTACTGTAATTTTAAATACATCGTTGATAGACAGTTTATCAATTGATTCAAAATCTAATTTAGTGCCCTCTGCTAAATCTTTAACTTTTTTAGTTAAACTAGATCCTGATAAAAATTGAGATGCTCTTTGTTTAATACTTCTCTCTAAAATTTCTTCTTCAACAATTTTATCTTGTTGAACTTCTTCAATTTCAGCTCTTTCTATTGTTATTGATCTCTCATCTTTTTCAATTCCATGTCTATTAAACACTCTAACATCCACAACAGTTCCACTGCTTCCTCTAGACATTCTTAAGGATGTATCTGTTACATCAATAGCTTTTTCACCAAAGATTGATCTTAATAATTTTTCCTCAGGTCCTGACGCTGAATCCCCTTTTGGTGTAACTTTTCCTACCAAAATATCTCCAGCATTTACTTCTGCTCCAATATAAACCACACCTGATTCATCTAAATTTTTTAAAGCTTCTTCATTAACATTTGGAATATCTCTTGTAATATCTTCTTCACCTAATTTTGTATCTCTGGCCATAATTTCATACTCAACAATATGAACTGATGTAAACACATCATCTGTTACACATCTCTCTGAAATCAAGATAGAGTCTTCAAAATTGTAGCCTTGCCACGGCATGAAAGCTACAGTTACATTTTTACCTAAAGCTAATTCACCTAGTTTAGTAGATGGACCATCTGCAATAATATCACCAGATCTAACTTTATCACCAACTCTTACTAATGGTTTTTGATTAATACATGTGTTTTGGTTTGATCTTTTAAATTTTTGTAGATTGTAAATGTCAACTCCTGATTTAGAAAAATCAGTTTCTTCAGTAGCTTTTATTACAATTCTTTTACCATCAATTTTATCAACTGTTCCTTCACGCTTAGCAACAATAGTTACACCAGAGTCAAGGGCTACATCACTTTCAATTCCAGTTCCAACTAAAGGAGACTCTGGTTTTAATAATGGAACTGCTTGTCTCATCATATTAGATCCCATTAATGCTCTGTTAGCATCATCATTTTCTAAAAATGGAATTAATGATGCTGCAACTGACACTAGTTGTTTTGGTGACACATCAATGTAATCGATATTTTTTGGGTTAGATAAAACAAAATTTAAGTTTTCTCTGCAAGGAACTAATTCTTCCAAAATTTTACCATTATTATCAATTTTGGCATTTGCTTGCGCAATTGTATATTTAGTTTCTTCCATTGCAGAAAGATATTCAACATTGCTCTGTACAACTCCATCTTTTACTTTTTTATACGGACTCTCAATAAAGCCATATTTGTTAATTTTTGCATACGTCGATAAACTATTTATCAAACCAATATTTGGTCCTTCTGGTGTTTCGATTGGACAAATTCTTCCATAATGCGTAGGGTGAACATCACGAACTTCAAAACCAGCTCTTTCTCTAGTTAGCCCTCCAGGTCCTAAAGCTGAAACTCTTCTTTTATGAGTGATTTCTGAAAGTGGATTTGTTTGATCCATAAATTGTGAAAGTTGAGAACTTGCAAAAAAATCTTTTAATGAAACTGTTAGTGGTTTTGCATTAATTAAATCCTGCGGCATAGCAGATTCAACATCCAATGTAGTCATTTTTTCTTTAATAGCTCTTTCCATTCTGTAAACACCAATACGAGCCTGATTTTCAACTAACTCTCCAACAGAACGAACTCTTCTATTACCTAAATGATCAATATCATCAACTTCATCTTTACCATCTCTAAGATCCAACATTTTATGAACAATGGCTATAATGTCATCATTTCTTAAAATTGTAATTTTGTCTGAACAATTCTGTTCTAATCTTGAGTTCATTTTTACTCTTCCCACATCTGAAAGATCGTATCTATCTGAACTAAAAAATAGATTATTAAAAATTTGTGTCGCTATTTCAATTGTTGGTGGTTCACCTGGTCTAAGCATTTTATAGATCTCAGTAATTGCCTCATCTTTAGTGTTGTTCTTATCATTTAAAATAGTTGTTAAAAGATATGGGCCTTTGTTAATTGAATTAGTTACAGATATTTGTAACGTATGGATGTTAGCATCTAATATTTGTTGTATTACTGCATCATTAAGCTCAGCACCAATTGCAAAAGTACCTTCTTCTTCATCATTTACTTTTACGTCTCTATGTAAAAATTTTCCATACAAAGACTCTCTTGAAACAAGAATATCTTTAAGACCATCATTAGCTAATTTCTTGGCATTTAAATAGTTAATCTTATCTCCTAATTTAATAACAACTTCTCCAGTTTTTGCATTAATAACTTCTTCTGAAAAGTTTTTTGCCTTATAGTTTTCTGGATTAAATTTTGTTTTCCATTTTTCAGTTTTTGGATCAAACGAGTATTGTTCACTTGAATAAAACTCATCTACCATTTCTGCTTTTGTAAAACCTAAAGCTAATAATAGAGTTGATGCAAAAATTTTCTTCTTTCTATCGATTTTAAAATATAAAAAATCTTTAACATCATATTCAAAATCTAACCACGAACCTCTATTAGGAATTACTCTACAATTAAATAATAATTTTCCACTTGCATGAGTTTTACCTTTATCATGATCAAAGAATACGCCTGGACTTCTATGCATTTGATTAACAACAACTCTTTGAACACCGTTAGTTATAAAAGTACCACTATTTGTCATCATAGGAACTTCACCCATATAAACTTCTTGTTCTTTAGCGGATAAAATATCTTTAGTATTATTCTCTTGGTCTATTTCATAAACAACTAATCTTAATGTGCATTTTAGAGCTGATGAATAAGTCAAACCTCTAGTGATACATTCTTCAACATCAAATTTCGGTTTATCTAATCTATAAGAAACATACTCTAATGTTGCCTTGTCATTTAAATCTTCAATTGGAAATATACTTTTAAAAACTCTATCAAATCCTTTTGTCAATTCTGCTTCAGAAACAAATTCTGTTAATTCTTTGTATGAATTTTTTTGTACTTCAATTAGATTTGGAATAGATAAACTTTCTTTAAGTTTACCAAAACTTTTTCTTATATTTTTCTTCTCAGTAAAAGATAGTTGCATCTATGTTTAATAATACTGATTAAAAATAATCAGTATTTGAATTCTTTCTTATTAAATTATTTAAGTTCTACTTTTGCGCCTGCTGCTTCTAACTTAGCCTTGATCTCTTCAGCTTCTTTTTTGTTAACACCAGATTTAACTTCTTTTGGTGCTCCCTCTACTAGATCCTTAGCTTCTTTTAAACCTAATGAAGTTGCTGCTCTTACTTCTTTAATAACATTAATTTTTTTTTCACCTGCAGATAAAAGCATAATTGTAAAATCATCTTTATCTTCTGCTGGAGCTGCTCCACCTGCTGCTGCTGGAGCTGCTGCTGCCATTGGAGTTACTCCCCATTTTTCTTCTAATTGTTTTGAAAGTTCAGCTGCCTCTGCAACAGTTAAACTAGATAGGTCTTCAATAATTTTGTTTAGGTCAGGCATATTTTTTACTCTTTGGGTTGTGTTTCAGAATTTTCTGTCGACAAACTACTCATTTTTTCTGAGTATGCAAGTAAAATACTCACTAATTTTGATGCTGGTGCGTTTAAAATACCAACAATATTAGCTCTTGCTTCATCTAATGTTGGTAAACTAGCTACATTCTGAACACCGGCCTGATCTAAGACCTCTTCATCCATTATTCCACCAATTAATTTCAAATTTTCATTATCTTTTGCAAATTTTGAGAGAATTCTAGCAGACATGATGGCATCTTCACCAAATGCAACAGCAGTTGGTCCAGTAAATAAATTAGACAAATCTTTACATTTAGTTTTTTCTAAAGCTAATTTTGTTATTCTATTTTTGGTTATCTTAAAAATTATTCCATGTTCTCTCATTTTAGCTCTTAACTCATCAAGTTGTGTCATTGTTAAACCTTGATAATGAGTAACCATTACAGCTTTACTATTTTCAAACTGAGCAGACATTTCTGCAATATAATTCTTTTTTTGATCTTTCGTTAACATGGCTATATCGATTTTCCTAATTTAACTTTATATGAGACACCCATTGATGATGTTAAAAAAGTATTTTTAACTAAATCACCTTTTAGAGTATTGTTTGATTTTTCTTTTTCTAATGCATCTAATATTGCGTGAAAATTTTTTAATAATTGATCGTCATGGAATGATTTTTTTCCAATACTGACACCTATATTTCCATCTTTATCATTTCTAATTTCAACTTGACCAGATTTAGCATTAGTTACAGCTTCTTTAATATTTTCAGATACGGATCCTAGCTTAGGATTGGGCATTAATCCTTTTGGTCCTAAAACTTTACCTAATTTTGAAAGTTTAATCATCATACCTGGTGTACAGATTAGTTTTTCAAAATTTAATTCACCCGCTTTAATTTTTTCAATAAATTCATCACTACCAACAATATCTGCACCTGCATCTTTTGCTTCTTGTGCTTTGGCATCTTCACAAACAACAGCAACTTTTACTTTTTTACCAGTTCCACCTGGTAAATTAACCACTGTTCTAATGTTAACTTCACTTTTTTTTTGTTTATTATTTATTTGAAAACTTAAATCTACCGACTCATCAAATTTAGTTGTGCAGTTTTTTTTTACTTCTGGTAGTAGTTTTTCAATAGACTCAGCACTTAAATCTTTGGTTTTTTCAGGTAATTTTTTAAATCTTTTAGATGGCATTAATCTTTAACCTCGATACCCATAGATCTAGCTGACCCTGCTATAATTTTTACTGCTTCCTCTAAGTCATGAGCATTTAAATCATTCATTTTTTGATTAGCAATATCTTCTAATTGTTTTTTTGAGATTGATGCCACAATATTTCTTCCTGGTTCTTTTGAACCACCCTTAAGTTTAACTGCCTCTTTAATAAAAAAAGATGCTGGTGGTGATTTAATTTTAAAATCAAATTTTTTATCTTTATAAACTGTAATCTCAACAGGAACAGGTTTTCCTGCCATTGATTTAGTTTTATCGTTAAAGGCTTTGCAGAACTCCATGATGTTAACACCACGTTGACCTAAAGCTGGTCAAGTTGAAATTAGAAATGATAA
>JACWEQ010000038.1 GCA_014653365.1 Pelagibacterales bacterium SAG-MED49 | reverse complement strand
AACTATTACTGATTTAAATAAACATAAGTTTATTTCTTTTGGAAAAGGTGCTCCTTCTCCAGTTTATAGTCCTGAATGGGCATTAAAACTTGGAATGCATGATGGTAAAAAAAGAAAAACAGTTATGAAAGTAAATAGTGTTATGGGTTTACTTTTAGCCGTAGAATCTGGAGTTGGGTTAGCGGCTTTACCAGAGTACCTGGTATCAAATTCAGCTAATGTGATTAAAGTTTTACCTAAATCAGAGGGTCCAATTACAGAAGCTCATTTCGTCTATCCTCAATCACTTAAAAACACAGCTAGAGTTCAAGCTTTTAGAAATTTCTTATTCAGTAAAATTGGTGACTGGAAACAATAAATTTCTTAATTAATTATTACCACTCACTTTAAATATCCCTTTACAACTGAGACAATATATGCGATTGATAATCATTCGCATTGAGAATAATTCTCAGTCGCAAATCAATAAGGGTAAAGAAAAGGATAAAATGAAAAAAATAACAATATTGGGAATAATTTTATTATTCTTTGCCAATTTAAGTTTAGCATCTGAAGTAAATGTTTTTAGCGCAAGACATTACGATTCAGATATTCAACTTTATGAAAAATTTACTGCAAAAACAGGTATTAAAGTAAACGTTGTTTCTGGAAAAGATAAAGCTCTTCAAAAAAGAATTACTGAAGAGGGAGCAGACTCTAAAGCAGATATTTATATTACAGCAGATGCAGGAAGATTAGGAGCATTTGATGCTAAAGGAATGTTTCAAAACTCAATGACTTCAGCAATCAAAGCTGCTGTTCCAAAAAACTTTAGATCTACTAACTGGACTGGAATAGCTAAGAGAGCAAGAATTATGTATTACTCTCCAGAAAGAGTTAATGCCAATGAATTAAACGGAATGACCTATGAAGGTCTTGCTGATCCCAAATGGAAAGGCAGAGTTGTAATAAGAAAATCAAATAATATTTACAATCAATCACTTGTTGCTTCATTAGTAAAAAATAATGGAAAAAAAAACTACATGCGAATGGTCAAAAA
>JACWEQ010000037.1 GCA_014653365.1 Pelagibacterales bacterium SAG-MED49 | reverse complement strand
GACGAAAATGATTGGACAGATGAAAACTGGAAAGAGGGAGTAAACGACTACTTTTTATCAAAAACAAAAGCTGAAAAAGCAGCTTGGGAACTAATGGAAAGTAAGGGATTAAAAAATAAATTAACTATGATCAATCCTGGTGGAGTATTTGGTAATGCCTTAGATAAAAAGGGAGGAACTTCAATTGAATATGTTAGACAATTTATGAAGGGTAAATTTCCCGCAGCACCAAAATGGGGAATTTTGATTTCGGATGTAAAAGATGTTGCTAAGGCACATGTGGCTTGTATCGGTAATACCAAAGTTGGTGGAAGAAGATTAATTGTTGGGAAAGAAGTAAAAAAATTGATTGAGTTATCTCAAATAATGGCTGAAGCAATGCCAGAATATGCAAAAAAACTTCCTAAAAAAGAACTACCAAATTTTATGGTTAAATTAATTAGCTTGTTTGACTCAAGTGCTAAAACTTTGATTCCAGACCTTGAGATCGTAATGCAAACTGACACAAGTTATGCTGAAGATTTATTGGGATTAAAATTTAATCCTGCAAAAGATTGTATATCTGAAACTGCGAAATCTGTTGTGAGATTAGGTTTAGTTTAAAATAGTTCTGCGATTTCGTTAGACTCAAAGATATTTTTTTCTAAATTTTCATTTGCGGCTCTGATCATAGCTTTAGCAACTGTTTCTGAATGAATTGGTCTCATTTTCTTTATAGGTCCTAAAAGCAAAGGTGATAATAATTTAAATACAAAAATTCCTATTTTTTCGCCTACCCTTTTTTCCTTTCTATCTCCCATTAAAAAGGAAGGTCTCATTAAAGCTAATTTTGGAAAATTTAATCTTTTCAACTCTTCTTCAACTAACCCCTTAAATCTTACATAGTCCCCTGAGCTATTGGGATTAGCATATATTGCAGATACAAAAATAAATGAATTAACCAAATTTAATTTTACAATTTTTGCAATTTCTTTAGGAATATCAAGTTCAACCCTTCTATATTCATCTTTATTAGAAGAATTTTTTTTTGTTGTACCAATACAAA
>JACWEQ010000036.1 GCA_014653365.1 Pelagibacterales bacterium SAG-MED49 | reverse complement strand
ACAACGAATAGTTACAAAAGATTAGTACCAGGTTTTGAAGCTCCTGTACTTCTCGCATATTCAGCTAGAAACAGATCTGCATCATGCCGTATACCGATTACTTTAAGTAAAAAAGGTGCAAGATGTGAAATAAGATTTCCAGATGCCTCAGGAAACCCTTATCTAACATTTGCAGCAATGCTTATGGCTGGACTTGATGGGATTAAAAACAAAATTCATCCAGGTGAGTCTTTTGATAAAGATTTATATGAATTACCACCTGAAGAAGTGAAAGCTATTCCAACAGTTTGTGGTTCTTTAAGAGAGGCAATGGAAAGCTTGGATAAAGATAGAGAATTTTTAACTCAAGGTGGTGTATTTACCGACGATCAAATTGATGCCTATATTGCACTTAAATTTGAAGAAATTCATAAATTTGAACATGCACCTCATCCAGTTGAGTTTGAGATGTATTACAGCAGCTAGAAATTAATTACTGTCTAGTTGTTGCAATTGTATTTTTGTTAACACCTTTTTTAACAACGTAGTCTTGAGTGCCGTTGGCACCAGTTTCTACTTCTTTACGAAGATCTTTAAAAAAGGTTCTTTCTTTTAAAGAATTTTTAAGGTTTTTAACAAGATTTTTAAATTCGAATCTATTCATACTGAACAACTATACTAGTTATGCATATAATGCAATACTGATATGCAAATATTGGGATAATACAACTTATTCTATTTTAAAAGACTCTCCACAACCACAACGCTCAGTTTCATTGGGATTATTAAATACAAATGAGGATGAAAGTTCTTCTTTTTTATAGTCCATTTCAGTACCAAGAAGATACATAATTGCAGCTGAATCAACGAATACTTTAACTCCTTTGTCTTCAATTAGCTCATCACTTGGATTAACTTCTTTTGTATATTCCATAACATAAGACATACCTGCACAACCACCTGATTTTACAGATACTCTCACCCCGAGTGAATCTTGTTCTGCATTAGACATTATTTCTTTAATTCTTAGTGCAGCATTATCACTTAATTTTATTATCGAGGTCATTATAAATTTAACTCCAATTTTGCAGCTTCTGACATCATGTCTTTATTCCA
>JACWEQ010000035.1 GCA_014653365.1 Pelagibacterales bacterium SAG-MED49 | reverse complement strand
GAAGACTCGATAGCTAAATTATTTATGGCAGGAATTTTTCCAGGGATAATGCTTGCTATTATTTTTATGCTTTATGTTGTTGTTTGGTCAACAATAAATAAAAAACAAATGCCTAAAATTTCTGAAGAATTTTCTTTTATAGAAAAAATAAAAAGATCAAAGCAACTTTTGCCAGTTGTGCTTTTAATATGTTCAGTTATTGGGTCTATTTACACTGGTATTGCAACTGCAACAGAAGCAGCTTCACTGGGTGTTGTGGGTGCTTTAATTCTATCATTGTTTCAAGGAACACTTAATAAAGATTCTTTTAAATTATCTTTACTAGGTGCTACCAAAACATCCTGCATGATTGCTTTTATTTTAGCAGGATCAACATTTCTATCATTAGCAATGGGTTTTACAGGCTTACCTAGAAATTTAGCTATTTGGATTCAAGAACTAAATCTATCACCCTATATGTTGATTTTTATCTTAACTATTTTTTATATTATCCTTGGAATGTTTTTGGATGGAATTTCAGCTGTTGTTTTAACAATGGCAATTATAGAACCTATGATTAGACAAGCTGGTTTTGATATGATTTGGTTTGGAATTTATCTTGTTATTGTTGTTGAGATGGCACAAATTACGCCACCTGTAGGATTTAATTTATTTGTCCTTCAAGGAATGGCAAATAGAGATATGTCTTTTATTGCAAAAAGTGCATTTCCACTTTTTTTATTAATGATATTAGCGGTAATAATTATTATAATTTTTCCTGAGATTGCTCTGTGGCTTCCAAATCAAATGTCCCAAAATATAAACTAAGATTAATACTTAGATTTCTTGGTTCCTTCAATTATTTCTTTTAGCTCATCATACTCTTCACAATTACAATCTTTTAATATTTTTAATCTTTCTTTTGCAAGGTCAATTCTATTGGTTACAACATAAAGCTCACCTAGGTATTCGTTAATACCTATATGATTAGGCTCTAAAGCTAGCCCTTGAAGATAATATTTTTCTCCACCCTCATAATCTCCAAGTTTCCTAGTTGTAAAGCCAAGATAATTTAGTGTATCTGCTTTGTTGGGTTTTTTTTCATTAGATTTTATTAAAAGTGTCAAAGCTTTTTCATATCTTTTATTAGCTTTTTCAATTTTACCTTTTTTTTCATATTT
>JACWEQ010000034.1 GCA_014653365.1 Pelagibacterales bacterium SAG-MED49 | reverse complement strand
AAAATTATAAAAAAAATGAAGTCTTACTAAATGATTTAAGAAAAAATAAATTAACAAATCAATTTTTGGTTTTAGAAAATAAAAAATTAAGAGAGTTAATTAATGAAAGTATTCAATCAGTAGATATTTATGCCAAGGTTTTAGTTGATAAAGATAGCCCTTACCTAAAATCCATTATCTTAAATAAAGGTTCTAAAAACAATGTAAAATTGGGTATGGCAGTTATTGATGATAGTTATTTAGTGGGTAAAATAGTTGAAGTAAATTATACAAACTCACGAGCACTATTGCTATCAGATTTAAATAGTAAAATACCAGTCATATTAGAACCATTGGATATACATGCTGTATTATCTGGGGCAGGAAAAAATTATGGTGTTATTGAATTTACCAAAGAAGAATATGACAATAAAGTAAATAATAATGAAATCATTGTTTACACATCTGGTTATGGAAGCTTGTTTAAACCAGGATTGCCAGTAGGTAAGATAATCAATAACGCTAATTCGAAAAAAAATATAGTTAATTTTTTTAGCTGTAAAACTATTTGCTCAATTACTTGCGGTGTTCCAGTGGTCACAATTGTTATTCTTGAAAGATTTTTTTTAGGATCAACTTCAGCAACTGCAAGAGACTCAATATTGTATCCTCTTCCAGAAAAAAGTCCAACAACACGAGATAACACACTCGCTTCATTATCTACCCAGACAACAATGATGTGGGTGTCTAATTTACCAAGTTTACTTGGAACACTATAAGCTGATTTAGATTTTACCATTTAAACTAACACTTTTCCTTTGCCTGTAATTTTGTTTTCTTCTTGGTCTTTTGGACCCAACAACATTTGATTGTGGGGTTTTCCTGATGGAATCATTGGAAAACAGTTTTCTGCTTGATCTACTCGACAGTCAAAAATTACTGGCTTATCAATATCAATCATTTCTTGAATTTTTTCATCCAGTTCATCAGGAATTTCCGCTCTTAAGCCAACGCACCCATAAGCCTCTGCTAATTTTACAAAATTAGGTAAAGCTTCAGTATAACTCTCTGAATAATTTTTCTCATGAAGCAATTCCTGCCACTGTCTAACCATACCCATGTATTGGTTGTTCAAAATAAAGATTTTAATAGGCAAGTTGTATTGAATTGCAGTTGAAATTTCTTGCATTGTCATTAAAATT
>JACWEQ010000033.1 GCA_014653365.1 Pelagibacterales bacterium SAG-MED49 | reverse complement strand
CTGCTCTTGCATACCACATAGCACATACGCACCAACCATCTCCATCTTTTAAACCTGGAAATCCAAATTCAGGATGAGGAGTTATTAAATCATTACCTGCTTCTTTTAACCATTCTAAAAATTCGGTTGTAACCTTTGCGCAAACTGTATGAACACCATGGTCGTTTTCATCCGTATTACAACAACCATCGCGATACCATCCAGTTAAAGGGTTATTGGAACATTCTTCTAGATCTTCACCTAGAACATTTTTTTGTTTATCACTCATCTAAATTTTGGTTGGATTAGGTTGACCTTTATAAACTTCTTCAGGATCAAAAGATTTTTCTTTTTCTTCAAATTTCATCTTAATTTCTCTGCCATTTTCTATTGGTCCCATTGGAATAGATCTATAGAAACATGATCTGTATCCAACATGGCAACTTGATCCATCACCAATATCAACAGTCATCCAAACTGAATCTTGATCATCATCTATTCTTATTTCAGTTACTTTTTGAGTAAAACCACTTGTCGCACCTTTATGCCAAATTGCTTTTCTAGATCTGCTAAAATAATGAGCTTCTTTCGTCTCGATTGTTTTCTTTAAGGCCTCAACATTCATATAGCCATGCATTAAAATATCTTTTGTTTTAGAACACATCGTAATTACTGGTATTAAGCCATCATTATCAAATTTTGGTGATAACAAATTGCCCTCTTCAATTTCTAAGACATTTTCTCTTTTTTTGAACATATGCAGTGACTATTTAGCATATATCTCGGTATATTAAATATTTTAAAATTAAGTATTTACTGTATAAAAAGGCGCTATGAAACTAGTTAAAGAAACAGACAATAAAATATTGGAAAATAATAAAATTTCAGATCAAGAAGCTGAAGAAGCTTTTAAGACTATATTATCATGGTTAGGTGAAGATCCTACAAGGGAGGGATTATTAGAAACTCCTAAAAGAGTAATGAAAGCTTATAAAGAGTATTTTGCAGGTTATAAAATAGATCCCACTAAAATTTTAGATAAAACTTTTGGAGATGTAGATGGATATGATGATATGGTGATTCAAAAAAATATCTCTATTCAAAGTCATTGTGAACATCACATGGCACCAATTATTGGAAAAGCTCATGTTGCTTATATTCCAAAAGAGCGAGTAGTTGGATTAAGTAAACTTGCAAGAGTTGTTGAAGTTTTTTCAAAACGATTACAAACCCAAGAAAGACTAACAATGCAAGTTGCTAAAACTTTAATGGAGTCACTGGATGCAAAAGGTGTAGCTGTAACAATTGATTCAACTCATCAATGTATGACAATGAGAGGCATTAAAAAAGAGCAAGCATCTACAG
>JACWEQ010000032.1 GCA_014653365.1 Pelagibacterales bacterium SAG-MED49 | reverse complement strand
AATTTATTTTCAAAACCTTTTTCTCTCCATTTATTTAGCGCTTCCAAACCAATAAAATTACCTTTGTTTGGATGAATAAATCTATCTAATCCAGATTCATAAGGCGAATATTCAATTGATAATTCTGTTCCAACTAGTTTATAAGATTTTTCAAGTCTAAGACTATTCATTGCTCTAATTCCATATGGCTTTAGACCTAAATCTTTCCCAGCTTCCATTAATGTATCAAATATATGGTTTTGATATTCAATTGGATGATGAAGTTCCCAACCTAATTCACCAACAAAGTTTACTCTCATAGCATTAACTGGAGCATTCCCAACGTTCACATTTTTAGCACTTAACCATTTAAAGTTTTCAGCAGAAAAATCATCTCTAGATACTTTTATCATTAATTCTCTAGCTTTTGGACCAGATACTACAAGTACACCCATACTATTAGTTAAATTTTCAAATTGAACTGTGCCATCTGTTGGCATCCACTTTTGGATCCAGTCATGATCTAATCTTTGATTGGCTCCCGCTGATACTAAGTAAAAGCTATCAGGTGCTTCTCTCATTATTGTAAATTCTGAATGAACTCCCCCTTTAGTATTAAGAGCATGACACAACCCAATTCTTCCAATTTTTTTTGGAAGTTTGTTTGCTACTAAATAATCTAGAAACTCTTCTGTACCAGGACCTTTAATTCTACATTTTGCAAATGCTGTCATATCCAAAAGACCCACATTTTCTTTTACATTTTTACATTCTTTTTTTATTGCCTCAAACCATTTGGATCTTCTAAAAGACCAATCGTCTTTTTGCTCCATTCCATCAGTTGCAAAAAAGTTTGGTCTTTCCCAACCAAATTTTTGTCCAAATACAGCACCTAAATCCTTCATTCTATCATAGCAAGGGGATGTTCTTAGCTCTCTAGCAGCTCCTCTTTCTTCATCTGGGTAATGAACTTTAAATACATGATTGTAAGCTTCTTCATTTTTTTCTTTTAAATATGATTTTGTTGCATAGTCACCAAATCTTCTTGGTTCAACTCCAAGCATATCAATTGTAGGTTCTCCATCTACAATCCATTCTGCAAGTTGCCACCCTGCTCCACCTGCAGCAGTAATTCCAAAACTATGTCCCTCATTAATCCAAAAATTTTTAAGTCCCCAGGCTGGACCAACAATAGGGTTTCCATCTGGTGTATAACAAATTGCACCATTATAAACTTTTTTTACCCCAACTTCTCCAAAAGCTGGCACACGATGAATTGCACCTTCTATATGTGGAGCAAGTCTATCAAGATCTTCTTGAAATAATTCATATTCAGAATCTTTTGATGGTCCATCCACATAACACGCTGGTGCGCCATCTTCATAGGGTCCTAAAATTAAACCACCCGCTTCTTCTCTCAT
>JACWEQ010000031.1 GCA_014653365.1 Pelagibacterales bacterium SAG-MED49 | reverse complement strand
TACGCTGACAAAATAAAGATTGGAACTGAAGGCGCTTATCCTCCATGGAATTCAAAAGATGCTTCAGGTAATCTTATTGGTTTTGAGGTTGAGTTAGCAAAAGAACTTTGCGAAATCATGAAACAGGAGTGCACTATCGTTGAACAAGATTGGGATGGAATGATTCCAGCTTTGTTAATGAGAAAGTTTGATGCGATCATGGCTGGAATGTCAATTACAGCTGAAAGACAAAAAACTATTACTTTTTCACAAGGTTATGCTGACGAAGTGGCATCACTTGCAGTAATGAAAGGTTCAAGTTTAGAGGGAATGGATACACCAGAAGGTGTTAACTTAACTCTAGGTGGATCTGCAGTTAAAAAAGCTCTTAAAACTATAACAGGAGCACTTTCTGGAAAAACTGTTTGTACTCAAACAGGAACTATTCACCAAAACTTCTTAGAATCTGGTGATGTTGGTAGTGTAAATGTAAGAACTTATAAAACACAAGATGAAGTAAACTTAGATCTAACATCTGGAAGATGTGATGTTGCATTAGCAGCAGCAGTTGCATTTACGGACTATGCTGACAAATCAGGCAAACCAGTTACATTAGTTGGACCAACTTTTTCAGGTGGTGCATTTGGTAATGGTGTTGGTGTTGGTATTAGACAAGGTGGAGATGATGCTATTGGTAAAAGAGATGCCAAGCTTCTAAAAGACTTTAACAAAGCAATTGATAAAGCTAGAAAAAAAGGAATTATTAGCAAACTTGCTATTAAACACTTTGGTTTTGATGCTTCTATGTAATTAATTTCAGATTTGGCGACTATAATATATAGTCGCCAGTCTATATGGAACTTCTTGCATTCGGTAAAACTGGTTGGGGTGATGAGTTATTTTATGCAACCCTAATGACTATAGCTGTATCAATTACAGCAATGTTAATCGGTTTTGTTTTTGCGTTAATATTTACTCCTTTAAAATTATCTAAATATAAATCATTAAATTTAATAGGTAATGTTTATACAACAGTAATTCGTGGTGTACCTGAACTTTTAGTAATTTACCTTTTCTTTTTTGGTGGAAGTGGAGCAATTATGTATGTGGCCTCTATCTTTGGATATTTTGAGTATATTGAAATTAATGCATTTATTACTGGCTCATTAGCTATTGGAATAATATCTGGCGCTTATTCAACAGAAGTTTTTCGTGGAGCAATTCAGTCAATTGACAAAGGTCAGTTTGAAGCTGCAAAAGTTTTAGGAGTAAGTAAATTTGTACAATTTTACAAAATAATTTTACCTCAGATGCTAAGACTAGCTATCCCAAATTTAAGTAATGTTTGGCAAATAACATTAAAAGATACTTCTTTAATTTCTGTTACTGGTTTAGTCGAGATTATGAGACAATCTTATATTGCAGCAGGATCAACTAGAGACCCATTATTCTTTTACTCATTTGCGGCAGTTTTATATTTATTGCTTACTTATTTAAGTATGAGGTTAATCAATAGATTAGAAGCAAAATATAGCAGGGGGTATTAATGGATTTTGATTTAATGATCACTAGTTTTCCAAAATTATTAAATGCTACTTTAATTACACTAAAACTTTTAAGTGTTTCATTAATAATAGGGATGTTTCTTGGATTATTTTTTGCAATTCTAAGAATGAATAAGAATATGTTTATAAATAAATTTGCTTATGGATATTCTTATGTATTTAGAGGAACTCCACTTTTAGTTCAAATTTTTATTATCTATTTTGGTTTAGGACAGATTGAGTATTTAAGATC
>JACWEQ010000030.1 GCA_014653365.1 Pelagibacterales bacterium SAG-MED49 | reverse complement strand
GAGAATTAATTACAAATTTATTTACATCATTTTCTTTTTGGACTTCATAAACTCCAGCTGGACAATATCTTTGAGCAGGTTCATCAAATTTTTCTAAAGTGTAGCTAATTGGCAAATTAGGATCCTTAAGTTTCAAATGGACAGGTTGATTATCTGCGTGATTAGTTCCAGTTAAATATACTGAACTTGTTTTATCAAACGTAATAATATTATCATACTTGGGATATTCTATTTTTGGCATTTCATTTGCTGGTTTTAATGTTTCATGATCAGCATGCTTATGTTTTAAGGTGAAAGGTAGTTTGCCTTTAAATAAAATTTGATCTATTCCAGTAAATATTATTCCAAGAATTAATCCCCAACTAAAACTAGGTTTAACATTACGTGCTCTATGAAGCTCCTCATAAACCCAACTTTTTTTAAATTTTTCTTCATAAATCGATAGATTTTTTTTTTCTTTAATGTTTTCTATTATTGTTTCTGCTGCAATCATTCCACTTTTCATTGCAGTATGTGAACCTTTAATTTTTGGCATATTTAAAGTTCCCGCATCACAGCCAACTAATAGTGCTCCTGGCATATACATTTTAGGTAAACTCTGAAGACCTCCTTCAATTAAAGCACGGGCCCCATAAGAAATTCTTTTTCCACCTTCAATTATTTTTTTAATTGCTGGGTGAGTTTTTAACCTTTGAAACTCATCAAATGGTGATAAATGAGGATTTTTATAATCAAGACCAATTACATAACCTAAAAAAACTTGTTTATTTTCCGCATGGTACATGAAGCTTCCACCATAAGTATTGTTATCTAATGGCCAACCAGCTGTATGCATAACCATTCCCTCTTCGTGATTTTTATCTTCAATTTCCCATATTTCTTTAAAACCTATTCCATATTGCTGAGGGTCTTTACCTTCTGATAGATTGAATTTTTCAATTAATTGTTTTCCAAGATGTCCTCTACATCCTTCAGCAAAAACAGTTACTTTGCCTAACAATTCAATACCTGGTTCAAAACTATCTTTTTGATTTCCCTCTTTATCTATACCCATATCCTGAGTTGCAACTCCTTTAACTGAGCCATCTTCATTGTATAAAATTTCACTCGCAGGAAACCCAGGAAAAATTTCAACACCTAAAGCTTCTGCTTGCTCCGCTAACCATCTACATAAATTTGCTAAACTAATAATATAATTGTTATGATTTTGCTGAACCTTAGGAAGTAACCATGTGGGCCAACTTAATGATTTATTTTTTCCTAAGAATAAAAATTTTTCTTTTGAAACTTTAGTTTTAATGGGTGAACTTAATTCTTTCCAATTTGGTAATAACTCATCTAAAGCTCTAGTTTCAAAAACGTTACCGCTAAGAATATGAGCACCTATTTCAGATGCTTTTTCTAATAAACAAATATTTAATTGTGGATCTAATTGCTTAAGCCTTATAGCCGTTGATAAACCAGAGGGACCCCCTCCAATTATTACAACATCATATTCCATAGCTTCTCTAGGCATATCTTTGATTTTTACAGTAATGATTATTTTTGTATACTATTTAATTTATTCAATTCCTCTAAAAATTGAGGTAACGCTTCAAATAAATCTGCTTCTAAACCGTAATCTGCAACACTAAATATTGGTGCCTCACCATCTTTATTTATAGCAACAATAATTTTGCTTTCTTTCATTCCTGCAAGATGTTGAATAGCACCTGAAATTCCAACTGCAATATATAGATCAGGAACAACCACTTTACCTGTTTGACCTACTTGATGTTCGTTACTTATATATCCTGCATCAACTGCAGCACGTGATGCGCCAATTGCTGCGTTTAACTTGTCTGCAATATCTGTAATTAGTTTAAAATTTTCTCCATTTTGCATTCCTCTTCCACCAGAAACTACAACTCTAGCAGTTCCAAGCTCAGGTCTATCTGATTTAACTTCTTCTCTTTTAATAAACTTTGATAGTGTAAATTCTTCAGTTGGTTCAATTTTTTCAATTTCAGCAGATCCACCAGATGTTTCACAAGGATCAAAAGATGTAGGTCTAATTGTTACACATTTTTTTGCATCATCACTTTTTACTGTCGCAAATGCATTTCCTGCATAAATAGGTCTTA
>JACWEQ010000003.1:127500-144455 GCA_014653365.1 Pelagibacterales bacterium SAG-MED49 | reverse complement strand
CAGCCATTATAAATACTGGAAAATTTTTCAAGTTAATTTTTTTTTTTTTTAATTTAGAGTTAAAAACTTCTTTTTTTTTAATGACTTTTATTAATTTAAATCTTTTGTCTAGAACAGGAATATCTAAAATTAAATCATTTTCAATAAATATTTGTTTTGCCTCTTTTTTTGAATAACCTTGAGTTAAAAATTTAAATTCTTTATTTATAAGTGAAGATATTTTTGTGTTTATATCTAGCCCTTTAAATACAGCTCGCCTAAAATCACCCATAGTAAAAACACCTATTACTTTTTTCCTACTATTTTGAACAACCAAGGAATCTAATTTTTCAAGATCCATTTTTTTAACAGCATTTTTAATTGATATATTTTCAATAATAGTTTGCTGATTTTTTTTCATTTTTAAAAATTATTTTTATTTTTATTTTTATTTTTATTAATAATACTATTAAATACGAAAATAGAGTAAAACCTTTACTTTAATATTTATTAATGATAATTATAATCTAACAAATATGTATGCGTGCGTTTTATACAAAATTTTATGAAAAAATTTTAAATAGTGTTAATTAAATGGGTAATGTACACATTGTATCAACACTAAAAAATAAAGAATTACAAAAAAAAGCAGTTCATCACAGTTCTTCTACAGTATTTTTTGCTGTACACAATCCTGACAATGGAATCGATACTGAAGTTTCTTTGTTAAATCATTTCCTTTTAAAGCGTGGAATATCAGATGTTGTGGCAACTATTGAAATTCGAGAACTTTCAGGTAATTTGATTTGTTCATTCAAAGAAAGTTTTGATAAGGAACGCGTATACTCATGGAAATTAAGTAAATTTATTAAATCAAAATTTATTGGATCAATCTCTGTTTACTTCAATTCAAATGAAAATTTAGCTGTTCCATTTTGTGCTGTGACAAGTGCAATTGTTTCACCAAATAGTGTTTGTGGCATACACACATATGGAAGACGCCTAGAACAAAAAGAACTTGGTTCGAATTTAGATATGTCAGAAACAACTGAGACAGGTTGGACAGCTAGAGATAATTCCTCTGTAAAATCTTTTGCAATATTGCATGGAGGTAAATTTGAATTAAATCTGAAATTAAAAATCGAAATATCAAATCATAATAATCAAAAACTTGTAATAAATAAAAATATTTACTTAGCACCATTTGGTACTTTTTTAGTTGTTCCTCAAAATTTATCTGATTATGTTGTTGAACATTTAAATGATAAAAAAGGATATATAAAAGTTTATATCAGTGGATTGAGTGGAGTATTTCCTAGAATGCTTTGTGGTAATTTTCTCACTAATTCTAATAATTCGAGTGAAATTATAAATGCAGAAGAGATTCAATTTACGCATACAAATTTTGATTTCTCAAGTATTGAACAGCCTGATGCTGAAGGAAATTTTGGATATTTTAACCAACCCTCAATTCCCCAAGGATATGGAATTGTATACCCCGTGGAAACAAAAAAAATTATATCTATAGATAAAAAGAACTATCAAAGCAATTCATTGCACCATATTGAAATAAATGAAATGTCTCAAGTTGATATAGTTGCACAAAAAGAAAACCTTCCATCAAGATTTGTTGCAGCAACAATTGGTAGATGGAAGAATGCTCAGATTGAAAGTGAATGTTCAACTGGAACATTTATTGAAGATTATCTCAAAGTTCCATGTCATTGGCATTGGGGGTTATTAAAGCCTAGTTTGGACAATGGAGAAGGTATAATTTCAATTGTTGTAGGCAAATTTAATCGAAATGAAGATATTTCTAGAACTCTAAAGCTGAGATTATTTGATAATAAAAAATTGATAATTGAAAAAAATATTTTTATCGATGAGCATAAGAAAATAAGTACTGCTAACTTATTGTCAAAAAATCTACTCAATAGTGCTATTTGGTATGTGTTAAGTGGTGACAAACTTGAAGATCTAAATATTTTTTCTACATTCTATCCTGAAAATAAGGCTGGCTTTGTTGAACACGCTTTTTAATATTATCTTAAACTACTTTAGCAAAAATAATACTATAACTTCAGTTGAATTACCAAACCTAAATTCTGATCTTATTTCTATGTTTATAGTTTTTAGTAATTAAAGTAATCACCTCATTATAAAATAAAATTCTCTTAATTTTTGATATATAAGAATTATTAAATAATATGATCCCTGTTATGTTGTTTGCTGTTTTTTTTTGTGTATATTGGATTATTGAAATTTGAATAATTATGGAATACTGCAAATCTTGTCTTCAGACAAATTCTAGACCTGGAATATTATTCGATAAAGAGGGTATTTGCCCAGCATGTAATTATTTCAAAACGTTAAAAAAAGTTGACTGGGACAAGCGTAAAAGACAGCTAGATAAAATTGTTGCATTTGGAAAGGAAAATCGTTCATCTGACGGATACGATTGTATTATTGGTGTAAGTGGTGGCAAAGATAGCTTAAGACAGGCTATTTTTGTTAAAGAAATATTAGGAATGAATCCTCTGTTAGTTTGCTTGTCTTATCCTCCAAAACAAATTGCTCAACGTGGAGTAGATAATTTATCAAATTTAATTAACAAAGGATTTGATTGTACAACAATTCAACCTGCACCTGGTGTTTGGAGAGATCTAATGCATAAAAGTTTTTTTGAATATACAAATTGGGCTAGATCAACAGAACTGGCATTATTTAGTAGTGTGCCTCGAATGGCAATTGCTTATCAAATACCACTTATTTGGTGGGGAGATAATCCCGCCCTTCAGATTGGAGATCTAGGAGTTATGGGAAAAAATGGATGGGATGGTAATAACACAAAAAATCTAAACACACTTAGTGGTGGAAATTATAAATGGATGCTCAATAAAAATATAAAAACAGATAATATTCTACAATATCTTTATCCCTCAGATAAAGAAATGGAAAGAGCTAAATTGCAAATAGTTTACTTAGGATATTTTTGGAATATTTGGTCTTTAAGAGATAATGGTTTTTATGCTGCTTTGCATGGTCTTAATCTACGTAGTGATAAACCATGGGAGAGTGGTGATCATGCGGGAGTAAGCTCAGTAGATGAAGATTGGGTAACAGTCAACCAAATGATTAAATATTTAAAGTATGGATTTGGTAAAGTTTCTGAATATGTAAATGAAGATATAAGAAATAAAAGAATCACACGTAATCAAGGTATTGATTTAATAAAAAAATATGATGGTAAATGCTCTACAAAATACATTAAAAGTTTTTGTGATTTTATAGGTATTAGTTTTGATGAATTTTGGTGGCAGGTAGATAAATCAGTAAACTATGATCTTTTTTTAAAAAAAAATACTGGTGAATATCAACCATTATTTGAGGTTGGAAAAGGAAATTAAAATTTATGAAATTAGTTATAGTTGATTACGGAGTTGGAAATATTCTCTCAATCGAGAATGCGGTCAAAAGATTGGGTGTATCTTCTGTTGAAGTTTCAAGAGAAAAAAAAGTTTTGTCTGAAGCTAATGGACTTATACTTCCTGGAGTAGGTGCATTTAGCACATGTACAGATAAATTAAAAAAAAATGGCTTATCTGAAATTTTAACCAACTTAGTAATATTTAAAAAAAAACCAATTTTAGGAATTTGCGTTGGTATGCAACTAATGGCAAATTCGTCAAAAGAAGGTGGTGAATTTAAAGGACTTGGATGGATACCAGGCAAGGTATTAAGAATTAATGCTAAAAAAAACCTACCTGTTCCTCATGTTGGCTGGAACGAAATTAGGGTCACCAAACCTCATGAAGTTTTTAAAAAAATAGTTATAGGAAGTCATTTTTATTTTGATCACAGCTATCATTATTCATGTAACACAAAATTTGTTACCGCTACATGTAAATATGGTGAGACACTTAATGTTGCAATAAACTATAAAAATATTTTTGGTGTCCAGTTCCATCCTGAAAAAAGTGATTTAGCTGGCCTAAGATTAATTAGAGGTTATTTAAATTGGATAAAAGCATGTTAAAAAAACGTGTTATAGCAGTTTTAGTCGTTAGTAATAACATAGTTGTTCAAAGTAAAGGTTTTAATAAATATTTGCCAGTCGGGTCACCTGAGATAAGTGCTGAAGCTTTTAATAACTGGGGTATTGATGAATTGTTCCTGATTGATATAAATGCATCTAAAGAAAAACGATTAATTAATCTTGACCTAGTTAAAAAAGTTGCATCAAAATGTCTAGTTCCACTTACTGTAAGTGGTGGCATTAAAAATATTCAAGAAATTGGACAATTGTTTAAAGTAGGTGCTGATAAAGTTTGCGTAAATAATTCTATTAAAAATAATCAAAATATATTATTTGAGGGTAAAAAAAAATTTGGAAGACAATGTATGGTTGCTTCTATTGATAGTCTTAATATAGATAACAATTTCAAAGTTTTTGATTATTTTTCAGGAAAAGTTACTAAAAAATGTGTATTTGATACTGCAATAAAATATGAAGAAGCTGGAGCTGGAGAAATCTTTATTAATGATGTAAGTCGAGATGGATCATATAAAGGATATGATATTAAATTAGCAAATCTTCTTTGCAAAAAAGTTTCAATACCAATAATTAGTTGTGGTGGAGCAGGAAAACCTGAGCATATAGTTAATATATTAAAAAAATCAAATGTTAGTGGTGCAGCAGCAGCAAATTATTTTCATTTCTACGAGCACAGTATTGCCGTAACTAAAGCTTATGTAAATAAATTCATTCAAATACGTCAAGATACCGCTTTATTATATTCTAAGATGCCAATAGACAACAATGGAAGAATTGGTCGACTATCAGATTATGAGCTGGAGGAATATTTGTATGAAAAAATGAAAGTGGAAGTAATTTGATTAGATTTTGCAAACGTTGTCTTTACAGTGAAATGCACCCTCTGTACCTTACTTTTGATGATGAGGGAATTTGTAGTGGGTGTAGAGTACATGAGGAAAAAGATACCATAGATTGGCTTAAAAAAGAAGGTGAGTTAAAATCATTGCTAAAACAGTATCGTTGTAAAAATGGCAAAAATTATGATTGTATTGTTCCTGTAGGAGGTGCAAGAGACAGTTACTTCATTGTTCATTTAATTAAAAATAAATTTAAAATGAACCCATTGTTAGTTAATTACAATAAGCATTATAATACTGATATTGGCGTAAGAAATTTAGCAAATTTAAGAAGTAAGTTTAATTGTGATATATTTACAAAAACTGTAAGTCCAGATACAGTAAAGAGAATAACTAAGCAAACTTTACAGCTTTTAGGCAGCGTTTATTGGCATTGTATAGCAGGTGAAACTGTATTCCCGATTCAAACAGCAGTTCATCATAAAATTCCATTAATTATTTGGGGTGCTCATCAAGGAATTGATCAGGTAGGTATGTTTAGCCATTTTGACCAAGTTGAAATGACAAGAAAATATAGAAAAGAACATGATCTAATGGGGTATGAGGCTGAGAATCTTACGGGCGAAATGGAAAACCTTACTACTGATCATCTAAAACCTTTTTATTATCCAGAGGATTATTATATTCAAAAAATTGGTGTGCGGGGAATTTATTTAAATAACTACATTCGATGGGATACAAGAACACAACACGAAAAAATGATTAAGCTATATAAATATGAGACTAATAATTTAACGCGAACTTTTGATTCTTATAATGATGTTGACTCATATGTTTATATGGATTTACATGATTTAATTAAAGATTTTAAATATGGGTACACTAAAGTATTAGATCATGCTTGTAGAGAAATTAGACTAGGCCATATTACACGGAATAATGCTATAAAATTAGTAAAACATTATCACTCAAAAAAACCAAAATATATCAAAATGTTTTTGGATTGGCTGGAAATTGATAAAACTGCGCTTGATTTTATTTTAGATGAAATTAGAAATCCTGAGATCTGGGTACGAAATAAACATTGGGAATGGGTTAAAAAATTTAATCTTGTACCTGATTATGATAAAACACAAAAGGATAAAAGTTTTAAAAAATTTGTAGTCACTAAAAGATATAAATCATCAGATACAAATAAAAAATATATTATAATAGGCAAAGGTGAAAGACAATAAAAAGTTATTTTAATTATATCAAAAAATTATTCATTAAAATTTAATTAATCTTCTTTTTTTTATTTAAATAAATACTCAAAAATTTATCAAATCTAGTAATACTTCCTCGGATCCCTAACTGCTCAGATCTTTTTTTTAACAATTTTTCTATTTTTTTTTTACTAATTTTAAAATTACTTTTATCAATAAATTTTATAACTTCATTCGCATTTTTAAGTATTGGAATTAAATTCCAACGAGACAGAGGTGATGGGTCTTTTTTACTAACAACTGGTTGAATGCTTGCAACATTTCTTCCTAATAAATAACCAATTATCATTTGCATTGAAAAAATGCCAAACACTGTATGGCTTTCTTCAACATCAATGATTCCTCTTCCTTTCTTATGTAAAATATTTAATTTACTATCAATTTTTTTTAATTTTTCTTCAGGGTGTTTGGAGCTTATTATGTTGGAAATTTTTCGTTTCTTTAATGCTTTTAAAATAATTTTTCTAAAATCAGTTTCATCAAAACCAAAGGTTTTTCCAAAATACTTATTTATTGGCTGACCTGCTAATAAAAAATTTTGACCGAAAGACGGGACTCTTTTTGAAATACTCTCAAGATAAGGTTGGCCTACTACTTGAATAATATCTTTAGGAATACCTTCTTTTATCATTTCTTGTTTGCACCGATTGTCAATTGCCAAAATAAGATTTGGGAAAATATATTTTCCTTTATAATTGAATCTATTTATATAATTTACCCATGTATCTATAAAACATGCTGTGGGTATCGATTTTTTTTTTCCCTCTATTACAAACAAATGCTCAATATCAACATCAACTGAAGCAGATGTAATAATTAAATTTGGTTTCACTTTTTCAATATATTTTGAAACTTCTCCTGCAGATTTTTTTTTTATTTCTTTATATCTAATTTTGTTTTCTCTCCAATATTTACATGAGACACTCGTAGAAACTAATTTCCATTTAAATATTTTTTTAGATAACCATTTGTCTAAAATTGGATGAACATATTGAGCGCTGGCATACTGACCGGTAATAAATAAAATCATCGTTTTTGATTATACTAAACTTTTAATAAACTTAAATTTTTCCAAACTTTTTTAAATGCCGTGATTATAGATTTCACATCATTTTCATCAAGATCGTACAAACAAATGTTGAAACCTAAATAAGTAAAGTCATTTAGGTGTTCTGCTACAGGACATATTCCTTTTTTATAGGAAACCTCACGCTTACAAATGTCAGATGTCCAAGGAAAACCTTTGGATCCAAAAGCTATCTTATTTTGGTATATAGGCAAAAGATGAATATTTTGATAATTAGAAACCACAGGAACTCCTTCTGCATTCAGTGCCTTACATATTCTCTCACGAGTAGTTTTTAAAACCTTAAAATCTAGTTGCATAGCATATACATAATATACGTGTGTACGATTAGCTCCAATTTTTGGTGTAATTAATCCTTTTAATCCTGTTAATCCATCTGTCATCATTCCTGCTAAATGCTGTCGCTTAGAGATAATATTGGATAATTTTTTTAATTGCTCAATTCCAATTGCGCATTCAATCTCACCTAGTCTAAAATTGTGACCAACCATATTTGCAATATTTGTTACACCTTTATTTTCAACAACAACCTCGGCATGATTTCTTATCAGCTGTAGTCGCTCAGCGATTTGATCATCATTCGTGACTAAAATTCCACCTTCTCCGGTGTGGATATGTTTATGATAATTAAGGCTATATCCACCTACATCTGCTAAGGTACCGGCATATTTTTTTTTATACAATGCTCCAGGCGATTGTGCTGTATCTGAAATAACTTTTAATTTATACTTTTTTGCAAGATGCATTATTTCGTCCATATCAGCTGATTGACCAAAAATATCCACAACAACTATAGCTCGAGTATGAGGTGAAATACATTTTTCAATTGAAGAAGCGCTTAAGTTATAAGTGGAAGGATCTATATCTGCAAACACAGGAATTGCATTCCAATGAAGTATTGCTGTTGCAGTAGCTGTCATTGTCCATGGTGTAACAATTACTTCATCTCCTGGTTCAATATCTATTGAACCAATGGCCGCAACAAGGCCTGATGTCCAGGAGTTTACTGTTATTGCATGTTTTACATCAAAAAATTCAGTAGCTGCTTTTTCAAACTCGAGTACCTTGGGTCCCCCAAAAAAATTTTTACCCCAAGCGCCTATATATTCTGATAAATTCCCACTTTCTATTACTTTTTTTGCTGCTTCAACCTCTTCATTACCAATTGATCTATATTTTCTGAGAGGGCCAGATAATGCCTTTTTCCCACCAAAAATAGCTAAGATATCTTTACTCATAGAAGCTCAAATAATAATTTACAAACTTTAATAATTTATTTTTATTTATATTATCTTAATTTATTTAGAATAGAACTTATTATTCTAGATACCTCTAAAGAAATAGTCAAATCACAAACTAAATTTTTATCTTTACCATCTAAATAATTCACGATGTTTTTAACTGCTTGAGAAAGTCCCTCTATTTGTCCATCTGGCATTGGATAAGGAGAGTCAACTAATTGATTATAATTTGGGTAAAATGTATTTTTTTTTGGTAACTCTAACCGCTTTCTACAGCCTGCTGATTTAATTGAGTAAATACCTGTACTTGTTATCATTTCTAATTCAAGTAAATCATAATTGATCATATCGAATCCATGAAAAACAGCCTGAATTCCACATTTAAAATCAAGTATAAAGCTCAAAGATGGATCTCTATTTTTTGGATTATGCTTCTGTAAGTCTAATTTTCTTACATTAGATATTTTTCCAAAATTTTGGATTAATAATGCAATTATATGACTTGAAGTATTTAAAATTCCACCATTATAAATTACTCGAATTGATTTTATCATACTCTTTTTTTTAATTCTGTTAAAAAAAAGAGTATGAGAAGGATCCCAACAACGATGGTAATTTACTGCAGTTGGTATTTTGTTAATTGAACTAATCAAGCTTTTAGAATTATTATAATTTTCAATTACTGGTTTTTCCAAAAAAAATAATTTGGGAGATTTTTTAGAAAAATCTTTAATGACTTTAATCATAGAAGAAATTGGGACACATATACTTACAATATCTGGTTGTATTTTAGATAACATAAGATTTACACTTTCAAATACTAAAATATTCTTTCCAAATTTTTTTAAAAATTTTTGACGTGCTTTATAATCTGGGTCAACGCCCGCAACTAAGTCTACTCTTTTATTTTTTAAATATGTCTCTGCATGAGTACGTGGTGCTTTGCTGGAAGGATATAATGATCCAACTCTTCCTAGACCAATTACTGCTGCTTTATATAAACTTCTCATTTGTCTTTAGTTAATAAATACTCTGTCCATTCAAAGTCTAATTGATCATCAATATCTGCTGATCGTTCTCTGGGCATTATGTAAGGATATGTTTCGTCAGTATAATATTCTCGAGTAGAGCGAAGAACTTCTGTTCGAAAAATATATATAGCACCATTTGGTACATAAGTTTTTTCAAGTTCTTGCCTATTTTTTGTTGCATCAAACTCTGATGAATAATTTTTTAATTTGCCTTGTTCTGTGATTCTCCTATACCAATGTAAAGGAACTGGCGCCTCAACGACACTAATTACAGAATCTGCTTTCTTTTCATTAAAAATTTTTATTGCATTATCAATATCTTCGCAATTTCTTAATGGAACAGTTGGTAATAAAGCTACAAAAGAGTGGATTTTTTTAGAGTTATGATCAGTAATCCAGTCTATAACTTCTAAATATGAATCCATTACCATAGATGTATCTAAAGCAAGATCTTTTGATCTCATGAACGGCACCTCTGCACCACAATTTTTACCAATTGATGCAATTTCATCGTCATCAGTGGATAAGATAACCCTATCAATTAAATTGGATTCTAAGGCCGTTTTAATTGAATGGCAAATCAATGGCATTCCATTTAAATGTTTTGTGTTTTTTCCTGGAAGGCCTTTACTACCTCCTCTAGCTGGTATTATTGCTAACATTTTATATCGTATTTATTTTTAAACATAAGCTAAGTAATGAAAATTTGACTTCATTAATGCTAAATTATATCGTCTTTAGTTAATATATGGTCACTTTCTAGGTTTTTATTCACAGTCCTTCCTATAATAAACTCTGTCATTTCAGGATCTAACCCTCCACCAGGTCTCTTATAATCTATGTTATCATAAGTTATAATTTCTCCCTTTTTCATTTCTTTAACGATAATAATACTTCTTCTAAATTCTCTTTTTTTTTCATCACTTTCTGTTGCTTTAATTCGAAATGAACCCATTGCCTCTGAAATTCTAGGAGCACTCTCAATAATATTTTTTAGTTCGTCCACAGATGCTGAAATTTTGTGATCCCAGCCTTCCATGTTTTTATCAAGTGTAAAATGTTTTTCTATGACACAAGCACCAAGTGCAATTGAAGCTAAAGTAATAGCTGTTCCTAATGTATGGTCAGAAAATCCTATTGGATAATTCGGATAATTAGATTTAAATGTATTTATGTTATTCAAATTTAAATCAACATCAGCTGGGGGATAAGTAGCTACACAGTGTAAAATAACTATTTTGTTATTACCTGTGCTTTCAATTGTTTTAATGGCTTTATCTATTTCATGTAGTTCACTTAAGCCTGTTGATAAAATTATGGGTTTTCCTTTTTTAGCTATGTAATGAAGAAATGGATAATTATTTAAATCCATAGAAGCAACTTTGATAAAAGGACTATTAAGCCTATCAACTAAAAAATTAACTTCCTTTTTGCTGAATGGTGTAGAGGTACAATCAATTCCAACTTCATCTGAAAATTTTTTCATCTCTAATAATTCGTCTTCTGAAATAGAATACGCATCAACAATTTCCTCAAGTGTATAATCTGTTCTATTTCTGTAATCATCTGCTATGAAAAAATTATCCCTATATTTTTTTTTGGAAAATAGAGTATTTTTTGACCAACTTTGAAACTTAACACAATCTGCACCTAACTTTTTTGCTTCTATAATTAATTTTTTAGCCAGACTCATGTCTCCATTATGATTAGAGCCAAATTCTGCAATTACATAGGGTTTGCAATAATTAAAAACTTTTTTTTTTTTTGTTAATTGTATTATGCTCATTTTTCCCACCATAATTTATATACATTTTTTTTTTTACTCAATCCAACTGAATTTTTTTCATGCTGTCGATAATAAGTAACAGTCTCATTTGTAAATGTCGCCTTAAAACCTTGTTTAAGCAATCTTTGAAAAAAATACCAGTCTACAGCAATAATTTTATCATCAAAAAAAACTTTAGATATTTTTTTTAATTTTAATGAAGTATTTGACATTCCAAATATGTTTTTATCTTTTATAAACTCTTCATTAACTTCATCTAAGTTATTAATTCTATGAGATATATAATTTTTTTTAAACACACCCCTTTTATTAAAAAGACTTAAATCATTTATAACTATGTCGGTTTTTTCTAAAAACTCTAGAGATTTTTTTATACGATTATTTTGAAAATAATCATCGCTATCTCCAAATATTATAACATCATAATTTTGATCAATACAATAATTTATTCCATACTCTTTATTTTTAGCTGGTGTTCTTGAATGCTGTAACTCAATTATTTTAAGGTTTTGACTATATTCTTTTTTAATTCTATGAAAATTTTTATAACCATCGTTAATAACAACAATATCAAAACTTTTATATGTTTGATTTTTTAGTGAATTAAAAAATTCATTAAGATATATTTCATTTTTTGGAAATACTGTTGTTAAAAATGAAACCTTGCTAAACTTCAAATGTATCTCCAACTTTTATATTTTTGTCAAACTCATAATCTATAATTTTTATAAAGCTATCTTTTGTCTTTACAAAAAAATGATTTTTACTTTTCCATAGTATAGTTCCAATAGTGCACTTATATGCGGGTGCATTTTTTAAATATTCTGTTTTATTAATTTTCATTTCTTTTTTATTAATAAAAGCTCTTGCCATAGGACCAGGCTTGCAAATAGCTCTTACAAAGTTAAATATATCCCTACTTGATTGATTCCAATTTATAATTTCATCACCAACTTTTCTTTTCGGACAATAAGATCCATAAGGATGTATCGACTTTTGTTTTCTTGCTTTGACCAGACCCTTTTTAAACTTACAAATTGTGTCATAAAGAATTGATGCGCATTCTTTATATGATTTATTAAGTAAGGTATTGTAATTATCTCTGTCTGTTACTTTAAATACTTTTTGAGAAATAATATCGCCACTATCTATATTTTCATCCACATAATGTACTGAAATGCCGAATTTTTTTTCATCATTTATTAACACCCAATTTAAGATATTTCTGCCTCGATAAAATGGTAATTCACCTGCGTGACAATTTATAATTTTATATTTTGATGAATTAATAATTTTTTTTTTAAAAATTTGATTAAATGACATTGAAACTAACAGGTCATAATTATATTTTTTTATAATATTAATGAATTGATTAGAATTAATATTTTTATGTGTTAAAAAATCAATATTATGTAATTTTGCATAATCTTTTAATATTTTGTCTTTGCTGTTGTTTCTTCCACATATAAATAATATTTCTATATCCTTATCCTTAATTAACTTTTCAAAAGTTTTATGGCTCCATGGTCCGTCCGCAAAATAACCAATTTTTAATTTCAATTATAACCTCACTGAGCTTGGAATATTTACAACTCTATCCTGTAGATATTTTGCATTTTTTAATGCGCCACTTTGATAATCTTTAAATAATTTTAGCTCGTTCATTAATCTCCATGTAGGTCTGGTCATAACACCTTTGGAATTGGTTTTTTTTAAAAATAAATCTCTTTTTTTTTTATTTTGTAAAATTATAGAATTTAACCAGTAGTTTGATTTACTAGCTTTCAGCTCTTTAAAAAAATGACACTCAGTATTTTTGAAAAAAATTTCATATTTCTTTGCAAGATTTCGTTTATTTTTTATAAAAAAATCTAAATTTTCAAGTTGTGCTACTAATAAAGCAGCATTTAAATTGGGCATACGATAATTATAACCAACCATATCATGAATGAAATCCCATTTATGAGGTACTTTAGCAGTTGTAGTTAAGTGTTTTGCTTTAGTCGCTAAAACTTTACTGTTGGTAATTATACAACCTCCTCCTCCAGATGTGATAATCTTATTTCCATTAAAACTTATAATTCCTAATTTTCCAAAAGTACCTGTGTGTCTATTTTTATAAAAACTACCTAGACTTTCAGCTGCATCCTCAATTAAAAATATATAATACTTTGTTAGTATTTGTTTTATTTCATCTATACGACAAGGGTGACCATAAGAATGCATAGGGATACATGCTTTGATTATTTTATTAGTTTTGTTATTAATACATTTTTTATTTTTAATAGTTGTATTTTTTTTCAAAAATGAATCGAGTGCCGAAGGTGATAAACCCATCGTATCAATATCAACGTCAATAAATATTGGTTTTGCTTTGCAATACCTAATTGCATTTGAAGATGCAATAAAGTTTAATGGCTGAGTAATCACCTCATCATCTTGATTTACTCCAGCTAAAATTAAAGATATATGAATGGCAGATGTACCATTAGTAGTTGCAATTGCATATTTTGCACCTGTATATTTAGCAATTTTATTTTCAAACTTTTTAACAAACTCACCTACAGAAGAAACAAATGTTGTGTTAATACATTGTTTTAAATATTTTTTTTCATTTCCGATAAATTTTGGTTCATGCAGAGGTATAAATTTTTTAATACCATATATTTCTCTTACAAAGTCAATAAAATCATTAAACATTATAAATTTCAGATTTATACATTTTTAAATTTTCTGCCCTAATTAACCAATTAATTGTTTTTTTAAGCCCATCTTTTAAATTTACCTCAGGTTTATAGCCAATCATTTTAGTAATTTTTGCGTTATCACACCAAAGTCTAAATACCTCAGATTTTTTTGGCCGATTTCTTTGGGGATCAATTTCCAAAATGGCATCACTTGACATAAGTTCTTTGATTAATTGGAAAGTATTAGCAATGCTTATTTCTGAATTGGAGCCTACATTAATAATTTCACCATCAGTCTTTTCACTATCAGCGAGCATGAAAAGAGCTCGACAACAATCTTCAACATAATTGAAATCTCTTGTTGGAGCTATATCACCTATTCTAATTTTTTTATAACCTGAGGCAATTTGTGAAATGATTGTAGGAATTACTGCACGAGCTGATTGACGCGGACCATAAGTATTAAATGGCCTTGCGATTGTTACTGGTAAATCAAATGAATGATAAAAACTCATCGCTATAGCATCTGCTGCTATTTTTGATGCACTGTAAGGAGACTGTGGTTGTAAAGGGTGTTTCTCGTCTATTGGAACATATTGTGCAGTTCCATATACTTCACTTGTAGAGGTATGAATTAATTTTGAAATTTGATTCTCTTTTGCTGCCTCACATACATTTAAAGTACCTTTTACATTTGTCTCGATATAGCTACTTGGGGCTATATAAGAAAATGGAATTGCTATAAGTGCGGCCAAGTGAAATATTATTTCTACGTCTTTTGAAATAACTTTACAATAATTTAAGTCTCTTATATCTCCAGATAATACTTCAATATCATTCTTGCAATCCACATTTTCAAGCCAACCCCAATTGTTAAATGAATTATATTGATTTAATGCTTTAACATGAAACCCTTTTTTAGCTAATAACTCGGTTAAGTGCGAACCAATAAATCCATTAGCACCTGTAACTAGAACTTTTTTCATTAATATTTATATTTTATAATTGTGAACTGTAATATTTTATACGTTTTTAGCAGTATCTACAAATTGTTCATTAAATTTTATCAGCTTTTCAAAGGAACCTTGTTCTTTTAATTGGCCTTTATCTAGTAAAAAAATTGACTCACAGTTCTTTAATGTACTCAATCTATGGGCTATCAAAATAACAGTAATATCTTTACTAAGTTTATATACAGTCTCCATTATAACTTTTTCTGTTTGATTATCTAGGGCGCTAGTTGCTTCATCAAAAATAAGTACTTGCGGGTTATGGTATAAGGCTCTTGCAATTCCAATTCGTTGATGTTGACCACCTGACAACCTAACCCCACGTTCACCAACAGTTGTTTGGTATTTTTTTGGTAATTCATTGATTACAAAATTATGTATATTTGCATTTTTAGCAGCTTGTTCTATTGCATTTTGATCTATATCCTCAGGTTTTACTCCAAATGCAATATTTGCTGCAACTGTATCATCAGCTAAGTAAATATTTTGTGGAACGTAGCCAATGTTATTTTGCCAAGTTCTTAAATTTTCATTTGTTATTATTTGATCATCTATTTCTAAAATCCCTTCTTTAACCTCAAGCAATCCAAGAATAATATCCACAAGTGTGGTTTTTCCACTTCCTGTTGCACCTATTAAACCAATTGATGTTTTGGCAGGAATTATAAGATTAATATTTTTTAGAGCTAATTTTGATGTATTGGGGTAATTAAAGCTTATATTTTTTAGATTTATAGTTTTATTAAGACGTAAAATATCTTTTCTTTTATCTAAATTTAATGCCTTTAATTTTTGGAACTCATCAAATAAATTATCAAGTGAAGGACCTGCAAATCTAAGTTCATTTATAGAAGCATATATACTTTGAAAAGCAGGCAAGAGACGATAGCCTGCAAAAATATAAACAGCTATAAAAGGTAAAGCATTTTGAAATGAGCCTTTTTGTGACATCAAAAGTAAGATTACTAACAGGACACCACCAAAAGCAATAGTTTCTAAGACATATCGAGGTAAAACTTTAAATAATCGTGCAGTTACCTGACGTTGAGAAAAAATTTTAGCAGATTGAGAAAAACGTTCAGTATAAAACTTTTCTAAACCACCTAATTTTATTTCTTTTATCCCACCAAAAGCTTCACTTACAGATGTAAAACGTAATTGATTAGATTTTAATTTTTCTTCTCCCAAAAAACTAAGGTATTTTCGAGAAAATATATAAATAGAACCATAAAATAAGATAAAGATAAAAAAAATTATTAAAGTGAGCTTTGTGTCATTTATTAATAGCAAAGCAACAAGAGCTATAGCTATCATTGTTTTGCTTGTCAGCTCAATTATAGGCGCTATGTTTCCAATTACTACTGTAGCTACCTCTGAAAGTATTGTTTTTTCTAAATCTGCACTATTACGATTTAAAAACCAACTATAGGGTTGACACATATACTTTTTCATTAAACGTCCACTGATAGAGTATATTCGCATTTCTACATATTTTTCTTTAGCATATTGAGTGAGTGCTTTGAAAGAAATAGAGAGGATTAATAAAATGAATACAATTATTCCTAATAAAAACAAAAAGTCATTTTTATTTTCAACTCCAAAAATACTAGATAACTTATACATTTTTATTAAATAAATATTAGTTTCAACCAGCTCAGAATTTGTAAGAACTGCAACAAATGGCATTATTGAAGCTACACCAATCATTTCCAAAAAAGCCATTATAATAGTCATTAATAATATTATAAAAGCACGATTTTTTTCTTTAGGAGTAATTAAATATAAAAGTTTTTTTAAATTTTTCATTTAGATTTAATTTTTTAAATCTTTATTAGATAAATGCACAGTTAATACTTTAGTTATATTCAAAATTATTAAATTTTTTTAAAACTTGAGATCAATACTTTTTCAAAATTTTTTTCAACCATTTTAGTGAGTGAAAGTTTAGTTTTTGTTTTAATATACCATTTAAATAT
>JACWEQ010000003.1:0-122500 GCA_014653365.1 Pelagibacterales bacterium SAG-MED49 | reverse complement strand
TAGATATTGATATTAATTATTATTTTTATTCACAATTTTGATAACTAAATGTTTCCTGGTGGAGGATAGCGGGATCGAACCGCTGACCTCCTGAATGCAAATCAGGCGCTCTCCCAGCTGAGCTAATCCCCCAGTTAAGTATGGTGGGCCGAGAAAGACTCGAACTTTCGACCCCACCCTTATCAAGGGTGTGCTCTAACCAACTGAGCTACCGGCCCTACAAGAAGGAAACATTACTTTAAGAAGAGAAATGAGGACGGTCAACATTACCGATGTATATTATTTAGAATGAAATTTTACTTTCACTCATCCTTAGAAAGGAGGTAATCCAGCCGCAGGTTCCCCTACGGCTACCTTGTTACGACTTCACCCCAGTCGCTGACTATACCGTGGTCAAGGGTTTGAAACCTTGCCTTAAGGTAGAACCAACTCCCATGGTGTGACGGGCGGTGTGTACAAGACCCGGGAACGCATTCACCGTGGCACGCTGATCCACGATTACTAGTAATTCCAGCTTCATGCACTCGAGTTGCAGAGTGCAATCCGAACTGAGGTATCTTTTAGGGATTTGCTTAACTTCGCAGTCTTGCTTCCTGTTGTAGATACCATTGTAGCACGTGTGTAGCCCAACACGTAAGGGCCATGAGGACTTGACGTCATCCCCACCTTCCTCCAGCTTATCACTGGCAGTTCTTTCAGAGTGCCCAACTTAATGATGGCAACTAAAAGTGAGGGTTGCGCTCGTTGCGGGACTTAACCCAACATCTCACGACACGAGCTGACGACAGCCATGCAGCACCTGTGTTTCGTCCGGCCGAACCGAAAACTCTAATCTCTTAGAGTCGCGACGAACATGTCAAGTGTTGGTAAGGTTCTGCGCGTATCTTCGAATTAAACCACATGCTCCACTACTTGTGCGGGTCCCCGTCAATTCATTTGAGTTTTAACCTTGCGGTCGTACTCCCCAGGCGGTGTGTTTATCGCTTTCGCTGCGACACTGAAAATAAATTTCCAACGTCTAACACACATCGTTTACGGCATGGACTACGAGGGTATCTAATCCTCTTCGCTACCCATGCTTTCGTTCCTCAGTGTCAGTAATGATCCAGAAAGCTGCCTTCGCAATTGGTATTCTTTCTAATATCTACGAATTTCACCTCTACACTAGAAATTCTGCTTTCCTCTATCATACTCTAGCTGAAAAGTTTTAATGGCAGTTCCAGAGTTAAGCTCTGGGATTTCACCACTAACTTTTTCAACCACCTACGAACTCTTTAAGCCCAGTAATTCCGAACTACGCTAGGTCCCTTCGTATTACCGCGGCTGCTGGCACGAAGTTAGCCGGACCTTCTTATTCGGGTACAGTCATTTTCTTCCCCGACGAAAGAGCTTTACAACCCAAGGGCCTTCTTCACTCACGCGGCATCGCTGCATCAGAGTTTCCTCCATTGTGCAAGATTCCCCACTGCTGCCTCCCGTAGGAGTTTGGGCCGTGTCTCAGTCCCAATGTGGCTGATCATCCTCTCAAATCAGCTATTGATCACAGTCTTGGTAGGCCATTACCCCACCAACAAACTAATCAAGTGCAGGCTCATCCAATGGTGCATAAAGCTTTCTCCGTAAAGACTTATCCGGTATTAGCACAAGTTTCCTCGTGTTATTCCAGGCCAAAGGGCAGATACCTACATGTTACTCACCCGTCTGCCACTAAGTATTGCTACTTCGTTCGACTTGCATGTGTTAGGCGTGCCGCCAGCGTACGTTCTGAGCCATGATCAAACTCTCAAGTTTAAAAACGGCGCACACTAGCTTCTATATAAATTCTAAGAATAAAATTTATATAATGTTGAAGTGTGTACGACAAATTTTGGTAACCTTAACCGTCCACACTTCTCTTCTTAAATTTTTACGTTTTAAATAACTAATTGGACCTAAAAAGCCCAATAATCCTCACTAATCTATTGAGCAAACAATAATCTTAATAAGAAAGTGTGACGCTTATAGGCTAAAATAAAAGGAAATCAAGCATTTAAGAGTAAAAAAAATAGCAAAAATTGATGATTTTATTGGGTTTTTTTTGATTTTTTTACATCGCTAAACTAATAATTCATATGAATAAATTTTAAAATGCTAAAAAAAATTACATTACCACTAATAAGAAACATAAAAGTAATAACATTAATTTTTTTTTTTATAATTACGATACTTATTTCATTATACTTAAATCATGAAAAAAATTTAAGTGTTAGAAAATATAATAATTTTATTAATAATATTTATTTTCAAAAAACTCTGAATAAAATTATAAATAACCTAGAACCCAAATATAAAATATATAACCATAAAATTAAATCTGGTGAAACTTTTGACAAGATATTAAGTGATTATTCTATTGATAAAGAAGAAGTTAAAACTCTTAAAGAAAATCTTTTAAATAAAATTAATATTAATAAATTAAATACAAATCAAAAAATTCAAATTACATTAGATCAAACTAATAACAAAATAAAAGAATTTGTTTTTAAAATTTCAAATACAGAAAAAATTTACTTATCAAGAGATTATGAAAATAAAAAATTCAATCACGAGATTTTAACTATAAAATTAGATAAAAAAATTATTTATAAAGAAAATATAATTTTACAAAGCTTATATAAGGCCTGTACAGATCAAAATATTCCATCTAATACTATTATTGAATTTGCAAGAATTTATGGTTTTCAAGTAGATTTTCAAAGAGATATTCGGAATGAAGATAAATTTCAAATTATGTACGAAGTGTTCATTGATAAGAATAAAAAGGTAATTGAAACAGGTGAAATTCTTTACGCAAATCTTAAACTCAGCGGTCAAGATAATCCATTATATTATTTTAATGATGAAAATCACGAAGGTCATTATGACAAAAATGGTAAAAGTGTACAAAAAGCATTAATGAAAACTCCTATTAATGGTGCAAGATTATCCTCATCTTTTGGGATGAGAAAACATCCAATTGATGGATTTAATAAAATGCATAGAGGTACTGACTTTGCAGCTCCAAAAGGAACTCCAATTATGGCATCTGGAAATGGAATAATTAAAAAAGTTGGCTGGTGTGGAGGAGGTGGTAACTGTATAAAAATTAGACATAATTCAACTTATGAAACAGTTTATGCTCACATGTCAAAATTTGCGCGAGGAATTAAAAATGGTGTAAGAGTTAAACAGGGTCAAACAATTGGATATGTTGGTTCTACAGGAAAATCAACTGGTCCACACTTGCACTATGAAGTAATTGTTAATAAAAAAAAAGTAAATTCCCAAAAATTAAAGCTTCCATCTGGTAAAATTTTAAAAGGAAATAAAAGAAAGTTATTTGAAACTAATAAAATTAGATTAGACGTTCTAAAATCAGAAAAAATTATTGGATTAAATTAAATAGCTTTAGTCTCAGACTTTACTGTTTTTTTAATCTCTGTGGCAACTTTAGCTTTTTTAACCACCTCATCTTTAGAAACTTCATTTATTGGAGTAGATTTTTCCACTGTAGAATTTTCATTGTCTGTGGGTTTATTTACTATAAATCTCTCTTTTCTAGAGGCTTCTTGCTCATTCATAACTCTCGTAAAATGATCTGCATGTTGCAGATAATTTTCTGATAAGATTTTATCTCCATTAGAAGATGCTTCTCTTGCTAAATCATTATATTTTTCTATTAGTTTTGAAGCATTATGATTATTTCTGCCAGGAATTTTTCTTTTAAAGTTTTCATTATTTGAATAATTAGAACTAAATTTTGGTCTATCCCCAGTAGTTTTAAAAATTCTATCATTTCTTCTGAAATTATTTCTTCTAATATTATTGTTGTTATTTCTAAATGTTACCATAAGTCTGATTAGTTATATTTTTGTACTGACGATGCATCGATCATTCTTTGCAAGATCTTTTGAAATACTATTTATATAAAAACCTTTATCTTTTAATAAATTAATTACTTTATTTTTTTGATCAAAACCAATCTCTAAAATAAATTTGCCATTTTTTTTAATCAGCTCAGATGATTTTGTTATTACTTTTCTGATTTCTGATAATCCATCTAACCCACCATCAAGTGCTAATTTTGGCTCAAAATTAATAACATCTTTGTCCAAATATTTTAAATTAAATTTTTTAATATATGGAGGATTAGAAACAATTAGATCATATTTCCCTAGATCAAATTTGTCAACATCTGATTTGAAAAATTTTACTCTTGAACTCACTTCAAGATTTTTTGCATTTATTTTACTTATATTTAAACATTTTTTACTGATATCAACTCCTACTCCATAAAAATTTATTCTTTCTTTTAAAATAGTTAAAAGAATACATCCCGAACCAACTCCAATATCTAATATTTTCATTTTAGTTTTAGATTTAGTTAATTTAAGTATTTGCTCTACTATCAGTTCAGTATCTGGTCTTGGTATCAAAGTATCTTTAGTAACAAAAAACTCATAGTTCCAAAAATGTTTTTTATTAGTCAGGTAAGCAATTGGCTCTCTGAATGAACGTTTGTTTATTAGTTTTTGGAAGTGTATTAAATTCTTCTCTTTTATATTTTGATCATTATTTAAAATTAAATATTTTCTATCTTTATCAATCACTGAAGCTAATAAAATTTCAGAATCTAATTTTGCAGAATTTATACTCTTATTTTTAAGTATAGTAGCACCTTCTATAATAGCTGATTGAATATTCATTTATTGTAAATTACTTAAACTTTCTTCCTGAGCCTGCAAAGTTAATGACTCAACCATCTCATCAAATGCTTCTCCTTCTAAAAACTCTTCTAATCTGTGAAGTGTTAAGTTTATTCTATGATCTGTAATTCTTCCTTGGGGAAAATTATATGTTCTAATTCTTTCAGATCTATCACCTGTTCCAATTTTAGTTTTCCTATCTTTTGACCTCTCCTGGTCAATTCTAGATCGCTCTAATTCATACAATCTAGCTCTCAAAATTTTCATACCTTTTGCCTTATTTTTATGTTGAGATTTTTCATCTTGTTGTGAAACGGACATGCCTGTTGGAATATGTGTTATTCTTACCGCACTATCTGTTGTGTTAACTGATTGCCCTCCTGGGCCACCAGCTCTAAAAACATCTATTCTTAAGTCCGAGTCGTTTATCTCAAGATCTACTTCTTCTGCCTCAGGCAGCACAGCAACAGTGGCTGCAGAAGTGTGAATCCTTCCTTGAGTTTCTGTATCTGGCACTCTTTGAACTCTATGAACCCCACTTTCATATTTTAGTGTGGAATAAATATTGGTTCCTTTAATTGATGCTATAACTTCTTTTAAGCCCCCCGCATCACTTCTAGATATGGATATCACTTCAAGAGTCCATTTTTTTTTATGACTTACTTTTTCGTACATTTTAAAAAGATCTGAAGCAAATAAACTTGCTTCTAGACCGCCTGTTCCAGCTCTAATTTCTATAATTGCATTTTTTTTATCAGCCTCATCTTTTGGAAGTAAAAACAATTTTAATTTTTTTTCATTTATTTCGTGTTGAGATTGTAATTCTATTAACTCTAGTTCGGCCATACTTTTAAGCTCTACATCTCCAGCACTATCTTCTAAAATTTTTTCTATTTCTTTTTTATTATTTTTAAAAGAAATATAATTTTTAGCATTTTCTATTATCTCATTGACATCTGAATATTCTTTAGATTTTTCAGCAAATAATTTTTTATCTAAATCCCCAGATGAAAGATCTTTTTCTAATGTGGAATGTTTTAATATCAATTCTTCAATTGTTTTTTCAGGGATCATGATTTTTTTTCTAATTCAGAAGCTTTTTTTTCAACTTCTGAAACGACTTTTTTTATAATGTCATCTGTTAGAACTTTTTCACTCTGAACTCCAGATAAATAAAGCATATTATTACCTTTTCCTCCCCCAGTAATACCTATGTCGGTCATTGCCGCTTCTCCTGGGCCATTAACAACGCATCCAATAATTGATAGTGTAACAGGAGTTTTAATATGAGACAGCTTATCTTCTAAAATTTTTACAGTATCAATCACTTGAAAAGCTTGTCTTGCGCATGATGGACAAGATATAATTTTTACACCCCTATTTCTCAAACCTAGGGATTTTAATATTTCATTTCCAACTTTAATTTCTTGGGGTGGATTATCTGATAAAGAAATTCTTATTGTATCTCCAATCCCATCCATTAGTAAAGATCCTAGACCTATTGATGACTTTATACTCCCAGATACAAAACTTCCAGCTTCAGTTATTCCAAGATGCAATGGATAGTCTGTTACCTTTGAAAGTTGACGATATGCTGCAATTGATAAAAAAACATCAGATGATTTTACACTTATTTTAAAGTTGAAAAAATCTTGATCTTCTAAAATCTTTATATTTCTTAGCGCACTTTCAACTAAAGCTTCTGGACAAGGTTCTTTAAATTTCTCTAAAATATCTCTCTCTAAAGATCCTGCATTAACTCCTATTCTTATTGAACAATCATTATTTTTTGCTGCACTCAAAACTTCATGAATTTTTACTTTATCACCTATATTTCCTGGATTAATTCTTAAACATTTTGCTCCACTTTCTGCTGCCTCAACTGCTCTTTTGAAATGAAAATGTATATCTGCAACAATTGGTACAGATACATGATTAACTATTTCTTTTAGTGCAGCAGTAGAATCTTTATCGGGACATGAAACTCTGACAATATCGGCACCTTCTTCGACAATATCATTAATTTGATTAATTGTAGCCTTCACATCTGTTGTTAGAGTATTTGTCATTGACTGAACAGAAATTGGATTATCTCCACCAATTTTTACATCACCAACATTAATTACTTTAGTTTTTTTTCGTTTAATATCTCTAAAAGGTCTAACGCTCATTATTAATCTAATTTAAATTCTTTATGTAAAACGGTTATTGCTTTTTTTACATTCTTTGTAGAAACTAAAACAGATATTTTAATTTCAGAAGTGGAAATTACTAAAATATTTACTTTTTTTAAAGCTAAAGCTTGAAACATTCTATAGGTAATACCTGGAGTTGTTATCATTCCAACTCCAATTATCGAAACTTTAGAAACATCTTTATCAAAGGATAATTTTTTATAAGATATTTTTTTATTTTGTTTAATTAATTTTTCTGTTTTTTTTAAATCATCAGATTTAATTGTAAATGTTAAATCTGTTTCTTTACCATTTAATGAAATATTTTGAATAACCATATCCACATTAATTAAATTTTGAGACAAAGGTTTAAAAATAGATGCTGCAATACCAGGTCTATCTTTAACTCCTACAATTGTAATTTTAGCATCATTTTTTGTTGAAGAAATTCCAGTAATAATTTGATTACTAAAAGCTTTACTGGAGCCAGTGATTAATGTTCCAGATTTTTTGACAAATGAAGATTTAACCTGAATATCAATTTTATTTAGTTTAGCATCTTGTACTGAAGTTGGCTGCATAACTTTTGATCCCAAGGATGCCATTTCCAACATTTCATCATAAAATATTTTTTTTATCTTTTTTGCATTTTTATACTGTCTGGGGTCAGTTGTATAAACTCCATCTACATCTGTATAAATTATACACTCTTCAGCTTTAATAAATTTAGCCAACATTATTGCTGAAGCATCTGAACCACTTCTACCAATAGTGGTTAATCTAAGCTCACTGTTAACACCTTGAAACCCAGTAATAATAGGAATACCTCCACTTTTTAAATATTTATTTAATTCTTTTACAACTATTTTGCTAATTCTTGCGCCAGAGTAAGGGCCTTCTGTTAATATTGGTAACTGCCATGACATCCAAGATCTAGATCTAAATCCCATATGTTTTAATCTTCCTGCTATTAGAGCACAAGATGCTTGCTCACCAGTAGATACTAATGTGTCATACTCTGCTTTATCAAAATTATTACTTATCAATTTAGATTTATTAACGAGATCATTTGTAACACCGCTCATTGCAGAGGAGATTGCTAAAACTTTGACGTTTTTCTTTTTATACGAAGCAATAATCTTACAAACATTTTTGATTCTATCAATACTACCAACAGAAGTTCCACCAAACTTTAATACAACAGTTTTCATTGATCAGATTTAATTATTATAATTTAATTAATATTTGATAAAATACATCTTAATTGCTATGTCAACTAATTATCTATCATGAGCAGTGTAAATAAAAAAGAAATAGAAAAATTTTCAAGAATGGCCACCGAATGGTGGGATCCTAATGGTAAATTTAAACCACTACATAAATTTAACCCTATTAGAATAAGATATATTAAAGAAAATATTATTCAAAATTTTAAATTAAAAGCTAAAAAAAGACCTTTACAAAAAATTAATATATTAGACATAGGATGTGGCGGTGGACTTCTATCTGAACCAATGACAAGATTAGGAGCTAGCGTAACAGGTATAGATGCATCTGATAAAAATATTAATATTGCTAAATTACACGCAAAAAAAAATAAACTTAGTATCAAATATCTGTGCTCATCTCCTGAAAAACTTAAAATTAAAAAAAAATTTGATGTTATTTTAAATATGGAAATAATTGAACATGTTGAAGATATAAATTTTTTTATAAGATCTTGTTCAAAACTGCTTAAAAAAAATGGCCTAATGTTTGTTGCAACTCTTAATAAAACATTAAAGTCATATGTTTTTGCAATTATTGGTGCAGAGTATATTTTGAGATGGCTTCCAATAGGCACTCATGAATGGGAAAAGTTTGTAACACCTGAAGATCTTAAAAGTATTTTACTAAAAAATAATTTAAAATTAGATAAATTAGATGGAATGAATTTTAATATAATCAAAGATGAATGGAGTGTGTCCACAGACACATCTGTAAATTATATTGCAAAATTTATAAAAGTTTAATTATCTATATCTTCAATCCAGGGTATCATTTGAGTATCAATCCCCTCTTCTTTTAATTCATTAAGGTCTTTTTTGGAGGCATTTCCATATATTCCTTTAGATTTCTTTTTCTTATCATAATGTATGGATCGTGCTTCATAAGCAAAATTTTCACCCACATACTTAAAATTATCTTTAATAAATTTTTGATAATTTTTAATAGTTTTTTTTACGTTTTCATATTTGGTTAACTCCATACTGTTATTTAAATTTTTTTTATTATTTATTAACGTTGGAGCCATTAGTGTTTTGTCCACTTTTAAAGAATTACAATTATAACAAATTAATAATTTTTTTTTTTTTAATTTTTCAAATTCTTTTGATGAAGCGAACCAGCTATCAAATGATAGCTCACAATCATTACATGCCAATCTATATTTGATCATAATATATAATTAATAATAAAAATTAAATTTTCAATGTATTTAGCTTCTATAATCTGTATTTATATCTATATATTTTTTCGTAAAATCCATTGTATAGACTGAAAAACTTTTTGTTCCCGTAAAAATTTCAATATCAAGATCAATATTTTCATTTTTCATGTATAAAGAAGTTTTTTTTTCATTGTAATTTTGATGTAGCTTACCATCTTGAACGATTTTTAAATCACCAAATTTAATTGATAGTTTTTTCAGATTTATTTTAGGTCCAGCTTTTCCAATTGCCATCACAATTCTTCCCCAATTGGGATCTTCACCAGCAATTGCAGTTTTTACTAAAGGCGAGTTGGCAATTGAAAAGGCAATCTGTTTAGCTTCTATCTCTGATTTACATCTATTAACATTTATAGTGACAAACTTAGATGATCCTTCGCCATCTGAAACCACCCTCTTAGCTAGATTCAATAACACCTGATTTAAAGCTTTATCAAAATTTTGAATTTTTTTATCATTTAAATTTGTAATTTGAGAATTATCTACTTTTCCAGTTGCAAAAATAGTTGCCATATCATTAGTACTTGTATCTCCATCACATGTTATTGCATTAAATGTTGTTGAAATATTTTTTTTTAATAATTTATTTAAAATATCATTTGATAATTTTGCATCTGTAAAAATATAAGCCAAAGTAGTTGCCATATTTGGATGTATCATTCCAGAGCCTTTTGCAATTCCATAAATCTTAATATTTTTATTCCCTATTTTGCACTTTTCCATTGTTAACTTAGGCTTAGTATCTGTAGTCATAATTCCAAGAGCAGCTTTCATCCAAATAAATTTATTTTGGGTATATCTAATTTTATTAATCAAATTAGGAATTTGATGAAGAATTTTTTCACAAGGAAACTTTTCACCAATAGTACCTGTACATCCAAACATAATTTCTTTAGGAGAAATTTTTTTAGGACTATCTTCATCTTGTTCTTGTTTTTTAGATAGACCAGTTGAAATTTGGTTTGACAATTTCTTGAGACTTTCATAGCCTTGTTTGCCAGTAAAAGCATTCGCATTTCTTGTATTAACTAAAAGTGAGTATATTTTTTTACTATTTTGACTCAAATTCCATTTAATATTTTCTGAAAGTATTTTTGATTGAGTATAAACAGAGGCATAATTGGCACCATCTCTAAAATAGAACATTGATAAATCGTCTCTACTATCATTATATAGATTTGCACTAACAACAGAAATTGACAGCCCTTCAATATGATCTAAGTCTTGAAAATCAATCATTCTGGTATTTTTTGATTTTGAATTTAAAAGATTAGATAAATTAATTCCCATAGTGTTTAAAATAATTATTTAATACATATATTAAACAATATAAGTAAAGAATAAATCAAATACTCATGTTTAACCCATTAAATTTCATTACAAAATTCATCAAGTCTAATAATCAAAAAGAGCTTGAAAGAATAGGTAAAATTCTCAAAAAAATAAATTTGCTAGAAGATGAATTTAAAGATCTTAATGATTTAGAGTTTCCAAAAAAAACACTTGAATATAAAGAAAAATTAAAACAAGGAAAAACCTTAGACGATATTTTGCCTGAAGCATTTGCGTTAGTAAGAGAGGCTTCAAAAAGAACACGTAATGAAAGACATTTTGATGTTCAAATAATTGGAGGTGTTGCTCTTCATGAAGGGAAAATTGCCGAAATGAGAACTGGAGAAGGGAAAACTCTAACCATTACATTGGCTGCTTACTTAAATGCACTTTGTGAAAAAGGAGTTCATATTGTAACAGTCAACGACTATCTTGCAAAAAGAGACTCTATTGAAATGGGGCTAATCTATAATCTTTTAGGCTTGTCTTCAGGCTATATTAATAATGATCAGGATGATGTTGAGCGTAAAAAAAATTATAGTTGTGATATTACCTACGCAACAAATAGTGAGCTTGGATTTGATTACTTAAGAGATAATATGAAATTTTCAGAAAATGATATGGTACAAAGAGAACATTCATTTTCTATAGTTGATGAAATAGACTCTTGCCTAATTGATGAAGCTAGAACGCCCTTAGTTATTTCGGGTTCAACTGAAGATAAAACAGCCCAATATCTTGCTATCGATAAACTGGTAAAACAATTAAATAATAAAGATTACGAAATAGATGAAAAAGAAAAAAGTATTCTTTTAACTAATGATGGGATTAACAATGTAGAAAAAATATTTTCTAATGCTGGAATTTTAAAAAATAATAATTTCTATGATCCAGAAAATTTACATTTAGTGCACCATGTAAATCAAGCCCTTCGAGCTAATCATCTATTTGAAAAAGGTAAAGACTATATTATCCAGGATGAAAATTTAAAAATTATAGATGAACTTACGGGTAGGATACTTGAAGGTAGAAGATTTGGTGATGGATTACATCAAGCTTTAGAAGCAAAAGAACAAATCAATATTCAAGCTGAAAATCAAACTTTAGCATCTATAACTTATCAAAATTATTTTAAACTTTATAAAAAAATCTCTGGATGTACAGGAACTGCTGCAACTGAGTCTGAAGAATTTTTTGAAATTTACAATTTACCCGTTGTGATAATTCCAACTAATAATGAAATGATCAGAAAAGATTATAATGATCAAATTTTTAGAACAGAAGATGAAAAAAATAATGCTATTATTGATAAAATAATTGAATGTCATGAAGCTAAACAGCCAATTTTAATTTTCACATCTAGTGTTAATAAGTCTGAGGTTTATTCAGCTTTATTAAAGAAAAAAAATATAAAACATTTAGTTTTAAATGCTAAAAACCATGAAAATGAAGCAGATATAATTGCAAATGCTGGTAAAGAAAAATCAGTAATAATTACAACAAGTATTTCTGGAAGAGGTGTGGATATTCAACTTGGTGGAAAAAAAGGTTCTATTCCAGAAGATCAACTTAAAACTGATAAAAGTAAGATAAAATCTTTAGGTGGATTATTTGTTATAGGAACTGAGAGAATGGAGTCTCGAAGAGTTGATAATCAAGCAAGAGGTAGATCTGGGAGACAAGGTGATGAGGGAAGTTCGATATTTTATGTAAGTCTTGAAGATGATTTAATGAGAATTTTTGGATCTGAGTCTATGAATAAAATGTTAGAAAAATTAGGACTCAAAGATGGGGAGAGCATTGATCATCCATGGATAAATAAAGCACTTGAGAGAGCTCAACAAAAAGTTGAGGCTAGAAACTTTGATATTAGAAAAACTTTAATCAAATTTGATAACGTTTTAAATGACCAAAGACATGTTGTATTTTCTCAAAGAAAAGATGCAATGAATAGTGAAAATATATTTAGTTACTCTGATGAATTTTTAAATGAAATAATTCAAGATATTATAAAGTTAAAAATAAAGAACTTATCAAACCCTAAAAGTAATGAATTTAGCAATCGTCTTAAACAAATTATTGGAAAAAGTTTTAGTGAGGCTGAACTTAAAGAATTAATTTCTTCAAAAGATGATGAAATAAAAGAAAAAATTATGAATAAATTTTTAGAGTCTAGACAGGAGAGAATTAATCTTTTGGGAGAAGATCATGCAAAGGAGATAGAAAAAAGAATATTTCTTCAATCAATAGATTTGAATTGGAAATCTCATATTCAATACTTAGAACAACTAAGACAAGTAATTGGACTTAGATCCTATGGACAACGAGATCCTTTAATTGAATATAAAAAAGAGGCGTTTGAATTATTCTCAAATCTTTTAGATAAACTAAAATTAGATTATGTAACTATTTTAATAAATTTAAAAGTTGTAACTCAAGAAAGACAGCTTTCAAGTTCTACAAAAACAATCGATAAATCTGATGATCCCAAATGTCTTTTAATTGTTAAAAAAGACCAAAAAATTTCAAGGAATGATCGATGTGAAGCAACTGGTAAAAAATTCAAAAATTGTTGTGGAGGTTTATAAAGATTTTACACCAAACTAATTGCTACAATTAGTAAAATTAATCCTAGACCAATTGATCCAATTATTATTTTTTTTGATTTTAAAATTTCTATAATATTTTGTTCTTTAATTGTAAGTGTACTTATATTTTCAGGGCTACTTACAAAACCTTTATTTCTTCCAATTTTTAAAAACTTATTTTTTCTTTCATTCATAATTTCATCAGCTGATAAATCATTAAAATATTCTAAATTTTTAGAAATTGAGCTTCTTAAATTATCTAACATTAAATCTCTATCCCTATGAGCACCACCCAGGGGTTCTGGAATTATTTCGTCTATAATTTTAAGTTCTAACAAATCTTTCGCTGATAACTTCATTGCTTTTGCAGCATCAAGCATTTTTTTTGGATCTCTCCACAAAATAGTTGCACATCCCTCTGGCGAGATAACTGAATAAATTGAATTTTCTAACATAATTACTTTGTTCGAAGAGGCTAATGCTATTGCACCACCTGAGCCTCCTTCACCAATTATAATTGCTAAGGTTGGAACTTTAAGCTCCATACAGCACTCAATTGATTTAGCTATGGCTTCTGCTTGTCCTCTTTCTTCAGCTCCAACTCCTGGATATGCACCAGGCGTATCGATGAAAGAAATTATAGGTATATTAAATTTGTTCGCTAAATTCATTAATCTAATTGTTTTTCTATAACCTTCTGGTCTCATCATTCCAAAATTTCTTTCAATTCTGCTTTCTAGGTTTTCCCCTTTTTCCTGACCAATTATTAATACTGAATTGCCATTAAATTTTGCAAAACCTGCAATAACCGACTTGTCTTCTCCATAATATCGATCACCAGACAAAGAAATAAAATCTTCAAATAAGTTATCAATAAAAAATTTTGATTTTGGTCTATCTTCGTGTCTTGCAACCATTGTCGTCTGCCAAGGATCTAGATTAGAATAAATATCTTTTAGCTTCTCATCTAATTCGGTTTGAACGGTTGATATTTTTTGAGTATCTACTTCCGAAAGTCCATCTTGGTTATATGGATCTTTTAATTTTTCAATCTCACTCTCTAAATTTTTTATATCTGACTCAAAATTAAGATAATTTTTCATGCTATATTTATAAAGCATAGTTAATTTTTAAAAAAGGCAATAAAATGTTTAATAGAAAAATTGCCTCATGATAACGATTGACTTAATTTTTATTAAGAGTAGAAATTAGTAGTCGGGAGAGACTAATTTGTCATATTTAGCGCCGAAGGAGCAACCACCCCGGAAACTCTCAGGCAAAAGGACCGTCAAAAAGCATAACACTCTGGAAAGAGATTAATTTCCGCCGAAGGAGCAAAACTCTCAGGCAAAAATACAGATGGGGCAAATATTAGGTGCTATGCAAGAAAAATATATAAATATTAACAGTCTTAAAGTTTCAGAAAATTTAGCAAAATTTATCAGTGAAGAACTACTGGAAGATCTAAATATTTCACCTGAAAAATTTTGGATTGGTTTTGAAAAAGTAGTCAAAGAACTTGCGCCTAAGAATAAGGAATTAATTAATATTAGAGAAAATTTACAAAAGAAGATTGATGAGTGGCATATAAAAAATAAAGGTAACGAATTTAATTTAAATGAATATAAAAAATTTTTGATTGAAATTGATTATTTAAAAGAAGAAGGTCCAGATTTTTTAATTGAAACTAAAAATGTTGATGATGAAATAACTAAAATTGCAGGACCTCAATTGGTGGTACCAATTATGAACGCAAGATATGCTCTTAATGCTGCTAACGCAAGATGGATGAGTTTATATGATAGTCTTTACGGAACTGATGTTATTGAAGAGTCTGAAGATAGCGTATCTGAAAGATATGATCCGTTAAGAGGTGAAATGGTAATTAAATATGGTAGAGATTTTTTAGATAAATATTTTACTTTAAAAGATTTAAGTTGGCACAAAATTACTAGCATTGCTATTAAAGAAGGTCATTTAGTAATTTTAAAAGGTGCTGATGGTTTTAATTTAATTGATGAAAAAAAATTTATAGGGCATAGAGGTGAGGCTGACAATCCATCTGCCATAATACTTAAAAATAATAACTTACATATAGAGATTTTAAGAGACCCTAGAGCTTTTAGTGCTCAACAAGATCACGCTGGAATTAGTGAAATAATACTAGAATCTGCTGTGTCAACCATTTGTGACAACGAGGATAGTGTTGCTGCTGTAGATGCTGAAGATAAGATTATTTGTTATAGAAACTGGTTAGGGTTAATGAAGGGTAATCTTAAAACACAATTTGAAAAAGCTGGTAAATTATTTGAAAGAAAACTTAATCCAAACAGAAGTTATATTTCAAAAGATGGTAAAGGACTTAAATTACATGGCAGAAGCCTTTTATTAATAAGAAATGTTGGGCACTTAATGACCAATCCTTCAATAATTTTAAGTAATGGCGATGAAGTACCCGAAGGTATTATGGATGCTTTTATTACTACAACTTCAGCACTTCATGATATTAAAAATAAAAATAATTCTAGAACTGGTTCAATTTATATTGTGAAACCTAAAATGCATGGACCAGATGAAACAGCATTTACCAATCTAATTTTTTCTAAAGTTGAAGAAGTTTTAGGGTTAGAACAATATACTTGTAAAATAGGAATTATGGATGAAGAAAGAAGAACATCTGTTAACTTGAAAGAATGCATAAGAACCCTGAAAAATAGAGTATTTTTTATCAATACAGGATTTTTAGATAGAACTGGTGATGAAATGCACACATCAATGAAAGCCGGACCAATGATTAAAAAAGGAGATATGAAATCTTCTAAGTGGATTTTAGCTTATGAAAATAACAACGTTGATATTGGTTTAAAATGTGGGTTATCTGGAAAAGCACAAATAGGAAAAGGAATGTGGGCAATGCCAGATAAAATGAAAGATATGATGGAACAAAAAACTGGCCATTTAAAAGCGGGTGCTAACTGTGCTTGGGTCCCCTCTCCTACAGCTGCTGCACTGCATGCATTACACTATCATGAAATTAATATTTTTGATGAGCAAGAGAAAATTTTAAATAGAGAGCAGGCAAAACTTGATGATCTATTAACAATACCAGTTGCTGATAGACCAAATTGGTCAGTTGATGAAATTAATAAAGAAATTTCAAACTCTGCGCAAACATTGTTGGGTTATGTGGTTAGATGGATTGATCAAGGAGTTGGATGTTCAAAAGTTCCAGACATAAATAATATTGGACTTATGGAAGATAGAGCAACACTTAGAATATCTTCACAACATATTGCTAACTGGATTCATCATGGAATAACAACTAAAATTCAAGTAACTGAAATTATGAAAGATATGGCAAAAATTGTTGATGAACAAAATAAACGAGATGAAAAATATATCAAAATGAGTGATGACTTTGATCGATCTTTAGCTTTTAAAACTGCGTGTGATTTAGTTTTTAAAGGTATGGAGCAGCCATCAGGATATACAGAACCTTTATTGCATCAAAATAGATTGAAAAAAAAACTTAATCTGAATTAGAATTTAAATTAGCTCTATTTTTAAATGCAGAAAATAAAGTTCCATCATCTAAACTCTCAATTTCTCCACCAACTGGTAAACCTTGGGCTAATTTAGTAATTTTCACTTTTGAATTTTTTAAACTATCTTGAATGTAATAAGCTGTAGTTTGCCCTTCAACAGTTGCACTTGTTGCTAATATTACTTCTTCAATATTTTCTCTATTTACTCTTTCTACTAGCGAGTTAATTAAAAGATCTTCTTTTCTTTGCCCGACAGAGGAAATGGTTCCTCCCAAAATATGAAAATAACCCTGAAAAATATTTGAATTTTCAATTGACCATTGATCAGCAATATCCTCAACTATACAAATTTTAGTATATCTTTCTTTTTTATCCTCACAATTCATACAACCATTTGAATTTGATTTTAAAGACCCGCAAGAACTACACCTGGTTACATTTTTATAAACTTGATCTAATATAATAGCCATAGGCTTGACAAGTTCATCGCGATTATTAATTAATTTTAAAACAATTCTTTTTGCTGACTTTGGGCCTAAACCAGGAAGTTTTGATATTAATTTTATTAATTCTTCAATCTCATTAATATTTTGCATCAATTACAATGGCCATTTAAAACCAGGAATTCCAAAACCTCCTGTAGCTTTTGAAATTTCTTCTGTGGTCTTTGATTTAAGGTGAGACTTAGCACTGTTGTGAGCAGCCACTATTAAATCTTCTATAATAGTTTTATCTTCTTTCATTATATCATCAGATAATTTAATGTTTTGCATCTCGCCTTCTCCGTCTAGTATAATTTTAACTGAATTAGATCCAGAAACCCCCTCGGCCCTAATCTCTTTGATTTTTTCTTGGCTTTCTTTCATTTTAGTTTCAAGCTCCTTGGCTTTATCTAAAATTTTAGTAAAATCAGTCATTTTAATCCTCTTTTTTATTTAATTTAACATCGGTCAATTCAGCATCTGGGAACTTTTCTATTATAGTTTTATAGATTTCTGAATTTTTAACTTCATTTATTAATTCTTCTTTTTTATTTTTTTGTTTCTCTTTTACAGACATTTCACCTTTAGATTTACTAAATGTAATTATCCATCTTTCACCAGTCCATTCAAAAAGTTTTGCAGACAAATCTTTAACAAAATCTTTATCTAAATTACCATTGAAAGAAATCTCTATTCTATTCCTCTCAAATTTAACTAGGTTAACATTTTTTTCTAACTCATATTTTAATTTGATTTCTTTTTTTTCTGAACAGGCATCTAACAAATCATTAAATGAATTAATTAAACTTTTATCTATTGCTTTAATTTCTGTTTCAATTTCTGGTTTAATTTTTTTTTCTTGAGCAATATTTTTAATTTGATCTATAGCTTGTGTAACATTTTCTATGTCAGTTTGTTTCGGGACCGCTGCACTTTCTAAGCTTTCATCCGTATTCAAATCATGTGTTTTTTTTGATTTTATAGAACTTAAATGCATTAATCTTATTAAGAACATCTCAATTGATAAATGCTGATTAGACACAATATCTAATTCTTCAAGCGATGAGATTGCAAATTGCCAAAATAGAATTAAAACTTCTGCATCTACTTGACTAGATATATCTTTAATTCTTGTAAACTCCTCATCATTAAGAGAAAAATTAGTACTTTCTAAAGTTAATGAATTGATATTTTTAAAATAATAAAGAAGTTCTAAAAAATCATTAATAAAAACTTTTGGCTCAACTCCTTGATCATATATTTTTCTGTAAATATTGATCACCTTGTTTTCTTCACCATTTAAAATTAACTGAAATAAATCAATTAATTGAGATTTATCAAAATAACCAAAAATTTTCTGCGCTGCATTTAGATCTAATTCTGTATTATCGTCTAAACTTAATAGAGCTCTATCTAACAAGGATAAGGCATCCCTCACAGATCCTTCTGATATCTTAATAATTAATTTTAAAGCATCGTCTGAAACTTTACCATTTTCTTTATCCTTTATCTTTTTTATAAATTCAAATAATTCTGTTGATTTAATTCTAGATAGATCAAATCTTTGACATCTCGACACAACAGTAATTGGAATTTTTTTAATTTCTGTAGTTGCAAAAATAAACTTAAGATATTCAGGTGGTTCTTCAAGTGTTTTCAATAATGCATTAAACGCTTGTTTACTTAGCATATGAACTTCATCTATGATGAATATTTTATATTTTGCTGAAGTTGGCCCGTATTTTGAAAATTCAATTAAATCTCTAACGTCATCTACACCTGTTTTGCTTGCAGCATCCATTTCAAGAACATCAATATGACTTGAGTTTGTTATTGCCTCACAATTTTCACATAAATTTTCTTTACATAAATTTTTTATACCATTTGAACAATTGAGTGCTTTAGCAACTATTCTTGCAGTCGTGGTTTTGCCAATTCCTCTTATGCCAGTGAACAAATAAGCATTGGGAACTTTATTTGCTTTTATTGAATTAGTTATAGTTTCTACCACAACTTCTTGACCTATAAGATCATCAAAACTTTGTGGTCTATACTTTAATGCTAGTACTTTTGAGTTATTATTCATTTTTTAATTTTTAGGAGACTAGAACCTGAATAACTGTCTCTACGACTGCTTCCGTTAAGATCTGGTCGGGTTCAAGCAGCATCCACCTCTAGCCTCCGAAACTATTATAGCAGTTAAATTTTCTATTCTACAAGAAAAGATTATTTTTTTTTCTCTCTCAATTTATCTGCCTCAAAAACACCTAAGACGTGAAAATCCTCACAATGAAGACCTAACTCTTCTAAAGATTTTTGGACTTTTGGATCTTCAATATGTCCATCTAAATCACATAAAAAAAAGAAGGAATCGAATGTGTTTTTTTCTGGATAACTTTGCAACTTTGTTAAATTTACACCATTAATCGCAAATCCTCCAAGAGACTGGTAAAGAGCAGCTGGCTTACTTTTAAGCTTAAATAAAAAAGAAGTGATATATTTTTTGTTTCCAAACTCAGGTTGAGAAATATTTTTCCCCATAACTAAAAATCTTGTTAAATTTCCACTTTCATTTTCAATATTTTTTTTAATAATATCCAATCCATAAATTTCTGCGCTTAATGAAGAGGCTATCGCAGCTTGCTTTTTATCTTTGATCTTTGAAATCATCTCTGCAGATCCTGCTGTGTCTGCTCTAATATGTTCTACTATATTGTTATCTTTTATAAATTTTGAACATTGAGACAAACCTTGAGCATGAGAATACACTTCTTTTATATCGCTAAGTTTTGCTCCTGATTGACCTAATAAATTATGTTCAATTTTTTGAAAATGTTCCATATAAATATTTAATCTGTATTTAAAAATTAAATATTCAATACCAATATTTCCTGTAATTCTGTTTGACTCTGGAATAATTATTCTACATTCAGGCTCTAATGCTGCATTATTAAAACAATCATCAAAAGTTTTGCAAGGTATTATCTCTGCTTTTGGGTCGACTAATAAAGCTGCCAAATGAGAATATGCTCCAAAAGTACCTTGAAAATAAATCTTACTCATTAAACTTTATATTCCATAATTTTTTTTAAGGCCAGATAATCTTCTTCAGTATCAACCCCAATTGGACTTGATTTAGCAAGCGCTACATTTATTTTAATATCATTATCTAAAGCTCTTAATTGCTCTAATCTATTTTTAATTTCATTTTGAGACTGACTCAATTTAACAAATTCCTCAAGAGCTGTAGATGAATAACAATAAATTCCTATATGATGATAAATGTTATCTTTATTTGAAGAATTTCTTATAAAAGTCTTTGCCTCTGGAAATTGATCATTATCTAAATTTTTTTCAGTTATAACTTTTACAATATTTTCATTTTTTAAATCTTTAAAATCTTTAATTTTTGCCGCAAGAGTTCCTATTCTCGACTTACTATTAATCATTTTTTTATTTAAACTAATAATGTCTTCAATATTTATTGCTGGTTCATCACCTTGTAAATTCATTATTAAATCAATACCTTTAAGGTCTATTTTCTTTAATGCTTCATAAATTCTGTCAGTTCCAGTTTTGTGGTCTCTGCTTGTTAAAATAGCATTACCTCCGTTATTTGTGACATCATCGACTATTTCTTGGTCCTCAGTTGCAACAAAAACCTCTCCTAAATTTGCATCTTGAGCCTTTCTAAAGACGTGTGAAATAATTGATAAATCATTTATCTTTAACAAGGGCTTACCTGGCAGTCTTGTGGCTGATAATCTTGACGGTATGATGGTTAATGTTTTCATTAATTTTTCAATTTATTATACCGATTAAATTGACATAGAGGCAAAATTATACACTAAATTTTAGTAATTTTTTAATTTATCATGCTATACGTTCAAAATAATATTTAGAAAAATGGATTCGTTTGAATTAAATAAAATTATAGCTGCTGTGTTGATGGTTGCTCTTTTGGTAATTGGTATTGGCAAACTATCAAATATTATATTTCATGTAGAAAAACCTAAAACTCCAGGATATGCAGTTGAGGTGCAGCAAGCTACAACTGTGTCATCATCTGTAGAAACGGCTGTGGTAGAAAAAATTGATATAGCTGCATTAATGGCAATGGGCGATGTAGCTGCGGGTGAAAAAGTTTTTAAAAAATGTGCTGCATGTCACTCAATTATTAAAGGTGGAAAAAACAACATTGGTCCTGCACTTTGGAATGTAGTTGGGAGAAAAACTGGTGCTGTTACAGATTACAAATATTCTAAGGCCCTAGCATCATTCGATAAAGAGTGGACTTTTGAAGAACTCAACGGTTACTTAATTAAACCTGCTAAATGGATTAAAGGAACAAAAATGGCATTTGCTGGATTAAGAAAAGAAAAAGATAGAGCTTCAGTAATTAAATACTTAAATCAAAATTCTGATAGTCCAGTACCACTACCTTAATTTTCCGAAACAATATAATAAAATACTTTTTTGGACATGAACTCTATTAAGAGCTTGTTGCCAAACATGAGATTTTTTTCCTAAAAAAACTTCATTACTTACTTCAGATCCTCGAGGCAAACAGTGGAGAAAAATACAATCTTTCTTTGCATAACCCATTAATTTTTTATTAATCTTAAATTTTTTAAATTGTTCAATTTTTTTTTTTTTATTAACTTTATCATTTAAGGATATAACTTTATCTGAAAATATCACATCTGCTCCGTTAACAGCTTTTTTTGGATCATTATAAATGAATATTTTTTTGTTATTTGCTTTTACCCAGTTTCTAACTTCTTTGCCAGGCTCAAACTTTTTTGGACAGCCTATGCTTAATTTAAAAGAAAATTTAACAGAAGCTGCAATTAAGCTATCTAAAACATTATTAGAGTCTCCAATCCAACAAATGTTTAATTTTGAAATTTTTTTTTTCTTTATCTCTTCAACAGTAAACACATCTGAAAGTACTTGTGTTGGATGCGAGGATGGGCTCAAACCATTAATTACTGGGATTGTTAAATGATCTCTAAAATTTTCAACTTTTTGATCACTATCAGTTCTTAACATAAATCCATCACCATAAGTTGAAAGTATTTTTGCGGTATCTGCTATACTTTCTCCTCCTTGACCAAGATGAAGTTCATTTGATCTAAGGGTTAATGTTCCTCCTCCAAGTTGCTTAATTGCTAGATAAAAGCTCAATCTGGTTCTCAAACTTGATTTTTCAAACATTTGTATAAGCAATTTACCTTTTAAAGGCGCTCCTTTATCAACCTCTAATGTGCTTAATTTTTTTCTTAAGTTTTTTCTTTTTTTTGCATCAGCAACAATCTTTTGAAGATCTTTGGCTGGGACATCTTTTAAATTTATAAAATGATTCATTTTAATTTACTTCTGTGCATACCTTTTTGATTAATCTTAAAGCTTGATCAATTTCATTTTTCTTAACATTTAATGGTGGTAAAATTCTAACTACATTTTCAGCCGCTCTAATAGTTAATAATTTATTATCCATCAATTTTTTAATAAAATTAACTTGATCTGTATGAAGCTGTATTCCAATCAATAAACCTCTACCTCTAATCTCTTTTATAACTCCAGGATATTTTTCTTTAATTTTATTGAGATTTTCTAAAAAATATTTAGAAATACTTTTAACATGTTTTAAAAACTTTTTATTAGCAATAATATCCATTACTGAATTACCAACGGCCATAGCCAAAGGATTGCCACCAAAAGTCGAACCATGTGTTCCAGCCGTCATGCCCACTGCAACTTTTTTATTCATTAAAACTGCTCCAATTGGAAATCCACCACCAATCCCTTTTGCAATTGGGACTATATCAGGCTTTACTTTAGATTTTTCAAAAGCAAAAAAATCTCCCGATCTTCCAACTCCACACTGAACCTCATCTAATATTAATAATATATTTTTTTTATCGCAAATTTTTCTTAATCCTTTTAAACACCAATCGGGTATTACTTTTATACCACCTTCACCCATAATAGTTTCAACCATTATAGCTGCTGTATTTTTTGTAATTTTTTTTTGTATTGATTTGTGGTCTCCAAATTCAAAATGATCAAATCCTCCAACTTTTGGTCCAAATCCCTCTGTCATTTTTTTTGATCCACTAGCATAAATTGCAGCTAGTGTTCTTCCATGAAAAGAATTTTTTACACATAAAATTCTATTTTTTTTTGGCTTTCCGATTGAATAAAAATATCTTCTTGCGACTTTTATTGCCGCTTCTGTTGCCTCCGCACCACTATTTTGAAACATAACATAATCAGCAAATGTTTTTTTAGCTAATTTTTTAGCTAACTTTTCCCCTTCTGGGATTACAAAGGCATTTGAAACATGCCAAAGTTTTTTAGATTGAGCATTAATTGTTTTGACTAATTTAGGATGAGCGTGACCTAATGAGTTTACAGCTATTCCCTGAACAAAATCTAAATATTTTTTACCATCAACAGAATATAAGAAGCTACCTTTCCCCCTTTTAAAAGAAATTTTTTTTCTGTTATAATTTTTTGTTAAATAGCTCATAATTTTAAGTCAGTTTTTATAAATTTTAATAATTAGATACAAGTTATGATTGAAAATACATCTAAACAAATTTAAGCTTATTTTTGTTGATAACCTTAAGAAATTGCTTGTTTATTTACATTTTGTATCAGTATATTGTTATTTTTAGAAAACATAATACAACATATAGATAATGAACTGGAACGATGAAAAAGTATCAAAACTAAAAGAACTTTGGGGAAAGGGTAATACTGCGAGTCAAATCGCTGAGATTATAGGTGGTATCAGCAGAAATGCAGTCATTGGAAAGGCTCATAGATTAAATTTATCAGCAAAAATTAAAACTAGAACTGCCACTTCAAATCAAAATTTTGAAAATTCTGTCGAAGAAAACAATAATAAAACTAAAAGAAGTAGAAAAAGTAAATTTAAATCTTTAATCATTGAAAAAGATTTTGAGCCAGAAAACCCTAAACAATTAGAAGAGCTTGACGAAAGTTCTTGCAAATGGCCAATAGGTCATCCAGATGAAAAGTCGTTTTATTTCTGTGGTAGATCATCTTTAAAAGATTTTTCTTACTGCAAATTACACCTTTTGTATGCATACCAACCTAAAGGTAAAAAAGAAGAAGTCACAGAAAAAGAAGAAGTTTCAGAATTTATAGAAAAAAAAATACAGTCAGCCTAAATTTTTTTAATTAACTTTGTTTTTCAAATCTTCAGAAGTATATTTTTCAGTAGAAAATTGGCCACCTTCTCTCCACATATAACAATATTTTTTAACTTCTTGGTCAAAAAATTTAACACTAGGAATTCCCATTTCTGAGTTAGTTTTATATTTGCCAGATGAAATATTATCATATTTCAGTAGTCTTAATTGATCTCTAGTAAGTAAAGGATTTGGCAATATTTCAAAAAACCTTGCCGAAAATTGAGCTAGCGGTAATGGAAAAGGTATTAATATTCTTTTCTTATTAATTAAATTTAATAATTTTTGCAATAACTCTTTAAAAGATATTATTTCAGGTCCTACACATTCAATTATTTTAGAGTAGATATTTTTTGAAATTACATAATTAATTGTATCTGTTAAATCTGAGCAATGAATTGGTGCAAATTTTGTTTTGCCCTCATAGTAAAGAGGAAAAATTGGCAATCTATTTAGAAGGGTCATAAAATTAGTTGTGAAGTTATCGTCTACTGAATATACAATTGAAGGTCTTAAAATTGTTGCAAGTGGAAAATTTTTTAAAACATTAGCTTCTCCCTCTAATTTACTTTTTGCATAGTCTGAATCTATTGCATCATTTATTCCTAAAGCTGATAAGTGAATAAAATGCTTTAAATTATATTCTTTACAAAGTTTAGCTAATAAGGATGGAAAAATAGAATGAATATTTTTAAATGTATTTCCACCTTTTTTTTCAAACAAAATTCCAATTAGATTGATACAAATATCTGTTTTTTTAAATAAATTTTTTATTTTATTTTCATCAAAAATATTTGCCTCTACAATATCAATATAACCAGCATTTGCTTGCGTTTTAATTATATAACTTTTTTGATGAATGTTTCTTGTTACAACGGTAACTATATAATTATTCTTGGTAAGTTTTCTAATTAAGTTTCTACCAATTTGACCACTACCACCAAAAATTAGAACTTTTTTTGCTTTCATAAAATTTCTATTATATATATTTAAAAATGAATATTAATATTCAATTGCACAAAAATGATCTACCAGATGATTTTAAATTGGGCAACACTTCATTAGCTGTAGATGGTGAGTTTATGGGTTTAAATGTTAGGCGTGATCCACTTTGTTTAATACAGATATCTTCAGGAAATTCAGATGCTCATATAATCCAATTAGATAGACAAACTTATAATGCCCCTAATTTAATAAAAATTTTAAGTGATGAAAATATTAAAAAGATTTTTCACTATGCTAGAGCAGATCTGACTCATATTAAATATTATTTAAAAACTGATGTTAAAAATGTTGAATGTACAAAAATTCAATCTAAACTTGCAAGAACATTTACCGACTCTCATTCTCTGAAAACTTTAATCAAGGCATTTACAAATATTGATATTAGTAAACAGTTTCAAACTTCTGACTTTGGAGGAGAGCTAACTCCTAACCAAATGAAATACTGCTCTAACGACGTAATATATCTGCATAAAATTCATGACGAACTTAACAAAATATTAGAAAGAGAAAATAGAATGGAACTTTATCAAGATTGTATAAAATTTTTAAAAACTAGAGTTGATCTTGATCTTGCCTTATTTAAAGAAGATATCTGGTCACACTAATGAATAAAAAAAAATTTACCCAAGTTGCTAGAAATGTAATTGATCTTGAAATTAAAGGCTTACAAAAATTAAAAAAAAATATTGGTGGTTCATTTGATAAAGCTGTAATCGAGATAGCAAAATGCCAATCTAAAGTAATTGTCTGTGGAGTTGGCAAAAGTGGCCTTATAGCATCTAAGATAGCAGCCACCCTATCTTCAGTTGGAACACCTTCGTTTAATTTATCTGCTAGTGACTCTTCTCATGGTGATTTGGGTTCTATTCAAAAAAAGGATGTTTTAATCTTAATAAGCTATTCTGGACAAACTAATGAACTCAAAAATATAATTCAATATGCAAATAGAAATAAAATATTATTAATTGGAATTATGTCAAAAAAAGAATCTATTTTATATAAAGCTTCAGATATAAAATTATTAATTCCCCAAGTAAGAGAGTCAGGGGGTATAGTTCCCACATCAAGTACCACTGTTCAGCTTGCTCTTGGTGATGCCTTAGCTATTGCGGCTATGCAATATAAGAAATTTGATAAGTTAGATTTTAAAAAAATTCATCCAGCAGGTAGCTTAGGTGCTCAATTAAAAATAGTTGAAGACCTTATGGTTAAAGGTAATAAAATCCCATTCGTTCAAGAAAATATTAAGATGAAGGTGGCATTACAAATATTAACTAAAAAAAAGCTAGGATTTTTAATCGTTCAAAATAAAAATAAAAAAACCTTAGGTATAATAACAGATGGTCAAATTAGAAGATTTAGACTAAAGAAAAATGACCTGTATTCACTAAAAGTAAAAGATGTTATGACAAAAAATCCAATAAGTGTTGATAAAGATATGTTGGCTGCAAAAGCGCTCACTATAATGAATAGTAAAAAAATTACCTCATTAAGTGTTTATAATAAGAGAAATAAATTAAAGACAATTGGAGTAATTCACATTCATAATATCCTAGCCTCTGATATTGTGTAGATGAAAAAAAAAAATCTTATAATTTATATAACTATATTTATTTCAATAATTTCAATAATTTCATATTATAAATATTCCAAAGAAAAAAATATTTCAACGATAGAGAAAGTTATTTCTGATGAAGATTCATATAAATCAAATATTATGGAGAATGTCAGTTATTCATCAAAAGATGCAAAAGGAAATGATTATACTGTAAACGCATCTCGGGGGGAGATAGATTATGACAAACCCAATGTAATCTATCTTACAGATGTCAAAGCTTTTATTAAATTAACCAATTCAAATAATGTAACAATTACTTCAGATTATGGCAGATATAATTCTAACAATTTTGATACAATTTTTTCAAAAAATGTAATAATCAATTATCTAGAAAATAAAATTACTGGTGAATATCTTGACTTTTCAATGCAAAGAAATTCAATGATTATCTCAAGAAATGTAATTTATACAAATTTAGAAAATATTTTAAAAGCAGATGTTATTGAAATTGATATAACTACAAAAAATACAAAAATTTTTATGTTTCAAGATAGCAAAAAAGTAAATATAAAAAGCAAAGATTAAAATGGCAGTCATAAAAAAATTTAGAATTAAATCATTTAAAAATATAAATTCAGTAATTGAATTTGAAAATATTTCTCTTGCTTACGGTAATAGGCTAATTCTAGATAATATAAATTTTAAGATCAATCAGGGGGAAATTTTCGGAATGCTGGGACCAAATGGTGTTGGTAAATCAACAATTTTTAATCTGATAACAGGGTTAATTAGTCCCAAAAGTGGTAAGATTAAAATTAATGGAGAAGATGTAACTGAATACCCAATTTATTTAAGAAGTAAAAAATTTAGAGTTGGCTATGTTCCTCAATATGGAGGTTTTTTTAATGAACTTACGCTTCATGATAATCTAAAAGCAATAAGCGAGATTGTAATTGAGAATAAAAATTTTAGAAATGATAAAATAAATTATTTAATTTCTAAGTTTGAGCTTGATAATTTAAAAGACATAAAAGCAAAATTTTTATCTGGAGGCCAAAAGAAAAAGTTAGTGATTGCCTTATCACTCCTAAGCGAACCAAAAGTATTGTTATTAGATGAATGTTTTGCAGCACTAGATGTTTTAACAATTAAAATGTTACAAGAAACTATTGTTAACCTACAACAAGAAAACACTATAACAATCTGCATCTGTGATCACCAAGCTCGAGACTTACTTGCTTGTGTTGATATTGCAATGATTTTAAATAATGGAAAAGTTATTGCTCAAGACGCACCATCAAAACTGGTAAATGATATCAATGCTAAAAATGCCTATTTTGGTGAGAGCTTTAGCTTTAAATAAGTCTCAATGACAAACTCAATAGTAATAAAAAAGAAATTAAAAAACTTTAATAAAAAAATTGTTGTAAGTGCTGATAAAAGTATCAGTATCAGATGGGTTTTATTTGCATCATTAGCAAGTGGAAATTCTAAAGCTCAAAACTTATTGATTTCAGAAGATGTCAAAGCTGCAATCAAGACAGTAAGAAAATTAGGTATTAAAGTTATTTCAAACAATAAATTCTGTAAAATTTATGGAAAAGGTATTAATGGCTTTAATTATAAAAAAAACCTAACTCTTAATGCTGAAAATTCAGGAACATTAGGAAGACTTATTCTAGGATTTTTAATTAATACTACAAAACCAATAAAACTTATTGGTGATAAAAGTTTATCCACAAGAGATTTTAAAAGAATTTCAGACCCTTTAAGTAAATTTGGAGGAGTTTTTAAACTAAAAAATAAAAAAAATTTACCTTTAACAATCTATGAGTCAAAAAATTTAAGATCAATATCCTACTTAGAGAATAGAGGTTCAGCACAATGTAAAAGTGCTGTGATTTTTGCTGGTATGAGAACAAGTGGTATCACTTTGATAAAAGCAAAAAAATCAAGAAACCATACTGAGCTTATGTGTAAATATCTTAAACTTCCTTTGACAGTAGAAAATAAAAAAAATTATGACCTAATCAAAGTAAAAAAAGTAAAAGAAATAAAACCATTTGATTATAAAATTCCATCAGATATCAGCTCAAGTGCTTTTTTTATTATTCTAACCGCATTGTCTAAAAATTCTAAATTACTTATAAAAGATGTAAATATTAACCCTACAAGGATAGGAGTTATTTCTATTTTAAAAAAAATGGGTGTTAATATTATTTTCCAAAATCAAAAAACCTATAAGGGAGAAAAATTAGCTGATATTAAAATTGAAGGTGGTAAAAAACTAAAAGCAATTAATTGTCCTACAAACCTTAATAGTGAGGCTATAGATGAATTTCTAGTTATTTTTTTAGTTGCAGCCAAAGCTAAAGGAATTTCTTATTTCAAAGATTTAGCTGAATTAAATCAAAAAGAAAGTCCAAGACTTAAATGGGGTGCAAAAATTCTCAACATGATGGGTGTTAAAAATATTGTAACTAATAGTTCAATTAAGATTTATGGAGATCCTAATTTAGAAATTAGGAAAAAAATAATTATTAAAAATTACTTAAAAGATCACAGGGTATTTATGACCTCTGTAATAGCAAGTCTTTCATTTGGAGGTGAATGGCATATTTATGATAAAGATTCTATTAAGACGTCATTTCCTAATTTTCTTAAAATTATAAATGAATTAAAAAATTAATGATTAAAAGAAAAAATATTTTAAAAATAGCAATTGACTCACCGGCTGCGGCTGGAGCTGGCACATTAGCAAAAGCTATTTCAAAACAGTATAATCTATTTTACCTCGACACTGGAAAAATTTACAGAATGATTGCTTATTTAAAATTAAAATTTCCAAAAAAATTTAGTCAAAATTTTATAAAATTAAAAATCAAATCTTTGAAAGTTAAAGACTTAGCTGATAAAGCTTTGCTATCAGATGAAGTGGGTACAGAAGCATCTATTATATCGAAGGTAAAAAGCACAAGAATGCTTGTTCACTCTTTTCAGTTAAATTTTGCATATAACCCTCCTAAAAATTATAAAGGATCATGCTTAGATGGTAGGGACATCACTTACAATATTATACCTGATGCAGAATTTAAGTTTTTTATTACCGCAAATGTAAAAACAAGGGCATTAAGAAGATATAAAGAGCTAAAAAAGTTAAAAAAAAAGATTTCTTATGAAGAGGTCCTTAAAAGTATCAAAAAACGTGATAAAAGTGACTATAATAGAAAAATCTCACCTCTAAAGAAAACAAAAGATTCGGTATTGATAAACACCACAAATTTATCTAAAAGAGCGTGTTTTTTAAAAATAAAAAAAATTATAGACGGGAAAATTAATATTTAATGGAAATTTACAAAGACTTATCAAGCGCAGCATCTCAAGAATTCGAAAAACTACTTAACAGTCAACTTTCAAAAGTCCAAATTGAAGAAGGTAAAATCATAGAAGGTAAAATTAACAAAATTACTGAAAAATTTGTTTTCCTATTTGTTGAGGGTTTAAAAAGTGAACCTGTATTAGATATTAACGAACTTAAAAGCATGGGTCTTGCTGATAAAATTAAAGTTGGCGAAACAATTAAAGTTTTATTAGAAAAAATTGAAGACAAACATGGTGAAGTTTTAGTTTCTGCTAGTAAAGCCCAAAAGATAGCTGGATGGGATAAGTTGGTTGCAGCTTATGAAAATAATGAGCCAATCATGGGTAAAATTACTTCCAAATGTAAAGGTGGGTGTATAGTTGAACACATAGATACTGGCTCGCTAATGTTTTTACCAGGATCACAAATTTCAGATAAACCATTAAAAGATATTAGTCACTTAATGAACGAACCACAAAAATTTGCATTAATTAAGTTAGATAAAATTAGAGGTAATGCCTGCGTTTCAAGAAGAGAAATTATTTCCTCTTTCAAAAAAGAAGACAAAGCTAAAATTATAGAGAAATATAATGTTGGAGATATTATTAAAGGTGCTGAAGTAAAAGGCTACAGTTCTTTTGGATGTTTCTTTAACGTTAACGGCGAGCTAGATGTTTTGGTCCACCTTCAGGAGATAAGTTATAGTAGAGTAAATCATCCAGATGAAGTTTTCAATATTGGTGAAAAACATGATTTAAAAGTAATTACAGTTGATAAAGAGAAATTACAGGTTGGATGTTCAGTAAAACAATTATCACCTGACCCTTTTGAGCATATTGAAAATTATGAATTAAATAAAATTTATAAAGTAAAAGTAGTTAAACTGATGGATTTTGGAGCATTCTGTGAACTAGAACCAGGTCTTACAACTTTGCTTCATTCAAGTGAGCTTAGCTGGACTAAAAAAAATATTTCAGCAAAAAAAATGTTTAAAGTTGGTGATGAGATAGATTGTATAATCACAGAAATTGATAAAGAAAAAAGACGTGTTGCAATTTCACATAGATTAACTCAAGATAATCCGTTTGAAACATTTGAAGCAAAATTTCCTGTTGGAACAATTGTTGAAGGTGAAGTGGTTAATAAAAATGAATACTCATTATTTGTAAAAGTAGAAGACTTAGATGTGGATGCTTTTTTACACTGTAATGATTTAACTTACCTAAACAATGGTGAAGAAGAATTAGAAAAATACAAAAAAGGTGACAAAATTAAAGTTAAGGTTCTTGAAATTAAAGTATCTGAACAAAAAATTAGAGTTGGTTTAAGACAAACTCAAGCAGATCCTTTTGATTGGTTTAATGACAAATCTAAAAATCAAACTATTACTGTCAAAGTTATTTCTACTGACAACAAAGGTTTGACTGTTAGACCTGAGGGATGCAAAATGGATTTTCAAATTAAAAAGTCAGCAATTGCAATTAACGCAGCTGACGCTAGACCAAGCAGATGGACAGGTGGCGAAAAACTTGATTGTGCGATAGCGGATATGGATCTAGATAAAAGAAAAGTTATATTAAGTATTAAATTATTAGAAGAAATTGAGAAAAAAGAAGCTTTAGATAAATATGGATCTGAAGGTTCTGGTAAAAACTTACCTTTTTCATCACTTTCTGAAGATTTAAAGAAAAAAGAAGAAGATAAAGAGTAAACAGAAGATTTAAATTGGCTATTGTAAAATCAAAGCTTTTAAAACAACTCTCAGATAATTATCCAAATTTTCTAAAGAAAGACCTCGAAAAATTTACCAATATTATCCTTGGTGAAATCAAACAAGCTCTTAAAAGAGGAGATAGAGTTGAGCTTAGGGGTTTTGGGGTATTTTCAACAAACATTCAAAAAGCAAGAATATCAAGAAACCCTAAAACAGGCGAAAAGGTTAATACACTAGAAAAGAAAATAATTCACTTTAAAATGTCAAAAGACTTGTTTAAAAAATTAAACGATGAAACATAAAAACATTTTTGTTGCTTGTGATACCTCTAATTTAAGTGAAATAAAAAAAATAATAAAACAAACACAAACAACTAAACTTAAGATTGTTCCAAAATTTGGGCTTCAGTTTTTTTATTCTAAAAATGGAAGAAAATTTTTAGAAAAGTTTAAGAAAGACTTTTGGTTAGATCTGAAGATCAATGATATTCCACAAACTGCACTATCCGCGATAGATAGTTTAAAAGATTTAAAAAGATGCAAATATATAACTGTCCACACAAATGGTGGTCTTGAAATGCTTAAAGCTATTAAAAAAAAAACTAAATCAATCAATAAAAGTATAAAAGTTTTAGGAGTAACAGTTCTAACAAGTCTTAATAATAAATCTCTTAAAGAAATAGGTCATACAAAATCGGTAGATCAATTAGTCTTAAAACAAGCTAGTCTTATAAAAAAATCTGGTTGTGATGGTATAGTGTGTTCCGCACAGGAAGCAAAAATGGTAAGAAGAAAATACAAAAACTTATATATTGTAACTCCTGGAATAAGATTGCCTGGTGATAGCGCAAATGATCAGTCAAGAGTAATGACCCCTAGTGATGCTTTTAAGAATAAAGTTTCAGGAATTGTTATGGGTAGATCTTTAATTAAAGGAAATATCAAAAATAATACTCAAAGATTAATTGATCATTTACGTCAATGATCAAGGGATCTAAAATCTGTGGGGTCTCTGATCTCGATACACTTAATTTTATTATCAACCACCCTTACCCACCTCAATTTATTGGTTTCATTTGTAATTATAAAAAAAGCTCAAGATATGTTGAGATTGAAAAGTTAAACAAACTAGTAAAAGTAGATAAACAAAAATCTAATTTTGTAGCAGTTCTTGTTAAACCAGATGGAGATATTTTAGAAAAAATTAAACATCTTCCTTTTGATTATTATCAAATTTATGACTGCACACCTGAAGAAATAAAAGAAATTAAGCAAAAGTATAATAAAAAAATTATCACTGCTTTAACTATAAAAGATGAAACTGATGTTCAAAAATACCATTCATTTTCTGATATAACTGATATTTTTTTATTTGATAGTAAAGGTTATGAAAAAAGCATGGCTTTTGACCATGCTCTTATTAAAAAAATAAAGTTTAATAAACCATTAATGTTAGCAGGAAATATTCAGGCAGATGATAATCTTGAAAATTACAAAAAAATAGCAGATATTATAGATATATCTGGGGGTCTAGAAACTTCTGGGTTAAAAGATAAATCCAAAATAGATATATTTTTAAATAAGGTAAAAAATGAAACTTAAAAAAGGAATTCCTTTAATTGATCAACACGATCAACACGGCTTTTGGGGTGGTAAATTTGGAGGAAGCTTTATTCCTGAGACTTTAAAAAAACCTGTAGAGGATTTAACAAATGAATTTAAAAAACTAAGAAAAGATAAAAAATTTCTTAAAAAAAGAGATTTTTACTTCAAAAACTATATTGGAACCCCTACCTCATTTGTAAAACTTGATAATTTAACAAATCATTTAGGCGGTGCTCAGATTTGGGCAAAAGTTGTCTCTGAGGCTAATGGAGGAGCACATAAAATATATAATGCAACTGTTCATGCGCTTATCTGTAAAGCAATGGGTAAGAAATACATCGTTGGTGATACTGGAGCAGGTTATGCGGGAAAAATGCTCAGTATGGCTGCTAAAAAATTTGGCCTCAAATGTAAAATTTTTATGGGAGCAAAGGACATTAAAAGACAAAAGCCTAATTGTGATGCAATGAGAAAAAATGGAGCTGAAATAGTTCCGGTTTACTCAGGTAGTCAAACACTTGTAGATGCTGTCAGTGAATGCATGAGATATTGGGTTTCCAATTGTGATAACACTCATATGTGTGTTGGAAGCACTGTGGGCCCAAATATATTTGTTAAAATCTGTGGTTGGAGTACTGCACAAATTTCTAGAGAACTAAAAGTACAATTAAAATCAGAATTTAAAAAAATTCCAAATAAAATTAAATTAATTAACTGTGTTGGTGGGGGAAGCTCTGCTTATGGTTTTTGGAGTGAATTTATCGATTATGATAAAAAACAAATTGAGTTAATCGGTGTTGAAGCTGGTGGGCCTCAAAAATCAAAACTTCATGCGGCACCATTAAGTCGAAATGCAAAAATTGGAATTTTACATGGAGCAGCATCTTATCTTTGTCAAAATAGTGAAGGACAAATCAATGACACAGAGTCGATTAGCGCTGGATTAGATTATCCAGGTGTTAGCCCTATGCACTGTTTTTTAAAGGATACTAAAAGAGCAAGATATACATATGCAACTGATGAAGAAGCATTAAATGCACATCAAATGGTGACTAAATTTGAAAATTTAAATCCTAGCTTAGAACCAAGTCATGCATTTGCGGAAGCAATTAAAATTGCCCCTAAATTAAGTAAAGATACAATTATAATTGTAAATTCATGTGGTGATGCAAAAAAGGATAGAGATATTTTAAGAGAAAGATTGGGTAAAAAATAATGAGTTCTTTAATTAATCGGGCTTTTCAAAATGCTAAAAGTGAAAATAGACCAGCTTTACTCACTTACACGGTAGCTGGAGATAATACAAAAAAAAAATCCTTGGAGATATTAAAATCAATTTCTAATTATGCAGACATTTGTGAATTAGGCTTTCCACATAACACACCTATTGCAGACGGTGGCCAAATACAAACCAGTGCTTATCGCGCTATCAAGAATGGAATTAAAATTAATGACGTATTTTCAATAGCTAAAGATTTTAAAAGCAAAAAAAAAGATAAACCTATTATTCTAATGGGCTATTACAACATGATTTTTCAATACAATGAAAATAAATTTTTAGAAAAATGTAAAAAATCAAAAGTCGATGGATTAATTGTTGTAGATTTACCTTATCCAGAAAACAAAAATTTTGCTGCTAAATGTAAAAAAAAAGGAATTAATTTTATTCAATTAGTATCCCCAACCACATCTAAGATAAGATTAAAAAAAATAATCAAGGATTCTCATGATATGATTTATTATATAAGTATGCTTTCAACAACTGGGGGGAAATTGAAAGTTTCACCTAAAAAAATATTGGAAAGATACAGAAAAATAAAAAATCAAAATAAATCTAAGAATGTCGTAATTGGATTCGGAATTACTGAAAAAACAATAAAATCGCTTAAAAAGGCTGATGGATTAGTTGTTGGAAGTGCAATTTGTAAGGAAATTTCCAATTCAATTAACAAAAGACAAAATGCTGTCACAAATGTTACTAATATCGTCAAGAGATTGAAAAATAAAATTATATGAACTGGATTACAAAAATAATTAAGGCAGGTGAGAAAATCAAAACTGCTTTTCATGAGAGAGCTTCTAAGGAAGATATAGCTAAAAGTGATTGGACTTCATGTTGTAAAGGGCCAATACTAAAAAAAGATTTAGCTAATAATTTATGGGTATGTCCAGACTGTAATAGACATCATCGAATTAAACCAAGTCAAAGATTTGATATCTTATTTGGTAAAAATAATTATGAAATATTTAAAACACCTATTCCAAAAGATGATCCTTTAAATTGGACAGACTCAAAATCTTACAAAGATAGATTAAAAGCTGCTCGTAAAAAAACTGGTATGGAATGTGGAATGATGGTTGCTTGTGGAACTATTAATAATATTAAAATCACAGCGGTTGCATCCGATTTTGACTTTCTGGGAGCTTCAATGGCTGCAGCTGAAGGAGAAGCTTTTTTATATGGAATTCAACATGCAATTGAAAACCGAACTCCTTTTTTGTGTATCAGTGCTGGTGGAGGAATGAGAATGATGGAAAGTTTAATATCTCTATCTCAAATGACTAGAACAACACTTGCTATCAATGAATTAAAGAAAAATGGTTTACCTTATTTAGTATGCATTACGGATCCAACAGCAGGTGGTATTACAGCATCTTATGCAATGCTTGGTGATATTCATATCGCTGAACCGGGTGCATTAATAGCTTTTGCAGGTGCTAGAGTTATTCAAGGAACAGTTAAAGAGGAATTACCTGAAGGATTTCAGAAAAGTGAATATGTTGAAAAAACAGGTTTTGTTGATTTAATTGTTGAACGTAAAGATCTAGCGTCAAAAATAGGAACTTTATTATCAATATTGTTAAAGCAAAATTCTGTTATAAGTTCTGAGCAAAATGAAACTTCAGAAGATAGTCAGTCGCTTACAAGAGCTGCATCCTAAAGAAATAGATCTAAGTTTAGATCGTATTCAAAATCTCTGTCAAAAATTAGGAAACCCTCAAGATAAACTTAAAGTAATTTCAATTGTTGGAACCAACGGAAAATATTCAACTATCCAAGCAATGTTTGCTTTTTTAAAAGAGGCAAATATCAAATGTAATATCTACACTAGTCCACATATCAAAAGTATTAATGAAAGATTTGTTTTTAACAATGAAGAACTTAATGATGAAGAGTTAGCAAGTTTGTTTGAAGAAATTGAAAGTGCTAATAATAACGAACCTATTACTTTTTTTGAGATACTAACTGCAGCTTATTTTTTAAAAGCCTCTCAATATCCAGATAATATAAATTTAATAGAAACTGGCTTATTTCATAGGTTTGACGCCACAAATATCCTTAAAAAGAATCTAGCTAGTATTGTAACTTCTATTGGCCTTGATCATTTAGATTGGTTACCTGAAAATGAACAAACAGTTGAAAAAATTATTTATGAGAAAACTTCAACTCTTTTAAATTCAAATATTATAATTGCAAAACAAAGTTCTAAAGAAATTACAGATAGTATTAGAAAAACAATCTCAAATAATAGTTCAAAAAAGTTTTTTCATAATGAAAATTATAGTTTTACAATGAAAGAAAATGATTTCTTTTATTATGAGGATCAATTAGGTGGAATAAAATTGCCAATGCCTAATGTTAATGGTCAATTTCAATTAGAAAATATCTCAACTGCTATTGCAACATTAAGAACCATAAAAGATTTTGATTTAAAAGATGAACATATCAAACAAGGAATTACAAAAATAAACAGTATTGCAAGATTACAGGAAATTAAATCAGGTAAACTTAAAGAGCTTGCAAAAGATCATCAACTTTTTGTTGATGGCTCACATAATCCTTTAGGGGCAAAAGTATTAAATGAATATTTAGAAAGTTTAAATTGCAATAAGCACATCATCCTAGGAATGATGGCTAATAAAGATCATAATGAATACATGAGTTACTTTAAAGATGTTAAAACCTTGACCACTATAGATATCCCAAATCAACCAAACTCCATTAAAGGAAAAGAGCTTAAAGATAAGCTAAATAGCTTCAAAAATATCGATTACCAAGAAAGTATACAGGACGCTATCAGGTCAATTCCGGTCAAGGAAAACGATATTATCCTAATTACTGGATCTTTATATCTCGCTGGGGAAGTATTGAATTTAAATTAGATATTTTTATCTAAAAATTCTTTCATGTGGCTTTCAGGAACTCCACCAACTTTTCTATCTACTTCAACACCTTTTTTGTAGATGATAACAGTCGGTACACCTCTAATTCCTGCAGCACTTCCAGTATTAATTCCACCATCTTCGATGTCTGCGTAATAGAAACCAGCTTTATCTTTATATTCATCTGAAAGCTTAGTCATTACCGGCACAAGAGCTTTACATGGTCCACACCAAGCAGCTGAGAACTGGATTACTGAAATATCTTCGTTTTTAATTTTACTATCAAAATCTTCGTCTTTAAAATCATTAAGCATAATACTGATATAATTGATTCAATTGATTATTCAATGGGCAAAAATAGGTTTTTTTGATTTATTAAATTATGCGTCTGAATACTTTTGCTCTAGATTCATTACATATTCATTAATTCCATCTAAAAATTTAAGCTTTTCATCGACAGTTTTAAATGAAAACATTTTATCTTCATTTTCTCTAATCTCATCACATTCAGAGTAAAAAGCAGAAACTGTCCACCATTTCTCCTTATTAGTACTCAATATTCTTGAAGCTATTCGTCGTTTAATTTTTTTGTGAACTTCTTTTGGTAAAATTTCAGGTGCCTCATTAAATATGAGGCTATGAGCAAATGTTACCATCCTTTCATCTTTAAATTTATCTATCATTGCAAATTTGCCTTTCCAGTCTTCTTGATGAAATTTTTGGAAAAGTAATCCATCTTTTTTTAAATAATCCATTCCTCCAGAATAGATCGACTCTTCTGGTTCTATATCTTCTTGAGAGGAGGTTTCCATTTTTTCCTCAGCAGCTTCTCTTAAAATATTACAAATATCCTGAGAAAACTTTTCGTTAGTTTTAACTAACTCAGCTCTTTTTTTAATCAAGTTTGGATCTAATTTACTATAGGGTTCAACCTTCATTCCAAAACTTTGGTCTAAAATTATTGGAGCTTTATTTGATCTAATAGTTCTTAAAAATTTTGGAGATTTTTTCATCTCTTTTTTTAAGTCTTCATAATTTAACTTCTGAATAGCTTCTACATCAACTCTAAGATCTATTGCTTGACCCCAATTATAAATTGGGTGCGTGCAAGCATTTGGATGAAGTGGAGCACACAAATACAGACGACTTGTTCCATAAAAGTATTCATTTAGAGTAAATATTTTTTCTTGCTTAATCAAGTTTTCAACAATCACCTTGCTACTTGTTTTAAAATATTCTTGCCAAAGAGTTGGCTGTTTTTGTTTAATTAAATCTAAAACCTTAACAGTAAGTTCAGTATCAAATAATGCAGAGTGAGCACCAGCAGATTCAAACCCATTTAATCTTGCTAAAGACTCTAGCTTCATTGATTTATTTCCTTTAGGATTTAACTCTGTTTTTAAAACATCATCATCGATTGCAAATGCTGCTCTGACAATATTTAATGCATCATGCCTTACATTTCCGTCAGTATTAGTTAAATATGGTTTTCTTAGAGATTTAAAAAATTCTTTTCTAATTACTTCATCATCAAAGTTGATACTTGAATAACCTAAAAAAGTAGCTGGCGACCATTCTCTAAATTTTTGTTCAACCTGAGTTAACATTTCATAATGACTTAAATTACCTTTAGTTAATAAATCTACATTTGATTTATTAATGCAAAGGGCAGTAGCGCTTGGAACTCTATCTTGAGGCAGCCTGCACCTTGCTTGAAAACGTTCTTTTTCTTTAAAGTTTTCATCAAGTAAAATCCCACCAATTTCAATAATAGTTGCCCAATCTGTTTGAGCGGAATCTGTTTCAATATCCCATACTACGTAATTCAATTTGCTCTCCTTTGTGCGTAAAATTGTTCAACTTTTTCTAAAAATTTATTTTGATATTCTTTCAATCTATCACCATCTATTAAAAATCTCTGAAACATATTGTCTTTTGTACACAACAAAATAACAGCTTGAGTGATATTTGAGCCATGCACAGTGTTGTGCGCTAAAGCGTAAGCTGCACACTGCAAATAGTAATCATCAATCCATTCATCTTTCTTAGGCTTATTACTTTGTTTAAAATCAATAATCGTCTCTTTATCTTCATAGATACCCACACAGTCTGCAGCTCCCGCGTATTTTCCAGGATAATACAATGTTACTTCGCATCCCCAGATTTCATTTAACTTATTTCTTAGTCCATTTTCAATAATCTGGTCTGCCATCATTCGCTCTCTAGTATTGTCTCCCAATAAATCTAAGTTTAATTTTCCAAGTAAAAATTTTTCTAAGTATTCATGCATTGAGCTACCTCTACTGCTTGCTTCACGAGTAATAATTTCTGCCTGTTTTTGACCAACTCTTTGTTTCCAGGCTTGAAGAGAAGCTTTTTTTTCCTCAGATTCAGTTGCTTTTAATATTGTTGTAACCGATGGCAATCGTTCTTCATTTACAGAATAATGCCTTGATCCATCTACAATTGATCTTGTCGATTTTGGATAGATAAATTTATTATTCCACTGCATGAGATTTCTTATATTCGTTATTGAAGAAAAAAAGAAATTAATTTTTTACTTGTTTTGAACGCTCAACAAATTTTTCAACATTTTCTGTTTGGACAGCTTTTTCAAGTTGTTCAGGATCTTTAATACTTTCAAGAGTTCTAGTAATTGATCTTGCGTCGGTTCCAAACTTATCAACTACACTCATTGCTTCTTCTAGCTTCTTTCTCAAAGAAACTATGTTTTCAAAATGTTTTCCAAATCTTGAGGTTATTGTTTTTAAATGATTATAAATTTCTGTAGCACCTTTTTGAACTTTTAAAGATTGAAACCCCATGTGAAGAGATTGCAAGTAAGCTGAAAGAGTGTTTGGCCCACAAATTACAACTTTGTGTTTTTTCATTAGTTCTTGTGTTAACAATTCTTTAGTGCTTGGATCTTGGTATTCAGTTAACTCCTTATATAAACTTTCAGTTGGCGCATAAACAATTGCAAAATCTGTAGTTTTTGGTGGAACGATATATTTTTCATTAACACTTTTAGCTTTTGCTTTGAAAGCTGTAGCTAATTTTGTTCTAGCATCTGCAACAGCCCTTTTATCTTGCGCGTCATGACCATCGGTAATTGCTTTAAATTTTTCAACTGGAAAATGACTATCTACGGGAACTAGAACATCACCTTGAAGCTTAATTGCAAATTCAACATTTTCACTAGTATCTTCCTTCATCTTAACGTTAGTCATGAATTGAGAAGCAGGTAATAAGTCTTTAATTAATGCATCCAAACTAAACTCGGCAAGTGTTCCATACTTTTTAACCCCAGCTAAAATTTTAGTTATTCCCTCTTGGCTTCTATTTAATATTTGAACTTGTTGGTTAAAATTTCCAACTTTTTCATCTACTTTAGTTAATGCTTCAGTCATGTCTTTAGTGACCCCAGTAGATAAATTATTAAATGAAGTCGACATTGAACCAAGGGACGTATTAATAGTATTATTAAGAGTGTCTTTTAAATTTTGTATTTCATTCTTTAAGTTCGCAATCTCCTCAGCTTCCTTATTTTCATTATCATCTTTAGGTTTAGATTTTAGATTTAGATAAAGAATTGCTGAAGCTATTCCAGTTAGCAAAATTAAAATTATTAGTAAAACAATTTCCATATTGATAGTTATAACTAATATTTATTCACAATTACACTGTGAACCTCTGGCCACCCAAATAATCGCCGGCTTCCTGTATCATTTTACACAGTTTACTTGCGTTTTCTTTGTTCATACCTTTAAAACCTTGATTTATATCAAAATGTTCTAGTTTGGGGACTAGTATACACCTAATTTTAGGTTTACGACTTGAAAGAGGACATAATCTTTGATTAAATTTAATATGTCACAAGGATTTTCAGTTAAAGAGTTTCAAGAATATTTAAGGGAACAGGTTCAAAAAATTTGTAATGAGAATAGATTAAATATTGATAATCAAAAAGAGAGAAGTAGAGCATTTAATATATGGATAGCAAGGCTATACAAGGAAAATAATAGGTATATCGAAACAGATCCGCATGATTCATTACTAGGAGAAAGCAAAGACTTAAATATAGATATATACCTAGAAGATAATGATGATAAAGTTATTTATCTAATTCAAAGCGAATTTACTGGCACATCAAAAAAAAGCAAAAGTGCAAATGTAGATGAGGCAAAGGTAACTAATTTCTTTGGCAATCATGAAAATTTAATCGATAGAAAATGGGTAAAAAAGTTTGGAAACAAAATAGCAGTTGAATATTTAAGAGATTACAAAAAACTTATAGAAGAAGAGTCCTATCAATTTAAATATATTTTTATTTCTACAGGCACAGCTTCTGAAAGAGTAAAAACTGCAGTTGATAAAGCTAATAAAAGATATGAAAAACAAGATTTACCAATTGATTGTATATTATATGATTTTTCAGAATTTAAAGATTTAGTATCACAAGCTCAAAGTGTAGAAGCAAAAATTCCTGATGAAGTTGAATTTTCAATTCCAAAAGATCAAATGTTTATTAAGAGAGATCCAAAACTTACTGTTGTTACAGCACTTAAAGCTAATGCTGTTGAAGACTTATTGAGACAGTATAAGGATAGTTTATTTGCCTATAATATTAGAACTTACTTGGGAGAAAAAGGAATTAACAAAGATATTGTTAAAACTGCAGAGGACGAACCGGAGAATTTTTTTTATTATAATAATGGAATATCTGCTGTTTGTACGGATTTAGAAATAAAAGGAAACCGAATTAAAGCAAAAAAATTTCAAATTATTAATGGCGCTCAAACTGTTGGGGCTTTAAGGGCAATTGATGACAATCCAAAACTTGAAATTTTATTGAGAATTACAGAAACCCAAGCAGTGGGTACTGAAAAAGGTATTAATGAAAAAATAATAAGATACAACAATACACAAAATAAAATTACATTATCTGATTTTAGGTCAAACGACAAAATTCAACTAGATTTATTAAATAAATTTAAGACAGTTGATTTTAAAATTCTTGGTCAAATAAATTATATTAGAAAAAGAGGAGATAAACTTTTAAGAAAAGGTACATATAATCTAAAATTAGAGGATTTGGCTAAAATAAGATATTCCTTCTTGGAAGAACCTTGTACACCGATTTCAAAATCAAAAGACTTATGGAAAGTTGGAGAAAATGGTCTCTACAAAAAAAGTTTTGGTATTAATAATTCTATAGAGGATATAATCTCAGATAATCAATTTATATCCTCTTTTTTACTGCCAGTTGTATTTTATGAGGATATTTTAGACAAATGTTCAAAAGAAGCAGAGTCTAATGAAGATAATAGATTTTTAAAAAGGTTTAGATATCATTTTTTGCATTTTTATAGAAGAGTAATGAAAGAGCTAGAAAAAAATGGAAGTAAAATAAATGTAAAAAAACTAGTTGATAATGAAGAATATCTTGAAAAATTAACTAAGCCACTATTTGAAAAAATTGTAGATAAAATAATAAATCTTTATCATTTAGAAGTTGAAAAAGATCAATATAAGAATGCTCCTATCAGAGATCTTACAATTAGTTCAAAAGTTCTCGAAAAATTAGACAAAGTAATTATGTCGAGATTACCAAAAATAGATATATAAATTTTATAAATTCATTGATTTGTTTTATCTTAAAATGTTCTAGTTTGGGGACTAATTTGTTATTTGAAATGATGAGTCTTTAGGTGATTTATTTTTAATTATCCCTGTAACTAGTGTGAGGTAGTGTGAAGAAGTGTGTACCTCTAACGCCCCAAATAAAAGTCAACTTCCTACAAAATTTATCAATGATTGCTTGTATATTTATTTTGTTATTCCATTTTTAGTTTTATCTCTACTTATAATGAGATAAATTTAACTTATGGAATTTTTCTTAATACTAAAAATTATATTTATTATAGGGGCAGTAATCGCAGTGTATGCAATTGCTAGAAACCTTGATATTATTAAGATTATTTTAATTTACTGGAAAGACCTAATTTTTAGAAAGTAGTTTGACTAGTTTCTTAACTTCTGATTTTTTTACAGATGATTTTGATATCATCATACAAGCCTCTGATTTTAATATTTCTCCATCTTTTAAAATACGAAGATTGTTAGCTTTTAAAGTCTCACCAGTTGATGTTATATCGGTGATAATTTCACTTGATCCTGTAAAAGGGTAAGCTTCTGTTGCCCCTAAACTTCCAACTAACTTAAATTGAGTAACCCCTTTTGAAAATAAAAACTCTCTAGTTAGATTTGGATATTTTGTTGCAACTCTTAATCTTTTCTTCTTTTTATCTTTAAACTCAAATGCAATTTCCTCTAAATCTGCAACTGTTTGAACATCGATCCAAGAGTCAGGAATTGCAACAACTAAAGTTGCTTTTCCAAAATCATATCTTTTAGATACATTGATTTTATTTTGAATATTTACTTCACTCTCTTTTAATAAATCATATCCAGAAAAACCAAGGTCTAATGAGCCATCTCCAAGTCTTTCCACAATTTCTCTAGCATGAAGATACAAAACTTTAATATTTTTTAATTGTTTTATTGATCCTAATAAATCTCTTTCTCCTCTTTCAGAAACTAGACTTAATTTATTTTTTTTGAATATCTTTAGAATATCTTTTCTAAGCCTACCTTTGCTTGGAATACCAATATTAATTATATTTTTATTCATTAGTAATTTAAATTTAAAGCAGCTCCAACTGCTGCTACTTGATTTTTAGCACCAAGATCTGAAATTAATTTATCATATCTTCCACCATTAATTATGTTTCTATTTTTTGATTTAGACTTGATATCAATTTTAAATACCATACCTGTGTAGTATTCTAATTGTCTTCCAAATGAAGCTGAGAACATAACATTTAATTTTGAAATTTTATTTTCAGAGATTGGAAAATATTTCTGATCAACTACTAAATTAATCTTATTCTTTTTAAAAAACTTATTAAGTTCATTTGCTGCTTTATTAATTGGGCATTTGATTTTTAAAAACTCTTTAATAATCTTTGATACATTTTCACCTTTTTTTGCTCCTCTTGGATCTCTAATTTTATTATCAAATCTTTTTAAAATTTCATTAATTGATCTTCCTGCGATAACTTTGGATAGATCTTCTTTTAACATTTTAAAATATCGTTTCTTATCAATCTCAACGATGGTTGGATCTACATCTGAATTAGTCTCTAATCTTTTTAATAAATCATTAAAATATTTCTCTCTCCAAAAATGTCTTGATAATCTAAGTTTCCAACGTTTTGGAATATCTAGTTTTGAAATTAACAAATTAAAGATTTCAACATTCCCTATTGTTAATGTTCCTGTCGTATATTTAATATTTTGAAGCGATTTTAAAGAAGTATTGATGATTTCTTTATCATCATTCTTTTCATCTTTAGATCCAATAATCTCAAATCCAACTTGGTCTCTAATTATAGAGTCTTTTTTATTTTGTGATTTTCTGTAAGCCTGACCACTATAAAATATTTTTTCTTTTCCCTTTAAGTTATTCTCTAAATACCTAAGACATGATGCAATGGTTAAGTCTGGTCTTAGGCAAAGCTCACTTCCATTTTGATCGATAAAAGAAAATATAAATTTCTTAAAGTTTTCACCTGATCTTTGAACAATGTGATTAGCCTCGATTACTGAGGGTAAATCAATATACTTAAATCCTTTAGACCTTACTGTCCTAAGGATATTTTCAGATAAGTTTTTTGACTTCATTAATTAAATCTGCTTTTGGAATTGTTTGATTATTTTCACCCTTAACACCTTTAAGATTTTTAATAGTAATAGTGTTATCGTTAAATTCGTTTTCCCCACAAATTATCGCAACTGATAACTGACGTTTATTTGCTAAATCAAGTTGTTTACCAAGGTTTTTTTTAGTGTTTAGAAACACTTCAGCATTAATATTATTGTCTCTTAATAAATCGACCATCTCATAATAATTTTTTAAATATTTTTGATCCATCACACAGACTAAAACTGGCTTTTTATCTTCTACTTTAATTTGATCTAACTGCATCAGAGCGAACAATAATCTATCAACACCAAAACTTATTCCAGTTCCAGGAATGTCAACTCCTCTAAATCTTGATATTAATTTTGCATAAGCTCCACCTGAACATATGCTTCCAATATCTACATCTTTTCTTTTATTGTTCGTGACTTTAAAATTTAAGTTAGTCTCTACAATAAAATCTGAGTAGTAAGCTAATCCTCTTACAATTGTAAAATTTGTCTTAACTTGATTTAAATTAGATCCATATCCAAGTACTTCAAATACATTTTCTAACTCACTTATTCCTTCTTGAGAAAGTGGATTTTTTAGAGTTTGTTTTAATTCATTTAAATCTTTTATTTTTAAGAAATTTAAAATTTGTTGAGCTTGTTCGTTTGATAGATCGGCTCCTTTAGTAATTGCACCACTTTGATCTTTTCTTTCTTTTTTAAGTAAATCCTCAACACCTTTTAAACCAAATCCAGGTTTATCAAGTTTATCTATTGCTCTTATAACTTTTATTTGTTTTTCTTCAGAAATTTTTAATTCATCAATTAAACCTTGGACTATTTTTCTATTACTAACATTAATTGTAAATTGGTCTTTGTTTAATCCACAATCTGACAATGTACTTGATATTAAATTACAAAGTTCAGCATTAGCCTGAGCAGGATCAACATTTCCAATAATATCGAAATCTGCTTGCATAAACTCTCTGTATCTTCCATTCCCAGCTTTTTCATTTCTGAAAACATTTTGAATAGCATAACGCTTAAAAATAGATGGAAGTTCTTGATTATTTTGAGCAACAAATCTTGCTAGTGGGCTTGAAAGATCGTATCGAAGTGTAATACTTTTATCTCCATCTTGAAATGAGAATACATCAGACATAGGATTAGCCTCATCTTCTGCAAGAAAAGATCCTATATTTTCACTAATTTCGAACGAGGGAGTTTCAAGAGCCTCTGCTCCAAATTTGATAAAATTATTCTCAATAGCATTTAATAGCTTTTTTTTGAGAAGAAGTTTTTTATCCCAACGATCTTCGAATCCTGAAGGTAATCCAGGAACTAATTTATTTTCTTTATTCATTTTTTTGGTACCCGGGCTGAGAATCGAACTCAAACTTAAAGTTCCACAAACTTTCGTGCTAACCGTTACACCACCCAGGCATTCCTTGTTTTTATATTATTTTTATGTGGATTAAAAATTATATTATAAATAAATAGCCTACAGGCTATGGAAACAAATTCTATGAGTGCTTCTTGAAGTCTCTCGAAATGTAATATTTATAATCATGGGCAGTCTTTTAGACAAAAATAATGATTATTCAAGGGTTAAATAAAAAAGGACGTATATCTATTTTAATAGATAAAACGCCCTTTAAAAAATTTTTATAAAAAAATTAGTCTATTTTTTTTAAATTAACTGCAGAAGGACCTTTGGGGCCGTCTTCTAATGAAAACTCAAGTTTATCGCCTTCATTTAGATATCTCATACCAGCTGTTTTTACTGCTGAAGCATGTACAAAAGCATCTTTTTCTTTGTCATCTCTTTCAATGAAGCCAAATCCTTTTTTACCATTATACCATTTAATTTTACCAGTTAGTGTACTCATCTTATTTCTCAGTCCTTATGTTGTTTAATATTCCATAAAGCTAATTTGATTTTTTAATAATTTCAAGATGAAAAGTAGATGGTGGTGCCTCGGGAAGGATTCGCACCTCCGACACAAGCCTTTTCAGGGCTCTGCTCTACTCCTGAGCTACCGAGGCAAAATCTAACCCCTAAAGATTATTCTACCTTTTGTTAGATCGTATGTTGATACAGAAACTGTGACTGTATCTCCTTGAAGTACTCTAATTCTGTTTTTACGAAGTTTTCCTGCAGCATGAGCTGTTACTGTGTGTCCGTTCTCTAACAAAACACGGAACATAGCATTTGGAAGTAGGTCAGAAACTTTTCCTTTAAGCTCTAAAATATTTTCTTCTTTAGCCAAATTATTTTCCTTTCAATCTTATTTTTACAGATTGTGCATGTCCTGCCAACCCTTCGTAATTTGCAAGTGTTATAACGGATGGTCCAAGACTTTCAATACCCTTTTTAGATAAGTTTATGTAGGAAATCCGTTTATAGAATTCATTAACGCTTACTCCACTTGAATATTTTGCTGAACCGTTAGTAGGTAGTATATGGTTTGAACCAACATTATAATCAGTCATTGCCATAACAGCATATTTTCCTAAGCAAATAGATCCTGAATTTTTAATTTTTGGAATAAATGATTTATAATTTTTAACATTAAGCTCTAAATGCTCTGGTGCAATTTTATTAACCATCTCAATTATTCTTTTATCAGAGCCGATATGCATTAAAATTCCATTACTCATTAAACTTTTTTTAGCAACCGATTGTCTTGAAATATTTTTTAATTGTTTAAATATTTCAATTTTAACTTTTTCTATTAATGATTTATCTTTAGAAATTAAAATGCACTGAGCAAGATTATCATGCTCTGCTTGACCAATTAAGTCGCTTGCAACCCATTCTGGATTTGAAAATTTATCACATACTATGGTTACTTCAGAAGGTCCTGCAGTCATTCCTTCAATTCCAACATCACCAAAAACTTCTTTTTTAGCTGCTGCAACATAAGCGTTGCCAGGACCTACAATTTTATTAACTTTATTAATTTTTTTAGTGCCATAAGCTACTGCTGCAATAGCGGATGGACCTCCAATTGAATAAATTTCTTTAATTTTACATTTACGAGCAGCATATAAAACTGCTGGATTTTGTTTTCCTTTAAACCCAGGATTAATCATTACAATTCTTTTAACTCCTGCAACAATTGCGGGAATTGCATTCATTAAAACACTTGATGGGTATGATGCAGAAGAACCAGGCACATATATTGCAACCGATTCTATTGGAACATATTTATATTCTAATCTGTTCTTTAGTTTATCTGTATATGAAATATTCTTAAATTTTTGAAGAGAATGAAATTTATGTATTCTTGTATATGCAAGATCAATTGCATTTTTAACTTTTTTATCAAGAGACTTAATTGATTTTGAAATTTGATTAGAGGTGGGTACGATAGTTTTGTTTTGATTGAATTTTTTTTCATATTTTAAAATAGCTTTGTCTCCATTTTTCTTAACGTCTTTAATAATACTTGAAACAGAAACTGAATTAGATTGAACCTTTCTTTTTCTTTGTAAGAGCAAATTATCTAAAGCTTTATTAAAATTTCTGTTATTACTATTTAATATCTTCATTGCTCTTTAATTTCATTTTGATCTTCTAGTCTTACTTCAATTGTTTCGGTAGTCAAAGCAATGTAGGCATTATTATCAAAAATTAAGTTAATTTCATAATCATCTTTATTTTTTAAATAATCTATGGCAATTAAATCTAAAGCTAAATCATCGTTTTTTTGATCAATATTTTTAGACTTTACTTTGTCAACAAAATCAAACCTGCAGACACTATTAATTTTTTTATCTTCTTGGTCTGTTTCAATTTTAGTTCGTTCAATTGATATTAAAAAAACTTTATTGGACGCAAGGTATTTGATATCTGCTACTTTAACTTTTGCACCAGCAGTGCATGCTGAAATCATTTGCAAACCCTCATTATCTGTTGCAATTATTTGTGCTAAATACTTCTTATCCATTAATTTACTCTTCTAATTTTTGCACCAACTTTTTTTAATTTTTTCTCTATACTCTCATATCCACGATCTAGATGATAAATTCTATTTATAACTGATTTACCTTTTGCAGTTAATGCCGCAAGAATTAATGAAACCGAAGCTCTTAGGTCAGTTGCCATTAGTTCTGCTGCTGCAAATTTTATATTTCCTTCAATTATAGCCTTATTACCATTGGTTGAGATTTGAGCACCCATTCGATTTAACTCTGCAACGTGCATAAATCTATTTTCAAAAATATCTTCTGTTATTAAAGATTTTTTATTTGCTTTACACAACAATACCATGATCTGTGCTTGTAGATCTGTTGGAAAACCTGGGTAAGGTGCCGTTTTTATATTCATACCATTGATCTTTTTATTTCCAATAATATGAATTTCATCTTTTTTTGTACTAATTTTAGCACCTATTTTTTTAAGAGTGTTGATTTCAGTTTGAATAATACTTGGTATAACATTTTTAATTTTTAAATTCCCCTCGGTAACAGCTGCTGCGACCAAATAAGTACCGGCCTCAATTCGATCAAACATAATTGGATAGGTTGTTTCATTAATTTTATTTACTCCTATAATTTTTAGTGAACGTTTTGCAATCCACTTTATATTACACCCAGCTTTAATTAAAAAATTAACCAAATCTTTTATTTCAGGTTCAATTGCACAATTACTTAAAATAGTAGTACCTTTTGCTAGACTTGCTGCAATAATTAAATTTTCTGTAGCTCCAACTGAAATTTTTGAAAATCGAATTTTAGAACCAATTAAACCTTTAGGGGCTGTAGCATGTACATAGCCTTCAATAATTTTATATTTAACGCCAAGTTTTGATAGTGCTTTTAAATGAATATCTACTGGCCTTGTGCCAATTGCACATCCTCCTGGTAGTGAAACTTTTGCACTACCAAACTTTGCAAGTAAAGGGCCAAGAACCAAAATTCCTGCCCTCATTGTTTTTACCAAACTGTATGAGGCAATTTTTTTATATTGTTTAGAATTATCAATGATTAATTTTTGCTTATTAGATTTTATTTTTGATCCTAATGATTGCAGTAAATTAATCATTGTCTCAATATCTTTAACATTTGGTAAATTATTTAAAAAAATTTTTTTACTTGATAGCAAGGTTGCTGCCAAGATAGGCAAAGAAGCATTTTTTGAACCTGATATTTTTATTTGCCCTTTGAGCTTATTAGCTCCAAAGACTTCCAGTTTTTGCATGATTAAACTTTGGGTAAAGTTACCCCAGTTTGACCCATGTATTTTCCATTTCTATCAGCATAAGTCACTTCTGGTTTTTCATTTCCCTTTAAAAAAATAAATTGTGCAACACCTTCATTTGCATAAATTTTTGCAGGCAATGGTGTTGTGTTTGAAAATTCTAATGTTACGTAACCTTCCCATCCGGGCTCTAAAGGTGTTACATTAACTATAATTCCACATCTTGCATAAGTGGATTTACCCAGACAAATAACCAATACATCATCTGGTATTTTAAACTTTTCAACTGTTCTAGCTAATACAAAAGAATTAGGTGGAATAATACACTCTAAAACATTTTTAGTTACAAAATTTGTTGGTTTAAAATTTTTAGGATCAACTATTTCAGAGTTTACATTGGTAAAAATTTTAAATTCTTCAGATACTCTAGCATCGTAACCAAAAGAAGATAGCCCATATGAAATACTGTTGCCTCTAACTTGTTTTTCCTCAAATGGAGTAATCATACCCTGTTCTTTTGACATTTTTCTAATCCACTTATCTGAAAGAACTGACATTATTTATTTTTCTTTTTTGTTTTTTTTTGAAAAAGTTTTCTTTTCTTTAAATTTTTTCTCAGCGCTAAGCTTAGACGCTCATTTTTATCTTTTGAATTCATTCTTTATCTGGATTTGTAAGAAAGTCTAAAGTAATTGGCTTAGAGGTGTCTAAAGTTTTTGGTTTTACCTCTTCCTCTATTGGCCCTTCTTTTGCTATGCGCTTAGCTTTTTTTTCAGCAAGCTTCTTTTCTCTCTTAGCTTGCTTTTCCATAAGCTTATTACCTTTAGTAGATTTATAATCGTAATGAATTCCCATAAAATTTCCTGATGTAGATATAAATCATATTACCTAAAAAATTAAGGCAATATTTTGAAAAAAATGCTTTATTATCAATAAAATATAATTTGTTTATTAGCTCCTATAGATAAATGGTATATCAAGTCATTGGTAATGACTAATTTCCTGGTCAGTACAGGGTGGGAGCACCAAAAATTAATTTTTGTAGAATAATTTTCTTAAAATAATTGTTATTAAAATCAATCCAAAAAAAGCTAAAATTGGAACATATATATCTGCAGAAAAAATTATATCTGTTATGCTAGGAATTTCTGAATTTTGATCAATTATTTTTTCTAATCCACTACCAATAGAAACTGCTAAAAAAATCTGAGGGATAATCCCAATTAATGATGCAAAGAAAAAGTTTTTTGCTCTTACATTAAAAAGAGTAGGTATAAGACAACTCAGCTGCCAGGGTATTCCTCCTATAAAACGATAGATTAATAAAAAAGTAAATTCTGATTTTTTAAATTTAATCTCGAGAGATTTAAATCTATTTAAAAATTTTTCTCTAATTAAATCTTTTAAAAAGTAATTACCAAACACATATAAAAAAGTTGCACCAATGCTTAATCCTAAGACAACAATAAAAGTACCTATCCATTTTCCAAAAATAAATCCACCTAGTAAAGCCACAGGAGATCCAAATCCTAAAAATGGAAATACCCATAAAATAGTTAATAATAAAAAAATTATTGATATTAAAAATAAATTAGAATTTTTAAGTTCAAAAAAGTAAGACCTATTTTCTCTGATGAAATCGTAAGAGGTAAGATCTTGAAGACTAAATTTTGAAAAGAAAAAATATAAAAACAAGCAAATAGCTACAAGATAAAATAACCCTATAAATATTTTAATTTTTTTAGCTTTTTCCATTAAATCTAATGCTATTTATAAAATCTTCTATTTGCTATTTATATATTTAATTACTATAAAGGGCGAAATTTAATTAAAAATTAACCACATTTATGAAACGAACATACCAACCATCTAACGTTAAAAGAGCTAGAAAACATGGCTTTAGATCGAAAATGAAAACTAAGGGTGGACAAAAACTTTTGGCTAGAAGAAGAGCAAGAGGAAGAAAATCGTTAACTGTCTCTGTTTAGATAAATGAAAAGCAAAATACTTGCTCTTTCAAAAAACGAGGAATTCAAAAATCTATTAAAACAAAAAAAAATCTCTAACAAATATGTTACAATTTTTTTTGGAAGCTTAGCAAATAAAGATATTAACAAATTGAATATAAGCTTTGTAACTAAGAAAAAAATTGGAAATGCGGTTAAAAGAAATAAAATTAAAAGAAGGTTAAGAAATATTGTTAATGATGCGGTTAAAAAAGTATCATTAAAATTTAACTATTCATATCTTGTTATTGCCAAGTCAACTATGCTAAACAATGAATACACAAATATAAAAGAAACCTTATTTCAGGATTTAGAAAAAATTAAATAATGAACATTTTTACAAGTATTTTAATTAAATTAATTAAAGGATATAAATTTGTTATCAGTCCTTTGCTTGGACAATCTTGCAGATATTTACCTACATGCTCAGAATACAGTATTGATGCTTTAAAAGAATTTGGTTTAATCAAAGGGACTTATGTTAGCTTAAAAAGAATTTTATCGTGCCATCCAATTAAATTTTTAGGAGGTGGCGATGGATTTGACCCAGTTAAAAAAGAGATAAAAGCTAAAAAATAATGGATACTCGAAATGTCATTGCAGCCATCTCTTTATCAGCAGCTGTTATAATACTATATAGTCTATATTTTGCTCCTCCACCAATAACTAAAGAAAATTTAGCAGAAAAAAATAAAACTGAACAAAGCACTGATGCGCCAAGCTTAGATCAAAAAGAAAATATAACTGAAATTTCAAGAGAAGAAGCATTAGGACAAAGTAAAAGAATTCAATTTGAAAATCAGAGTATAGTTGGCTCTATATCTCTAAAAGGTGCTGCAATCGATGACTTAACGTTTAAAGAATATAATATTGCCTTAGAAAGTGATGAGAAAGTAAAACTTTTATCACCAAGAAATTCTAAAGATGGGTACCTAATAGAGAGTGGATTTATAACAACTGATAAGAATATTGATATTCCAAATTCAAACTCTGTTTGGACTGTATCAGGGAACAGCAGATTAACGGATCAATCTCCAGTTAAATTGTCATGGACCAATGACCAAGGAATTACTTTTGAAAAAGAAATAGCTTTAGATGATAAATTTCTGTTTACAATCAAACAAAGAGTAGTCAATTCAACAAATAATGAATATGATTTTTATTCATATGGACAAATAATTAGAAAACAAATTCCTGATATATCAAATTTTTACATCCTTCACGAAGGGCTTCTGGCAACATTAGACGACGAGTTAATCGAAAAAGATTATGATGACATCCAAGAAGAAAAATTTTCAAGAACCTCACAAAAAGGATGGCTTGGAATTTCTGATAAATTTTGGATCACTTCATTAATACCTCCAAAAGGTAAGGAATTTAAAACTACATTTGACTACAAAGATAAATTTCGAGCAAACTTTGTAGGAACGGAGCCACTCGCACTAAAAGAAAACTCTACCATAGAAGATGAAATGCAAATAATTGTTGCAGCAAAAAGAGTTGAGGTAATTGACGGATATGCTGAGTCTTTAAATATAGATAAATTTGATTTGGCGATTGATTGGGGTTTTTTATATTTTATCACTAAACCTTTATTTTATGGGATAGATTACTTCTTTAAATTGCTTGGAAATTATGGACTGGCGATCATTGCAATTACAATTTGTATTCGACTAGCATTTTTTCCTCTTGCAAACTTTTCATTTAGGAGCATGGCAAAAATGAAAGCTCTACAGCCTGAAATGGTAAGACTTAAAGATCTTCATAAAGAAGATAAAATGAAACTACAGCAAGAAATGATGGCTCTTTATAAAAAAGAGAAAGTTAATCCAATGTCAGGTTGCTTACCTATATTGGTTCAGATACCCGTATTCTTTGCTTTATATAAAGTTTTATTTGTAACCATTGAAATGAGACAAATGCCTTTTTATGGTTGGATTCAAGATTTATCAGAAAGAGACCCAACTTCATTGTTTAACTTGTTTGGTCTATTGCCATATGACGTACCTTCTTTTTTAATGATTGGTGCATGGCCTATTGCAATGGGAGTTTCAATGTTTATTCAACAAAAATTAAATCCAGCTCCAACTGATCCAATGCAAGCAAAAATATTTATGTTCTTCCCACTTTTCCTTACAATAATTTTAGCTCCATTCCCTGCAGGACTAGTAATCTACTGGACAGTTAATAATATTTTAACTATGGCTCAACAAGTATTCATAATGAAGCGAACTACCATCAAGACAACAACAACTTAATGTTGGAGATCAAAGAAGAAGAGTTAAAAAAAATCCTACCATCTAATGGTCCGTCAATTGATGAGGTTAAAAAATATTTAGATAAATATAACGATGAATACATTGTCATTAAATGTGGAGGTAGTGTTTTAGTTGATAAAAACCTATTTGATATTTTTATTAAAGATATATCAGTATTAAATAAACTTGGGTTTATTCCAATTATAGTTCATGGAGGTGGAAAAAGAATTAGTAATAAATTAAATGAAACAGGTATTAAAAGTGAATTTGTTAAAGGGCTGAGGGTTACAAACAAAGAAACTATTGAAGTAGTTGAGGAAGTATTAATAAATTTTAATAAAGAAATAATAGAAGCCCTACAACAACAAGCCTGTAATAGTCAGACTATTAGTTCTAAGCAAAATAATATTATTACAGTAATTCAAGAAAGTACTGATCTTGGCTTTGTTGGAACTCCTACTGAAATTAACAAAACAATCATAGATAAAATTGTGGACGAAAAAAAAGTCCCTGTTATAGCTCCATTGGGTTTAGATGAAAGCAATCAAACATATAACATAAATGCTGACACGGCCGCAGGATCAATTGCAAAAAAAATTGAAGCCAGACGATTAATAATTATGAGTGATGTTGAAGGTGTTTTGGATGATAATAATAAATTAATTCCTGAAATTAATTCTCAATCTATTCAAGATTTAATAAATAATGAGACAGTTACTGAAGGAATGATACCCAAAATAAACAATTGTCTAGATGTTGCTAGTAATGGTGTTAAAGGAGTTGTTATTATTGATGGTCGAAAAAACCACTCAATACTTTTTGAACTATTATCTGACAAAGGTTCGGGAACTTTAATTAGACAATGAAAGAATTAATAAACATAAAATATTGGATATTTGACCTAGATAACACTCTTTATAGCGGTCAAACAAAAGTTTTCTCTGAAGTAGATAAGAAAATGAGTGCTTTTATATCTGAAAAAATGAATGTGGATTTGGTTAAAGCAAAGGAAATACAAAAAAAATATTTTTATGAATATGGCACAACTTTATCTGGTTTAATGAAACAGGATGGAATAGATCCACATGACTTTTTAGAATTTGTTCACGATATAGATATTAGTTGGTTGCCAAAAGATTTAAAGTTACGAGAAGAGCTAATTAAAATTAAAGAAAAAAAAATCATCTTTACTAATGGTTCCCACGCACATGTTGAAAATGTTACTAAACAATTAGGAATAGATGGCTTATTTGATGGGGCTTTTGATATTGTAGATGCCAACTTTACTCCAAAACCTCATTTAGATCCGTATGAAAAATTAATAAAAAAATTTGATATAAATCCAAATCAGTCAATTTTAATTGAAGATATTGCTCATAACTTGGAACAAGCTAAAAATTTAGGGATGAAAACTTGTTGGTTAGAAAATGAAGAGACATTTGCAAAAAAAGACTCTGACAAGCCATATATAGATTATAAGATTAAGAACTTGCCTTCTTTTTTACAAGAAATTAATATATTAAAGAGTAATTAAATTAACTATCTAAAAAAAAATATGAGCAATATAGAAAAGATTATAAATGAAGCATGGGAAAATAAAGATAATGTAAATCAAGATTCTGACCAAAGTTTAAAAGATACCATCAATCAAATGATCGATGATTTAGACAGCGGTAAAGTAAGAGTTGCGGAAAAAATAAATGGTGAATGGGTTACTCATCAACATATTAAAAAAGCTATTATGCTTAGTTTTAGAATATACCCAATGGAAAATTTAAATGGACCATACAGCAGTTGGTATGACAAAGCACACTTGTTAAAAGGTAAAACGGCTGGTTGGACTAAAGAAGATCATGAAAAGGCAGGATTTAGAATGGTACCAAATTCTCCTGTTAGAAAAGGATCGTTTGTAGGAAAAAATGCAGTACTTATGCCATGCTATGTAAATATTGGAGCATATATTGATGAAAGTACTATGATGGATACTTTTAGTCGTGCTGGTAGTTGCTGCCAAATAGGAAAAAATTGTCATATTTCTGCAGGAAGTGGAATTGGTGGAGTATTAGAACCCGCTCAAGCATTGCCAACAATAATTGAGGACAACTGCTTTATAGGAGCTATGTCAGAAGTTGTTGAAGGTGTTATTGTTGGAGAAGGGTCTGTTTTAAGTATGGGAATGTATATTGGACAATCTACTAAGATAGTAAATAGAAACACTGGAGAAATTACTTATGGAAAAATTCCTCCTTATTCTGTTGTTGTACCTGGATCGTTACCTGATAGAAATAACGCTTCTGCTCCTTCGTTATATTGTGCTGTAATCATCAAACAAGTTGATGAAAAAACAAGATCTAAAACTTCTGTTAACGATTTATTAAGAGAATAGATTTACAATGGCTACCATAAATGAACTTCAATTAGCTAAAGAACTAATTAAATTTCCAACAGTAACACCTGTTGATGCTGGAATAATGAAGTTCTTAGAGAAAAAACTTAAAACTCTTGGATTTAAAACTAAAATTTTGGAATTTAGAGAAAAAGATAGTAAGCCAGTAAAAAATCTTTATGCAAGACTTGGTAATAAAGGACCAAATTTTTGTTATGCAGGTCACCTTGATGTTGTCCCCGCAGGAAATTTAAAAGATTGGACAGTAAATCCATTTAAACCATCCGTTAAGAAAGGATATTTAATTGGAAGGGGTGCTAATGATATGAAGAGTTCAATTGCTGCATTTGTTTCAGCAGTCAGTAGTTTTGTTGCAAATAAAAGAGATTTTAACGGTTCTGTCAGCCTTTTGATCACTGGTGATGAAGAAGGAGTTGCAATTAATGGCACAAAAAAAGTAGTTGAATATTTAAAAAAGAAAAAAGAAAAGATAGATTTTTGCTTAGTTGGAGAACCTACTAACCCAAATAAGTTGGGTGAAATGATTAAGATAGGTCGAAGAGGAAGTATGACTGGAAGATTATCTATAATTGGTATTCAAGGACATGTTGCATACCCTAATAGAGCAAACAATCCTTCAACAGCATTAGTTCAAATACTTAAAGAATTAAAAGAAATTAAATTTGATAATGGTACAAAAGATTTTCAACCAACAAATCTTGAAATTACTAAAATCAATATTGATAACTTTGCAGATAATGTAATACCTGGATTAGCAAATGCTAAATTCAATATAAGATTTAATAATAAACATTCTTCAAATTCTATTAAAAAGAAAATTAATAAAATTATAAAAAATATAAGTAAAAAAAATAAATCAAAATTTAAAATTGATTATAGTATTTCTGGAGAGGCTTTTCTTACTAAGCCCAATAACACTACTTATATGATCCAAGATATAATTAAAAAAGTCACAAAAATTAAACCTAAACTTTCAACAACTGGTGGAACTTCTGATGCAAGATTTATTAGAAAAATAGCACCTTGCCTAGAATTTGGGTTAGTTGGTAAAACTATGCATAAAGTTGATGAAGCTGTATCTTTATCTGATTTAAAAAAATTAACTTTAATTTATTCAATTATACTAAAGAATTATTTTAAGTGAAAACTGGCTTAATTACTTCAGATACTTATCAAAATCATAATACAGGCGAAGGACACCCAGAAAAAATTGATAGAGTTACTGCGGTTATTGATAACTTTAAAAGATTAGATAATAAAAATTTAATATGGAAAAAACCAACAAAGTTTGATCAATCTTTTTTAATTAATACACATTCTTCTGAATATATAGATCTAGTAAGTAAATCATTTCCAAAAAATGGTTTAGTTTTTCTTGATGGAGATACGGTTGTTTCTCCTGGAAGCAAAGATGCTACCAAAGATGCTGTAGGCTCAATAATTACTGCAATAGATGGTGTACAAAATAAAGATTTTAAAAATGCTTTTTGTGCTGTTAGACCACCAGGACATCATGCTGAAAAAGATAAGGCCATGGGATTTTGTATTTACAATAATGTTGCTGTTGGAGCTAATTACTTAATTGAAAAGTATAAATATAATAAAGTTGCAATTATTGATTTTGATGTTCACCATGGAAATGGAACTCAGGATATTTTCTATAATAATGAAAAAGTTTTATATATTTCAACCCACCAATATCCTTACTACCCTGGTTCTGGATCAGAAAAAGAAAAAGGTAAGTTTAATAATATTTTTAATATTCCACTTGAAGCAGGCACAACTGCTGAGGAATACCTAAATGCATATGAGCATGTTTTAAAAAAATTAAAAGAATTCAAACCTGAATTTTTGTTGTTTTCTGCAGGTTTTGATGCCCATATTGATGATCCATTAGCGCAACTTAGGTTAAACTCAGAGGATTTTTATCAATTAACCAAAAGAACTTTGGATGTTGTAAAATCATTTTGTAATGGAAATGTAGTTTCAATTCTTGAAGGTGGATACGATCTAAAAGCTCTTCAAGATAGTACTCAACGACATGTTGATGCTCTAATAGAATTTAATTGATAATTATCATATACACTCTAAAAAATTCATATGAAGCTATATAGAATTAAAAAGTCTAACATCGATAAAAAAGGTAGAGGACTTTATGCAACAAAAGATATTAAAGAAGGTACAAAGATAATTGACTATATAGGAAAACTTATCACTAAAAAACAAACAGAAGAGTCAGATAAATACGATAATAGTAAGCCCATTTATCTATTTACAGTCAATAAAAGATACGATTTAGATGGTGACTTTTCATGGAACACTGCAAGATTAATTAATCATTCATGTAGCAATAATTGTGACTATGATGGTAAAGGATTAAAACTGTGGGTTAAGGCAATCAAGGACATAAAAAAAGGTGAAGAGCTTACTTGTGATTATGGATTTGGTTATGATGAAAATTACAAACAATTTGTATGTAAGTGTAAATCTAAAAATTGTTGTGGTTATATTGTCAGAGCAGAGTCTAGATGGCGAATTAATAAAAAATTTGCAATGAGCAATAACAATAATTAATAAATTATTCTCGATAAAAAAAGTCCTTCAGGGGGTGCTGGTGGTGCACATAATATTCTTTTTTTAGACTTAAATACTTTCTCAAACATTTTTAAATCCCATTTTTTTTCTCCTAAATATTTTAAACAACCAACCATAGATCTAACTTGTTGTTGTAAAAAAGATTGTGAATTAAATTCTATTTCAATTTTATTTTTAGATGATTTAATTTTTATCGATTTAATTGTTTTAATTGGACTTTTAGCGTGACAGCTTGATGCTCTAAAAACAGAATAGTCATGTGTACCTATTAATTTTTTTGCACCTTTTTTAATTAAATCTATGTCTAACTGTTTTCTAACATGCCAACCTCTTTTTTTTTCAATTACAGGGGCACTTATCTGATTAAAAATTATATATTTATAAATTCGTTGTTTTGCAGAAAATCTAGAATGAAATTTACTACTTCTTTTTTTAACTTTAGTGATTGCGATACCATCTTCATTTAAAAAATGATTTATAGATTTTAAAAATTTTATTAAGTCTATTATTTTATTTTTACAATCAAAGTGAGCAGATTGTGCAATTGCATGAACACCGGTATCAGTTCTTCCTGAGCCATTCAAAATTATTTTTTCTTTTAAAAGCTTTGTAAGTTTTTCTTGTATAAGACCTTGTATTGTTGAGCCTTTCTTTTGAATTTGCCAACCTCTAAAATTTGTACCCACATATTCAATAAGTAATTGATATCTGAACATTTAAATTAATGAACCTTTTTTGATCTGTGAACCATGCATAAATTCCCCTATGTTTTGGGGCTTTTTTCCTTGTTTTTGTATTTCTTTAATTTTAATAGATTGTCCGTTTCCACAGGCAACTTCTAAATAATCAGAGACAACTTCACCTGGGTTTCCAATTCCGTTACCAATATCTGCTTTCAATATTTTATATCTTTCACCTTTAAAAATAAAAAAAGCACCAGGCACTGGGTACAAACCATTTATCTTACCTATAATATTTAAAGCATTTTCATCCCAGTCAATCCTACCTTCTAATTTTTGTATTTTTGAAGCGTACGTTGCCTGTGCATGATTTTGATCAATAAATTTTGCTTTATCATCTAATATGTTATCAATATTGTTTAATATTTTTTCAGCAGCTAATAAAGAAAGTTGTTCAGAAATATCTTGTGCATTTAAATTATTTTCTAAATTTATTTTATAAGTATTACATATTGGGCCCGTATCTAGTTCCTCAGCTATTTTCATAATAGTTATGCCTGTTTCTTTATCCAGATTCATTATGGATCGTTGTATTGGTGCTGCTCCCCTCCAAGCTGGAAGTATAGAAGCATGAATATTAATGAAACCATTTTTAGTTAAGTTTAAAAATTCTTTTGGAATAATTTGTCCATAAGCAACAACTACTGCAAGATCTGCATTTATACTTTTAAAGTATTCAAATTCTTCATTATTATTTTTTAATGATTTTGGAGTTCTAAATTCTAAATTTAAAGTTTCAGCAATACCTTGTATGGGTGATTTATTAATTCGCTGACCTCTTTGAGATTTTTGTGGCGGCTGTGTATACACATCTGAAATAGGATAACCATTTTGATATAAAGATTTTAAAATTGGGACAGCAAACATTGGAGTACCCATAAAGACAATCTTTTTTGGCATTAATTAAAGAATTGCTGTATTTGATTTTAATTTTGATAATTTTTTAATTATCATTGATTTTTTTAATTTTGATAGATAGTCAATAAAAAGTATCCCTTCTAAATGATCCATTTCATGTTGTATACAAGTTGCAAGCAAACCATCTGCTTTTAATAATTGCTTTTCTCCATTATAATCTAAATACTCTACGTCACATTTACTAGGTCTATCAATTTCAGCAAATTGATTAGGGACTGACAAACATCCCTCTTCGTATGTGGCTTTTGAAGGGTCTTTATTTTTAATTATAGGATTCACAAAATACCTTGGTTCTTTTTTCCCTTCTTTTTTACTAATATCCATTACTATAATTCTTTTTGGAGTTCCTATTTGTATTGCTGCAAGACCAATACCATTTGCGTCATACATAGTGTCTAGCATGTCATCCATTAATTTTTGCTCATCTTTCCCAACACGATCAACAGATTTAGATACTTGTCTAAGTAATTTATTAGGTTCGGTTATAATTGTTTTAACAGTCATTGAGTTAATTATTTTATTATAATTTCTAAACTTTTAAAGGAAGAACTTTTAGTAGAAGTTTATTTCTAATAGAGTCTACATTTAGCTGGTTCAATGTATTAATTATAAAATAGACTGTATCTTCATCAATATCTTCAATTCGTTCTGGGCCTATGACTTCAATAACTCTCAATAATGCTGCTCCTATTTCCTTGTTATCAATCATAGCCTGAATATCTGCTGGCATTTCAGATTGATTAATTTTGTAAAGATCATCATATCTTTTAGCAATTTGAATTCCATCTGATTTTAATGCTTCAAGAAAAATTATGTCTTTTTTTGATAAAAAATACTTTTTATTTTTTTTAATCTTTATTAAATATTTATTAAGATCTTCTTCAATTTTAGATTTGGAGTAATCACCTTTAAAATAGTTTACTAATTTAGATTGATGTAATATTTTATTATTATATTTAATTTTTTTATTAATAATTTCTTTATCATTTTTGTGTTCATTATAAAAAGTTGTAAAATTAGATGGCACATCTTCTATATCTATCTGTTTTAAAAAATTTTTTAATTCTACGTCGAAAGCATTACCAATACCTTCAGATTCAAAAATCTCTTTTAAAATTTTAATCAATTCAATTTTTAGTTTTGGTTCTTCTGCCAAAAGTATTCTTTGATAAATCAAAGCTTTTCCCTCAATTGAAGCTAAAGATTTATAAGATTGTTTAGCATTCAATAATTGATTTATATTAAATTGAAATTTCTTATAAAACTCTAATAGTTCTTTTTCATTATAATTTTTATCATGTGTAGCTTTTTCAATCGTTGAAATTTTATCTATATCAGTAATTTCAATATCTTGAATATTAAATAACAAATTAGAAGCTGCTAAATATTTCCAAATTAATTTGGGCGTCTCTTTTTTTGGTTCAAATTCAAATTCAGGATTTATTCTATGAGCTAAGTGAAAATCTAAAATAGAGCTTTCTGATATCTCTTTATTATCTTCATCCACATACCCAAATAAATAATTGATTTTATTTTCAAAATAATCATCTTTAAAACCTAATTCTTTTTGTAAATCTAAAATAAGTTGAGCTTCTTCATTTTTTCCATAATTAATTAAACAATATAAATTAAATTTAGTTAAATATTCATTTTCCAAGGGTTCTTTAATTTTTGAAAAAATTTCACATGATTTCTTTACATCTGATTGAGATAAATATTCATCCACCACATATTTCATTAACTCAGGATGCAGATTAGTGGCTTGATTCTTAATAAGAAATTGTTCTATTAATTCAAGATTAGATTCTTTAATCATCCAATTTGATTTAAATTTTAAAAACTCTTCTTCTGTAATATTTTTGTTTGGATAATAAGTATTGGTCAGTAATGCAATATTAAGAATTTCGGACGCATCGCTTGAAAGATCAAAGTTATCTATATTTTTAAAAAGTTTTTTTAATATTTGGCCATCTGAATTTGACCACATATCCATACTTAATCCATAATCTGCAGGATCATATAGCCCCACAATTTTAATTTTTTTTGATGCAAGTTCTTGGTCAAGTTTTATTGAATTTTTTTTTTTATCAGCTTGCATATTATAAATATTGCTCTCAGCTGTGGCCCCTGTTATTTCATTTGATGAAATATCTTCTGACGGAGTCTCTATTGCTTTCTTGTCAATATTCCAAATGTCTATTGGTTGGTCCTCAGCAATCACATTAAGAGATGAGAGCAAAAAAATAATTATAATTGAAAAATATTTCTTATTTAACAATTTTAAAATTCTCATTTGGGATAATTTTTTCTATTTCTTTTTTGGGCGAAGGAAAATCTATTGTATTTAGAAAAAAAACAAGACTTAAAATAACTACTAATCCAAGAATAGATTTAATTAACAATCCAATCACATTAGTTCTGCCTGAACTTGTATTTTTATTAAATTCCATATAACTTTAGTTAATTTCAAATTAAGACATATTTGTGTTTTTTCAATAAAGAAACTTATGAAATCAAAAAAAAATCTTGTTTTTTTAGGAATGATGGGATCAGGAAAGAGCTCTATAGGCTCATTGATTGCAAACAAATTGCAATTAAATTTTATAGACATTGATAATTTAATTGAGAACGAACTAGGACTATCAATTAAAAAAATATTTGAGACTAAAGGTGAAAATTATTTTAGAAAATTTGAAGAAAAAACTACATTAAAAAAACTAAAATCAAGCTCTACCGTGATATCACTTGGTGGTGGTGCTTTTTCAAACAAAGAGATAAGAAAAGAAGTCATAAAAAATCATATATCTTTTTGGTTAAATTGGAGTGATGACATATTGTTAAATAGAATTAAAAATAGCAAAAAAAGACCTTTAGCTTTCAATTCTTCAAAAAATGAAATAATTGATTTAATTAAAAAACGCTCTAACATTTATTCTAAAGCTTTATATAAAATTGAATGTGATAATTTAACTAAAAATGAAATTGTTAAAGAAATTTTAAAATTTTATGAAACCCATTAAATTAAAGATAAGTACAAAAACTCAAAAATACTCAATTATTATTGGATCTAATTTAGTTTCAAATATATCAAAAATTACCAAGAATAATTCCATTAATTTTAAAAAATGCCTACTTGTTATAGATAAAAATATTTCAAAAAAAATTATTTCAAAAATAAAAAAATCATTAAACAAAACAAATCTTTATGTTCATTTTTTTAATGCAAGTGAAATTAATAAAAATCAAAATAGTGTTAGCGAAATTTTAGATATTCTTTTAAAAAAAAACTTTTCTAGAGATGATTGTTTGATTTCAATTGGTGGAGGAATAACTGGAGATATTACTGGTTTTGCAGCCAGTCTATTTAAAAGGGGTTTAAAATTTATTAATGTTCCAACAACACTTTTATCTCAAGTTGACTCATCCATTGGAGGTAAAACTGGAGTTAATACTAAATATGGAAAAAACTTAATTGGAAGTTTCTACCAACCAAATTTAGTTATTTCTGACATTGAATTTTTAGAAACACTTCCCAAAAGAGAAATAATATGTGGTTATGGAGAAATTTTGAAACATTCCCTAATTGCTAATAAAAGTTTTTATAATTTTTTAAATAAAAATAGTGATAATATTTTTAACCTATCCTCTCCATTTATAGAAAAAACAATCTATGAAAGTTGTAGGATTAAAAAAGATGTGGTTGAAAAAGATGAAAAAGAAAAAGGATTGAGAAAAACTCTAAATTTTGGTCATACATTTGCACATGCATATGAAGCTACTTTAGGCTACTCAAAGAAACTAAATCATGGTGAAGCTGTAATTCTTGGAATGAAAACTGCATTAAATTTCAGTTTAAAGCATAAGTTACTAAAGAAAATAGAACATAATTCAATTATTAATCATATTACAAAATTAGGTTTACCTTCAAAAATAAATACGTTTTTTAATTTAAGAGATTTAAATAAAATTCTATCATTTATGCTTAAAGATAAGAAAAATAATTCAGATAAAATTAGTCTAGTTTTGTTAAAAAAAATTGGGTCCCCAGTTATAGATAAAGAATATAGCAAAAAAGTCTTAGCTGTATTTTTAAAAAACGAACTAACTAATTAAAATTTGAATTGAGTGAATAAACTCTTTTAATTCTTCATCTAAAATTTTATAAATTTTTTTATTACTCTCTATCCTGTTCATCTTTTTTAATTCAATTGACTTTAAGTTAATCTTTAAATGAAATTTACCCTCTTGATTACCAGCATGATTTTTGTGAAGAAAAGACTTATCCTCTATATTTATGCTTTCAATTTTAATTTGATCTTGAAGTTTTTTTTTTACAATTGCAATTAACTCATTTATATCCATAAATATTATTATATATCATGAAAAATATTTGCGATTGGAATAATTGTAATAAAATTGGTGATTATAAAGCACCAGTTGAAAAGGATAATAGCAAAAAATATAGAATGCTATGCTTAGAACACGTGAAAGAATTTAATAAAAATTGGAACTATTTTTCAGGAATGAATGATGATCAGGTTATGGATTTTTTAAAATCTGATATGATTTGGCATAAACCCACCCAAAGCTTTAGTTCTTCAGATAATTTTTTTAAAGTTCTATGGAACAACACCCTAAGAGATGAATTAGATAAAGATAAGATCAATGGAGAATTTGATCTTATGCGTCAATTTAAATTTAATCATAAGGATATTAAAGCCTTTGGTATATTGGGTATTTCAGTAGGTTTAAAATGGAAGAATATTCAGGATAAATTCAAATTGCTTGTCAAAAAATTTCACCCAGATATAAATGCTGGAAATAAAAAATTCGAAGAAAAACTAAAATTAATTACATTAGCTTATACGCAACTGAAAAATACATATAGAGATAAAATTGACACCAAATCTTAATATACAACCTGATATTAAAGTTTCATTAAAACAAACTTTTGGAATAGATTCTGAAATGGAAGTGGAAGCATTTTCAAAAAAAAATGAATATGTTCCAGAAATTGATAAAAGTTATAAATTTGATAGAGACACTACACTTGCAATAATTTCTGGTTTTGCTTTCAATAAAAGAGTTTTAGTTCAGGGGTATCATGGTACTGGAAAATCTACCCACATAGAACAAATTGCTGCAAGATTAAACTGGCCATGTATTCGTGTTAATCTTGATAGTCATGTGAGCAGGATAGATTTGATTGGAAAAGATGCGATTGTCTTAAAAGAAGGCAAGCAAGTCACTCAGTTTAATGAGGGAATACTACCGTGGTCTATACAAAACCCTGTCGCACTCGTATTTGATGAGTATGATGCAGGTAGACCAGATGTGATGTTTGTAATTCAAAGAGTTTTGGAAGCTGAAGGTAATTTCACACTACTTGATAAAAACAAAGTAATTAAACAAAATAAATTTTTTAGATTATTTGCTACATCTAATACCGTAGGACTTGGTGATACAACTGGTCTTTACCACGGAACACAACAAATAAATCAAGGACAAATGGATAGATGGAATATTGTAACTACACTCAACTACCTGGGTCTTGAAAGAGAATTAGATATCGTTTTAGCAAAAAACAAAAATCTTAATAATGCTAAAGGCAAGGAAAAGGTTGCTAATATGATTAAAGTTGCTTCCTTAACACGAAAAGGGTTTATTGCTGGAGATATTTCAACAGTAATGAGTCCAAGAACTGTTATGCACTGGGCAGAAAATTCTGAGATTTTTAAAGACACTGGTTATGCCTTTAGAGTGACTTTTCTTAATAAATGTGATGATATTGAAAAAAATACTATCGCAGAATATTATCAAAGATGTTTTGGTGAAGAATTGCCAGAGTCATTGGTAAATATTCAAATCTAATGAGCAACAAAGAAACTACCTTAAAAGAAAAATTTAAACTTGCTTTAACATCTACAGCAAAAGTAATTTCTGATGATTTTGAGTTAAATAGTAAATCATCTGATAAAAAAAAACAAAAAGAACCGAATACAATTGAAATTGAAGATCTAAATAATCCAAGTGATTTTATGAGACTGAGAGCTGAAACAGATTCAGCTGCATTAAAAAAAAAATTTTCTAATGATTCTATTTATAGAAAAAATTTACCCTCTAATAGTTCATCAAGATCACTTTATAATATAGCTGAAAAAATTAGATACGAAGTATTAGGTGGAAAAATGCTTAAAGGAATAGAAAAAAATTTTAATGAAAATTATGCTGAAATAATCAATCGTAAAAGAAAAGATCAATTAAAAACTAAAGAAGATGTGCCAGTAGCAGAGGCTTTTGAGCTTTATATGCTTAAAAATTTTCATCAAATAAAACTAAGTCCTTTAACTTCTAAAATGCTAAATTTCTGGGAAAAAGACTTTGAGCAATCAATAGAAAAGCATAAAAAATTTTTACAGGAAAATATGGAAGATCAAAATAATTATAGTTCAAGATTTTCAAAAATTTTAGAAGAAATGGATATATTCCAGAGTGATGAAGATGATGAAAAGAGAGAAGAAAATCAAGATCAAGGACAAGACAATCCTTCAAATGATGATCAAAATAAAGACAAGGAGGATAATAAAGAAGAAAATAATGATCAAGAAACTCAAGCTACTTTAGATGCAGATTATAATGTTGATGAATTTAACTTAGATGAACAACTTTCAGATGATGAGTCTGATGAACATAGTTCAGAACAAATCGTTCAAAAAAATATTGATAATATTAATCTTGATTATAAAATTTTTACAACTCAATTTGACGAAATAACTAAAGCAGAAAATTTAGAAAATGCCAACGAGGCGTCAAAGCTTAGAAGAACTTTAGATCAACAATTAGTTGGTTTTCAGGATGTAATCACTAAACTTGCAAATAAACTTCAAAGACAACTGCTTGCAAAACAAAATAGAGCATGGGAATTTGATTTAGAAGAAGGCTTGCTTGACAGTTCAAAGTTACCAAGAATTATAATGGATCCATATAATTCTCTTTCATTTAAAAAAGAAAAAGATTTAGATTTTAAAGATACAATTGTAACTTTGCTTATTGACAACTCTGGCTCTATGAGAGGTAGACCAATTACAATTGCAGCAATTTGTGCAGATATATTATCTAGAACTCTTGAGAGATGTTCTGTGAAGGTTGAAATATTAGGTTTTACTACAAAAAACTGGAAAGGTGGACAAAGTAGAGAACATTGGAATAAAAACTCAAAACCTAAAACACCTGGAAGATTAAATGATTTAAGACACATCATATATAAAGGTGCAGATACCCATTGGCGACAAGCTAAAAATAATTTAGGCCTAATGCTAAAAGAAGGTTTGCTTAAAGAAAATATTGATGGAGAAGCAATATCATGGGCTTACAATAGAATAAAAAAACGAAAAGAAGAAAGAAAAATATTAATGGTTATATCTGATGGAGCACCGGTTGATGATTCAACTCTTTCCGTAAATTCTGGTGACTTTTTAGAAAAACACCTAAAAAAGATGGTTAAGTTTATTGAAAACAAAACTGAAATAGAAGTTTTAGCAATTGGAATTGGTCATGATGTTTCTAGATATTATGATAAAGCAATCAAAATTACTGATGTTAATGAATTGGGTGATGTGATGATATCAGAATTAAGTTCTTTATTTGATACAAAAAAAAAGTTTCATTAGATATTAAATAGATCTCTATTATTCCATCTAACAATAACTTCAGCACCACTTCTTGTTTTTGAATTTCTACAATTAATTGATGCAAAATTTTTTTCTAAAAGAGTCTTTCCTATAAACAAGCCAAGTCCTAAGCCTGTTTGTGACTTTTCTTGAGGATAATTTGTGCTTAAATAAGGTTCTCCAATTTTTGACAAAACATCTTTTGGATACCCATTTCCATCATCTTCAATTATTACTTCTGTTATCTTGCTATCACTCTTAAGGTTTATGTAGACTGTATTTTTTGAAAATTTATTAGCATTTCCAATAAAATTTCTTAAACCATAAACTATTTCTATAGATTTAGATATTTTTCTGACATTTGAGTCTTGATCATAATTAAAAATAAATTTTTTTTTACTAGTCTCCTTAAAAGATGAAATAATTTCAGATAAATATTCTCTCATAGCTAAGTCTTTATCAATAAAGTCATCTTCTTCGACAGGATTGAGAGTTAAACGTTTTAAAATTTCGTTACATCTCTCTACTTGACTTGCTAATAACTCAATATCTTTTTCAATATCTTTTTGTCCTTTAAATTGTCTTACTAAATCTTGAGTAATTATCTTAATTGTTGAAAGAGGTGTTCCCAGGGAGTGTGCTGCAGCTGCAGCTTGACCACCTAAAGATAAAAGCTCATGTTCTGTTGCCATTACTTCTTCCATTTTTGATAATGCTTCTTTTCTTAAACGTGATTGTGTACCAAATGTCATCGCAAAATAGTTTAAAAAAATTAAAGCAATTATTAAAGATACAGGGATAGCATAATAATAATATGGACTAACATGAAAATGTTCATTCAAAGGAGTTGGTAAATCTAATGAATAAAATGTAAGAAAAATAATTATAACAGTTGACAAAAATACAAGTAAGGAATTAGTTATAAAACTCAAATTGGAAGAAGAAAAAACACTTGGTATTAATAAAAAAATCACAAAAGGGTTAGCAACTCCCCCTGTCAAATAAAGCAAAACACCTAATTGAAAAATATCCATAACTAAAAAAAGAAATGCTGATCGATCTGATAGTTGAGTTTTCTTATAAATAAAAATTAAATATAAATTACTTAGAATTCCAAAAAATATTATTACATTTGAAGCAAAACAATTAAATTTAAAATTCAAAAATAAATATACAAAATTAACAGCAATTAATTGCCCTACTATACCTATCCATCTTAAACTTATATAGGTAGATTTTTTAAATGTATGATGTTTTGAAGTTTTAAAAAACTTCATTATTAGATATCGAGATTTTGAACATTTATTGCATTAGAGATAATAAAATCTCTTCGTAAAGCAACATCGTTACCCATTAATGTATGAATTAAACTTTGATCTTTCTTTAAATCTTTAGAATATTGAACTTGAAGTAAATTTCGGGTTTCAGGATCTAGAGTTGTACTCCATAATTCTTCGGGATTCATTTCTCCCAATCCTTTAAATCTCTGTATATTCATTTTTGATTTTTCAAGATCTAGTTCTTTGGCAAATTCTTTTGTTCCTTTTTTAATTTTTTTCAATTCCTTATTGTTATTAACAATATAATCTTCGAGTTCTTTTTCGTCCTTAATATATATTCCTTTAGTACCTTTGTTAATTTTAAATAATGGTGGTTGAGCTAAATATACATGGCCATTTTCAATTAATTTATTAAATGGTTTATTGTTAAAGAAAGTTAATAGTAATGCTCTAATATGAGAACCATCAACATCAGCATCCGTCATAATAATAATTTTTCCATATCTTAAATCTTTTAAATCTATCTCTTGAGTTTTTGGATCTAGGCCTAATGCATTAATTAATGTGACGATCTCGTTAGAAGAAATCATTTTTGACAAAGCTTTGGTTCTTTGTTGCTCAGATGCGTCTCCATTACCATTCTTTCTTACAGTGAAGTCTTCAACATAAGTATTTAAAATTTTCCCTCTTAAGGGTAAAACTGCCTGATTTGCTCTATTCCTTCCTTGTTTCGCTGAGCCGCCTGCTGAATCCCCCTCTACAATAAACAATTCTGTTCCATCTTGTTTGCCTATCTGACAATCTGCTAACTTTCCAGGTAACCCACTTAATTCAAGCGCACCTTTACGTCTAACATTTTCTCTTGCTTTTCTAGCAACATCTCTTGCCAGTGCTGCTTGGATAACTTTAGCTAAAATTATTTTTGCAACTGCTGGGTTTTGATCAAACCATATAGATAATTTCTCATTCACTACTGTCTCAACGATCATTCTTACTTCTGATGAAACTAATTTATCTTTTGTTTGTGAGGAAAACTTTGGATCAGGAATTTTAGCAGATAAAACGCATGTAAGGCCTTCTTTAATATCATCTCCTGAAATTGCTACTTTATTTTTTTTAAGTAAATTATGTTCAGTTGCATATTTGTTAATTACTCTTGTTAATGCACTTCTAAATCCTAATAAATGTGTTCCACCATCTTTTTGATAAATATTATTTGTATAAGCAAAAATATCTTCAGCATAACTTGCATTCCACTTTAATGAGCATTCAAGTTCAATGTAATCTTTTTTTCCTTCTATATAAATTGGTTTTTTAAATAAATCGTTTCCAGTTTTATTTTGTAGTTTTTCTCTTTTTTCATCTAAAAAATTTACAAACTCAAGAACACCCCCATCAAATTTAAATTCTATAATTTTTTCTTTTTTTTGACTAGCGTCTGTAAAAATAATTTTGATACCTTTGTTTAAAAATGCTAATTCCCTCATTCTTTTAATTAAAATATTTGCACTAAATTTTATTGAAGAAAATATTTCTTTAGAAGGTAGAAAAGTTATTTGAGTTCCAGTTTTTTTAGATTTTCCAATGACTTTTAATGGAGCTTTGGCATCTCCATCTTTAAATTCTATAGCATATTTTTTACCATCTCTATTGATCTCTAATTGTAATTTTTCTGACAATGCATTTACAACTGAAACACCTACGCCATGTAATCCTCCTGAAACTTTATAAGAGTCATGATCAAATTTTCCACCTGCATGAAGCTGTGTCATAATAACTTCTGCTGCTGATTTTTTTTCTCCCTTATGCATGTCAACAGGAATACCTCTTCCATCATCATTAACTGTTATTGTTCCTTCAGAATTAATTCTGACATTTATATTTTTACAGTGGCCAGCGAGTGCTTCATCAATAGAATTGTCTACTACCTCATAAACCATGTGGTGTAAGCCAGTTCCATCATCTGTATCACCTATATACATTCCTGGTCTTTTTCTAACTGCTTCTAGACCCTTTAAAACTTTGATGGAGTCTGCCTGATATGTATTTTTATTTGTCATTTTTTTAATTTAAGGAAAGAAAAATTATAGCATTTTTTAAAAAAAATGTTTAATTATCTTCATAGATGTCTTCTAAAAATTGAAAATTAAGCTTAAAAAACAAAGCTAATTTGATGGCGGAGAGAATGGGATTCGAACCCATGAAAGAGTTTCCCCTTTACACGCTTTCCAAGCGTGCGCCTTCAACCACTCAGCCACCTCTCCTGTTTAAAAAATTTGATAATTCGTCCAATACCTTTTCAGCTTTGATTGTGTGTATTGATGTGGTTGATCTTTTTAAAAGTGGATCAATATCAATATTTTTAATTAGCGATGTATAGGTTTGAGGAGGACAATCACCTTGAATTATCATTGTTTCAATATCTAAATTAACTGCCAAATGTGAAAATCCAGTATCATTGCCTATACAAAATTTACATTTTTTTAAATATGGAATCACATCTCCAATCTTTTTATCTGATGTAAAAGCTATATCTATGCTATCTCTAAATTTTTCATTTATTAAGCTTTCATCTCTTGATTGATCTAACCCACTAATAATCAAAAATTTATTATAATTTTTTTCCGTTAAAAACTGCATCACATTTATATAATTTTCTATTGACCATCTTCTTTCCTTTCCAGAGGAAGCAATAATTATTCCTACAGTATCTCGTAAACTATTTTCTATACTTGAAAGTGGTTTGTATTCTATTTTATCAGAATTAGTAATTTTTTTAACAGATTCTAAAGTTTCATTATCTCCTTTTGTTTTGGAAAAAAAACTTGAATAAAATTTTTTATTTTTTTTTAAAAAAAAATTTTGAAACTTATAACCTAAACCCCAAATTTCTCTTATGTTCGAAAATTTTGCTATAGATAAATATCTTAAAGATGGGTGAAAAACATAACATGCTTTAAAATTAAATTTATTAATTTTATTAATGTTTTCTAATAAACACTTAATGTTATTAATAATGTTCTTAATTCCCTTTCTCGGTTCATTAAGATAAATAACCTCATCACAAAATGTCGTATCTCTTAAATAATATTCTGCTTGAGTAGATCTTTTTGTAAGAAAAACTATTTTTGAATTTTGGTATTCAGCTAGTTTTTGAAAACAATACATTTTTGAAACGAATTGTCCCCAACCTTTACCAGGGTCAATTATTAATATTCTATTCATTTTTCTTTACTTATTTTCAAAACGCCTATGAATGCTTCCTGAGGAATCTCTACTCTACCAAATTGTTTTGATCTCGCTTTACCTTTTTTTTGTTTTTCTAAAAGTTTTCTTTTTCTGTCCGTAGCTCCACCGCCATGAATCTTAGTTAAAACATCCTTTTTAAAACCTTTTATGGTTTCTCTTGCTATAATTTTTCCACCTATTGCAGCTTGTACAGGTATCATAAAATTATGTCTTGGGATTAAATCTTTAAGTTTTTCACAAACTTCTCTACCCGTTCTTTGAGCAAAATCTTTATGTATCATCATTGCTAAAGCATCTACTGGCTCAGCATTCACTAAAATTCCAAGTTTAACTAAATCTCCTTCTCTATGTTCAATGATTTCATAATCGAAACTAGCATATCCACTTGTCATTGATTTTAGACGATCATTGAAATCAAAAACAACCTCATTTAAAGGTAACTCATAATTTACAACAGCTCTATTTCCTGAATAACTTAGATTAGTTTGTATGCCTCTTTTATCCTGGCACATTTTCATTATTGATCCCAAGTATTCATCAGGTGTAATTATTGTTGCTTTTATCCATGGTTCTTCAATTAATTTAATTAGTGTTGGATCAGGTAAACTTGAAGGATTTTGTAAATCAACAATATCTCCATTATTCATATATACTTTATATACAACACCTGGGGTTGTAGTTAACAAGTTGACATCAAATTCTCTCTCCAGTCTTTCTGTTACAATTTCTAAATGTAATAGCCCTAAAAACCCACATCTGAATCCAAGACCAAGTGCAGATGAAGATTCAGGTTCAAATGAAAAGCTTGCATCATTCAATTGAAGTTTTGCCAATCCATCTTTTAACTTCTGATATTCTGAGCTGTCAACTGGAAACAATCCACAAAATACTACTGGCTTACTTGGTTTGAAACCAGGTAACGCTTCTTTTAAAGGTTTGACTGCATCACAAATGGTATCACCTACTTTTGTTTCAGATAAAACTTTTATTCCTGTTGTTATAAAGCCAATTTCTCCTGCATTTAATTCATTTATATCTGTAGCCTTAGGTGTAAATACTCCTACTTTTTCAATGACATATTCTTGATTAGTTGACATCATTTTAATTTTCATATTTTTTGAAATTTTTCCATCAATAACTCTAACCAAAATAACAACACCTAAATAAGTGTCATACCAACTATCAACCAATAAGCATTTTAGATCTCCAGAGCTTTCTCCTTTTGGTCCAGGTAATACTGTAATAATTTGTTCTAAAATATTATCAATACCTTCACCAGTTTTTCCAGAACAAGGGATAGCTCCCTCTGTATCTATACCTATTACTTCTTCAATTTGTTTTTTTGTTTTTTCTAAGTCTGATGCTGGTAAATCTACTTTATTTAGAACAGGTACAATCTCATGGTTTATATCTAAAGCCTGATAAACATTAGCAAGTGTTTGGGCCTCTACTCCCTGGGTGCTATCAACAATTAAAATGGATCCTTCACATGCATAAAGTGATCTGCTAACTTCATAGCTAAAATCTACATGACCAGGAGTATCAATGATATTTAAAATATATTCTTTTCCATCTTTGGCTTTATAATTAAGTTTCACTGTTTGAGCTTTAATGGTAATTCCTCTTTCACGCTCTATATCCATTGAGTCTAAAACTTGTGCCTTCATTTCTCTCTCTGTAAGGCCCCCACAACTATGGATTATTCTATCAGCTATTGTTGATTTACCATGATCAATATGCGCAATGATTGCAAAATTTCTAATATGATCAATATTTGTCATTACTACGATCTAATTTTAGTGTCTATTTTTGACTCTACTGTAGAAATGATTGTTTGATTGATTTTGTTTAAATCATCTTCATTTAAAGTTTTTTCAAATGACTGAATGGTCACATTTAAAGCTACAGATTTTTTATCATCTTGAATATTTTTTCCTTCATAGACATCAAATACTTTAACTGATTTTATTAAATCTTTGTCTACACTTGATATTACGTCAATTAATTCTTGTACTTGGAAGTTTTTATCTAAAATGAAAGCAAAATCTCTCTCAGACTTTTGAAAATCAGAAAATTTATATTGTGTCTTTTGATCTTTAAGAGATTTTTTTCGTTGTTTAATATTATCTAAAAATATTTCAAATCCTACTAGCGCTTCTGTTTTAATATCTAATTTTTTTAAAATATTTGGATGAATATCACCAAAAAAAGCGACTACTTTTTCTTTACCTTTATTTAGGAACACTCGTCCTGATTTTCCTGGGTGATAATAACTTGGTGTCTCTATATCAAAGTATAGCTTATCTTTATCATATCCAGCTTCAGCTAAACATTGAATTATATCACTTTTAACATCAAACACATCTACCAATCTCTCTTTTTCTATCCAGTTCTGTCTTGAATTCTTTCCTGACTTTAACCCTCCAACAACTGTTTGCTGTTCACCTGGTTTTTCACCTAAAAATGTAGGACCTATTTCAAATATTGACAAGTCTTTAAACCCTCTTCCTAAATTCTTATTTAAATGAATAATTAAATTTGAAAAAATAGAACTTCTTAAAACATCTAGATCTGAACTTATTGGATTAACTATTTTAATTTCTTTATTTTTTTCAATAAACAGTTGATTAATTTTACTATCAGTGAAAGACCACGTAATAGCTTCTAAATAACCTTTTGATGCAACTGCTCTTTGCAAAAAATGAAATAATTTTTGTTTTTTATTTAAAGTTTCTTTTTCTCTTAATTTTTGAGGCTCAATCATATTGATCTGATCATAACCTTTAATTCTTATTAGCTCTTCTACCAAATCAACTTCTTGGGAAATATCTGGTCTCCAAGAAGGAATTTTTAAGTCTAAAATTTTTTTCACTTCCTTAATTTCAAATCCAAGATCATCTAAAATCTTAGTCATTTCATTTTTTTCAATTTTTAAGCCAGTTACTTTTTCAAATAAAGCAGGGTCAAATTCTAAAGACTTATTTTTATAATTTTCAATTTTTTGAATATCAAATTCACTTGCCGTCCCACCACAAATTTCTTGAATTAAGCTTACGGCTTTTTTTAATCCTTGTTCAATTGATAATGGATCAATTCCTCTTTCAAACCTAAACTTTGCATCTGTATCGATGTTTAGAATTTTTGATGATTTTCTAATTGATCTTGGGGAAAAATAAGCAGATTCAATTAATACATTTTTTGTATTTAGTTCTGTCCCAGATCTAGTTCCGCCAATTATTCCTCCTAATCCTAATACTCCTGTAGCATCTGAGATAACACACATTCCTTCTTGAAGCTTATATTCTTTATTGTCTAATGCTTTAAATTTTTCATCTTTTTTAGAATTTCTAACTATTATTTCTTTATCAATTTTATCAACATCATAAGCGTGTAATGGTCTATTCAAATCAAGCATTATATAATTGGTAATATCTACAATAGCTGAAATAGGTTTTTGACCTATTGAAATTATTTTTTCTTTTAACCAATCAGGACTTTCTACATTTTTAACGTCTGTAATTAAACAGCTACCAAATACTGTGCAAGCTTGGTCCTTTTCAATTTTAACATTAACTGTTTGTTTTCCATCTTGTTTTGATTTTTTTTCTTCAAGTTTTTTTAATTTACCTGAGCCCGCTGCTGCTAAATCTCTAGCTATACCTCTAACACCCAAACAATCTGGTCTATTTGGTGTAATAGATATATCAATTACGTTTGAATTTTTTTTTGGAAAATAATTATCTCCAATCTTATCTTTAAAATCATTTGATGAAAGCTCAGTAATACCATCACTTTCATCTGATAAGTTTAATTCAGATTCAGAACATAGCATCCCACAAGAGCTAACTCCTCTAATTTTACTCACAACCAATTTCATTTGATTTTTTGGAATCACTGAACCAGGTGGAGCATAAATTGTTAGCAAACCCTCTATTGCATTTGGAGCACCACAAACAACTTTGACAGGATTTTCTTTACCTACATCTACATCACAAACTTTAAGCTTATCAGCATTTGGATGTTTTTCTGCTTTTAAAATTTTTGCAACGATGAAGTCATCAAATTCACCACTTTGTTTTTCAACACTTTCAACTTCTAGACCAACATCTGTAAGTTTTTCTATTATTTGATTTTCATCTAATTTTGTATCTAGATGTTCTTTAAGCCAGTTAGATGTAATTTTCATCTACTTAAACCTCTATAACTTGAAGGAACATCAATTGGATCAAATCCAAATTGATTTAACCATCTATAATCACAATCAAAGAATGCTCTTAAGTCATTAATCCCATACTTAAGCATTGCTAATCTATCTATTCCAATTCCAAAAGCATATCCTTGGAATTCATTAGGGTTTACTTTAACATTTTTTAATACATTAGGGTGAACCATTCCACAGCCTAAAATTTCAAGCCATTTGTCTCCCTCACCAATTATAATTTTTCCATCTTTAATTTCATAACCTATATCAACTTCAGCAGAAGGTTCTGTGAACGGAAAATGACTTGGTCTAAATCTCATCTTTATTTTATCAACTTCAAAAAATTCTTTAATAAAATAATTCAAACATCCTTTTAGGTGACCCATATTGATATTCTTATCAATATGTAAGCCTTCCACTTGATGAAACATAGGTGCATGTGTTTGATCACTATCAGATCTATATGTTCTACCTGGTGCAATTATCTTAAAAGGTGGCTTGTCACTCAACATAGTTCTGATTTGAACCGGTGAAGTATGAGTTCTCAATAACAGTTCTTTTTTTTCATCCAAATAAAAAGTATCATGCATATCTCTTGCTGGATGATTGTCAGGAGTATTTAAAGCAGTAAAATTATTGTATTCATTTTCAATATCAGGACCCTCCTCAACACTAAAGCCAATTTCAGAAAAGATAGATGAAATTTCATCAATAACTTGTGAAACAGGATGTATCTTGCCTTGTACAAATGGTCTCTCAGGTAATGTTATATCTACTTTTTCTTTTTCTAATTTTTGATTAATTTCTTTATTTTCAATTTCATCAATTTTTGAAGAAATGAGATCTTGCAACTCATCTTTTGTCGTATTTAAATCAGAAGCAAATTTTTTTCTTTCATCTTCTGCTATTTTTCCAAGTTGTTTGAATTGAGAACTAACTAATCCATTTTTACCAAATAGATCTGTTTTGATTTGGTTAATTTGACGTAAATCTAAATTTTTATTTAGTTTTAAGAGATATTCATCTTTAATTTTTTTAATATCTGACATTTTATGAGATTATTTCTTCACCAACGAAAAACAATAGTGAAGATTAATTTAAAGCAGATTGTGCTTTTTGAACAATAGTTTTAAAGGCTTCTGGGCTATCGTAGGCTATTTCTGCTAATATTTTTCTATCGATAGTTACTCCACATTTACTAAGTCCATTAATAAATTTTGAATATGTTAATCCTTCAGCTCTTACTCCAGCATTGATTCTTTGTATCCACAATGATTTAAATTCTCTTTTTTTATTTCGTCTGTCTCTATAAGCGTACTGCATAGCTTTTTCCATTGCTTGTTTTGCAACTCTTATAGTATTTTTTCTTCTGCCCCATTGACCTTTGACAGCTTTTAAAACTTTTTTATGTTTAGCTTTGCTGGTTACACCTCTTTTAACTCTAGCCATTATTAACCTCTTAAACTGTAGGGCATGTACGATTTAACAATTTTAGAATCTTGTTTTGACATCGTTGTTGTGCCTCTTAATTTTCTTATTTGAGAATTTGTTCTTTTGATCATGCCATGTCTTTTCCCTGCCTGGGCAGTTAAGACTTTTCCTGTTGCAGATATTTTAAATCTTTTTTTTGCTGAGCTTTTTGTTTTCAATTTTGGCATAATTCTGCGGAGTTATACAAAGATTGCTATAAATTTACAACCTCTATTAAAGCCTATAAAGGCTGAATTACCATGATCATTTGCTTACCATCAAACTTAGGATGAAGTTCTACCTTGCCAATCTCCTTCATATCCTCTTTAATCTTGTCCATTAGCTCTTTTCCTAAATGAGAATGTTGAAGTTCACGACCTTTAAATCTAACGGTAAATTTCACTTTATCACCTTTGGCTATAAATTTTTTTGCATTTTTTACTTTAAAATCATAATCATGAGTTTCTGTAACTGGTCTCATTTTAATTTCTTTTAAAAGAACAATTTTTTGTTTTTTCTTTGCGATATTAGCTTTTTTTTGAGCATCATATTTAAATTTACCCATATCCATTATTTTACAAACAGGAGGATTTGCATTGGCAGCTATTTCGATTAAATCTAATCCTTGGTTCTTTGCCATTGAGATAGCTTCATTGGTATTTATAACTCCAAGGTTTTCACCATCACTTCCTATTACCTGAACATCTGGAGATGATATCCTATTATTAGATCTAGGACCACGATCTTTAGTTCTTCTTTGAAAGTAGTTTTGTTTAAAATCTGCCACTTAGTTTGATGATGCTTTATTTAAAGCAGAGAAAGTTTTTAAGAATAAATTTAGATCCATATTTTCTTGTTTATTAGAGTCTAATCTTCTAATCGTTACTGAATTGGAGTCAACTTCTTTTTTACCACAAATTAATAAAAGAGGTATTTTTGCTAATGAATTATCTCTTATTTTATAATTCAAATTATGTTTTTTAAGATCAACAGATGAACTCATGCCTGCTTCTTTAATTTTTTTTGAAACCTTAATTGCATAATCATCAAACTCTTCAGAAATAGGTATTACAGCAGTTTGTAAAGGTGATATCCAAAAAGGAAATTTACCTGCATAATGCTCAATCAATATTCCAATGAATCTTTCTAAAGAACCAAATAGTGCTCTATGAAGCATTACGGGAACTTTTTTTGTGCCATCTTTGTCAACATAGGAAGCATCTAATCTCCCAGGCAAGTTTAAATCAACTTGTAAAGTTCCACATTGCCAATCTCTACCAATTGCATCTCTTAAAACAAATTCAATTTTAGGACCATAAAAAGCACCTTCACCTTTATTAATACTATATTCAAGTTTTGAAGCTTTAACTGCCTCAAGCAATGATGCCTCTGCTTTATCCCAAACATCATCTTCTCCAACTCTGACCTCAGGCCTATCTGCGTATTTTAAAATAACATTTTCAAAACCTAAATCTTTATAAATGTCTAAAATCAAATTTGTTACATTCAGACACTCGCTTGTAATTTGATCTTCTGAACAAAATATATGTGCATCATCCTGTGTAAAAGCTCTCACTCTTAATAATCCATGTAAAGCTCCTGATGGTTCGTAACGATGAACTTTTCCAAACTCTGTTATTCTTAAAGGTAGATCTCGATAACTTTTCAAACCTTGATTAAAAACCTGAATGTGGCCTGGACAATTCATAGGTTTTATTGCAAAAACTTTTTCATCTGGTGTTTCAGATGTATACATATTTTCTCCATATTTTTCCCAATGTCCTGATTTTTCCCATAATAGCCTGTCTAGAACCTCTGGGGTATTTACTTCTTTATACCCTGCATCGTCCTGCCTACTTCTCATGTAGTTAATTAATTTTTGAAAAAGAGCCCAACCTTTTTCATGCCAAAATACGGATCCTGGGCTTTCTTCTCTAAAATGAAATAAATCCATTTCTTTTCCTAATTTTCTATGATCTCTTTTTTCAGCCTCTTCAATTCTTTTTAAATATTCATCTAAATCTTTTTGACTTGCCCAACTAGTTCCATAAATTCTTTGTAACATTTCATTATTAGAGTCACCTCTCCAATAAGCGCCTGAAACTTTAGTAAGTTTAAAATATTTTCCAATTTTACCAGTAGAGGAAAGATGTGGTCCCCTGCAAAGATCGTGCCAATCTCCATGAAAGTAAATTGACACATCTTCACTTTCTGGAATTGTTTCAATTAACTCAGCTTTATAAACTTCTCCTTTTTCTTTAAAATGAGAAATTGCCTTGTTTCTTTCCCAAACCTCTCTTTTTGTGATTTCATCTCTATCAACAATTTCTTTCATTTTATTTTCGATTTTTAATAAATCATCTTCTGTAAAAGGTTCCTTTCTAGCAAAATCATAATAAAAACCATTTTCGATAACAGGACCAATAGTTACTTGTGTGCCTGGAAATAATTCTTGAACAGCCATTGCTAAAATATGAGCTGTATCATGCCTTATAGTTTCAAGACCCTCAGGGTTTTTAGAAGTAAATATTTTAACACTACAGTCTTTTTTAATTAAATAGTCTAAATCTTTTAACTCACCATTAACACTTATAACCATTGCTTGTTTGGCAAGAGATTTACTAATTTTTTCTGCCACACCAAGGCCTGTGACATCATTAGAAAAACTTAAGTTATTTCCATCTGGTAATGTTATTATGGGCATTTAATTTATAATTCTTTTATACTCTGAATAAGTAGAAAAGCACATTTTTTCAACATTAAATTTTTGAATTATATTTTTTCTTGATTCTATTCCGATTGATTTTAGAGATGTTTTATCCATAGAAAGTATTTTTATAATTTTTTCACTTAGCGATTTTGCGTTATTAGAATCAAATAAAAAACCAGTTTTTTCATCAACTATAGTTTCATTTGAACCACCAATATTGCTTGCAATTATTGGCTTTTCCATTGATTGGGCCTCTACAGCAACTCTTCCAAATGCTTCAGGCTCAATTGAAGCTGATACTACAATATCGGAAATTTTATAAGCTAAAGCCATATCTTTACAGTGATCAATAAATTTAACTTGTTTTGTCATTCTATATTGTTCGGTAAGTCTAATAAGTTTTTTTTTATATAAATCTCTACCCTGATCACTTCCAAGAATAACTCCATTGAAGGCCTCATATCCAAGTTCAATATTTACTAAATTAATAGCTTCAATGAATACTTCTTGTCCTTTCCATGCAGTTAATCTTCCAGGTAAAAGAATTATTTTTTTATCTTTTTCTATTTCCCATTTTTTTAATAACTTTTTTTCATCACTTTCTAATTTTGTTGTTGAGTCAAAATAGTCAACATTGATACCTCTAAAAATAACTAAAAGTTTTTTCTTTTCATCAAGATATTTAGAATAATTTTCTTTTATATGAGAAAAAATAAAATTAGATCCAGCTATTATCAAGTTAGATCTTACCATAATAGAATTATAAAATTTTTTGATTTTACCACTAAAATTATAAGTTCCATGAAAAGTTGTAACAAATTTTCGCCCTGTAATCTTTGTTGCCAAAAAACAAGACCAAGCAGGAGCTCTACTTCTGGCATGTACAATTGAAATATTATTAAATAAAATAATTCCAATTAATGCTATAGAATTAAAAAGTATTAATAGTGGATTTTTACTATGAACTGGAAGCCTAATAACTTTAACTTTTTTTTTATCAATGAATTTTAATAATTCCCCACCACTTGTTACAATAAAAGACTCACAGTTGTTTTCAGGTAAATAATGAGCAATATCATAACATCCAGTTTCAGCTCCACCGTAACCTAATTTAGGGATTACTTGTAAAACTTTTAATGTAGATGACATTTGATATTATTATATATTAATACGTAATACATATAAATAATAATGACTAATTTTAAATATTATAAAATCTCAAAAACAAAAAAAATTAGATATTTATGTAACTATTATAAGAAAAATCTTTATATAGTTTTTCTTCATGGCTTTATGTCTGATCTTGAGGGAGAAAAACCAAAAGCATTTCTTAAATATGCAAAAAAAAATAAGCTTGGTTTTCTAGCTATTGAATATTCAGGGCATGGAAAATCTTCAGGAGAATTTACAAAAGGAAATATTAGTAAATGGACTTCTGATACAAAAGTAGTAATAAAAAATATTATTAAAAAAAATAACTTTGTCTTAATTGGATCAAGTATGGGGTCATGGATTTCACTTAATCAATTTAAATATTTTAAGAAACAAATTAAAGGATTTTTAGGCATTGGTTCAGCACCTGAATTTTTAGAAAAAATCATGTGGAAAAAATTTACAAAAAAAATGAAAGCTGAAACAAAGAAAAAAGGAGTTTATAATTTAAAACATGGTGGATATGAATACCCGATTACTTATCAACTAATAAAAGATGGTAAAAAAAATAAAATCCTCCACAAAAAAATTGATCTCCAAATTCCAGTTACCATGATACATGGCAGCAAAGATACTACAGTACCCGTTTCATTTTCAAGGAAAGTTCTCAAATTATTTATTAATGCAAAAAAAAAATTAGTGACTATTAAAAATGGTGACCACAGCTTATTTAATAAAAAACTTCAAAAGAAAATCATAAGAGAGCTTGATTTAATTTTTTAACTAACTTCTTTGATATTTGAATTTAAGCTGATTGGGTTTTTCAGTTTATCTAACATTTCTTTAGGACAAACTTGAACAAAGTTACTTATCTCTTCATCAAAATTTTTAATTATTCTTTTAGATAAATCAGAGCCCGTTTCATTGAAATGTTCTTGAATTAGATATTTTAGAAATTTTTTCCAATAGTCAGTTTCAACATTTTGCCAAACAACAGACTCTGGATTTACCTTTTTTTCAAATTCTTTATCTTTGTCATAAATAAATACCATTCCACCAGTCATTCCAGCTGCAAAATTATCTCCTACATCCCCCAGGATAATAACTGTTCCACCAGTCATATATTCACAGCCATTTGAATCACATCCTTCAATTACAGCTGTTGCACCAGAATTTCTAACTGCAAATCTATCTCCCGCTTGTCCTGCAGCAAAAAGTTTACCTGCAGTTGCGCCGTATAGAACCGTATTTCCTATTATTGTATTTTCATTTGTAACTAAATTACTTTCATCAGAGAGTTTTATTGAAATTGTTGCCCCAGACAAACCTTTACCCACATAATCATTCGCATCACCTTTTAGTATAAGTTTTAAGCCTTTTGTAGAAAAAGCACCAAACGATTGACCTGCAGAACCTTTAAAATTTAACTCTAGAAAATTTTCATCAAGTTTTTCATATCCATATTTTTTATAAAGATGATGAGAAATTCTTGTTCCAACTGCTCTATTTGTATTTTTAATTATATATTCTTTTTTAATTGTTTCTGAATTATCTAATGCTTTTTCTATCTCTGGCCAAATTTCTTGATCCAATGTGTCTGGCACTCTATTGATTGATGGATTTTCGCAATACCTTTTATTGTTACCTGAGTCAGCTTGAACAAAAAGAGGATTTAAATCTAAATCATCTAAATTTGGAGACGCTTTGTTAACTTGCATCAATAAATCAGTTCTACCAATAATGTCATTTAAAGATTTATAACCAAGCCCAGCTAGAATTTCTCTTACTTCTGACGCAATAAAGGTAAACAAATTTACAATTTTGTCGGGTGTACCTGTAAACTTTTCTCTTAACTTTTCATCCTGTGTACAAACACCCACTGGACAAGTATTTGAATGGCATTGTCTTACCATTATACATCCCATAGCAACTAAAGCAGTTGTGGCAACCCCATATTCTTCTGCTCCCATCATGGCTGCAATGACAACATCTCTACCTGTTTTAATACCACCGTCTGTTCTCAATGTAACTTTGTGTCTTAGATTATTTAATGTAAGCACTTGATTAGCTTCGGTAAGACCCATTTCCCAAGGTATTCCAACATATTTTACACTTGTTTGTGGTGTTGCTCCGGTACCACCGTTATGGCCTGAAATTAATATTATATCTGCTTCAGCTTTAGCTACGCCAGCTGCAATTGTTCCAACACCAGAAGAAGCAACTAGCTTAACACCAACTCTAGCTTTTGGATTAATTTGTTTTAAGTCATAAATTAGTTGAGCCAAGTCTTCTATTGAATAAATATCATGGTGAGGTGGCGGGGAAATAAGAGTAACCCCTGGAGTTGAATGCCTTAATTTTGCAATTTCCTCTGTAACTTTAAATCCTGGTAATTGACCGCCTTCTCCTGGTTTAGCACCCTGAGCAATCTTGATCTCAATTTCATTACAATTATTTAGATAATTTATCGTTACCCCAAATCTCGCAGATGCAATCTGTTTTACCCTTGAATTTGCACTATCTCCACTGTCCATAACTTTAAATCTTTTTTCATCTTCTCCACCTTCACCACTGCAAGAAGCTCCTTTAATTCTATTCATTCCAATAGCTAACGTTTCATGCGCTTCTTTTGATAATGCTCCATGAGACATACTTCCACTTCCAAATCTTTTTAATATTTTTTCTACTGATTCAACCTCAGAAAGGTTAATCGAAGGACCTAATTTCTTTTTTCTAAAATCAATTAAATCTCTTAAATTTATTGGTGGTAAATTATAAATACCTTCGGCATATCTTTTATAAGCTTCATAGGAATTTGATCCTACAGCACTTTGTAATAAATGAATTAGTTTTCCTTGATATTGGTGTGTTTCTCCATTTTTTCTATATCTGTAAATTCCTCCTATTGGTAAGACGGTATCTGTACTTTCAAATGCTTCTTTGTGAATTTCTCGAATTTTCTTTTCAATTCCAATTAGTCCAATTCCAGAAATTTTTGAAGTAATGCCTGGAAAATAATCATTTACGATAGTTCTGCTTAACCCTACTGTTTCAAAGTTACATCCACCTCTATATGAGCTTAAAACTGATATACCCATTTTTGACATTATTTTTAAGAGTCCTGAATTCACTGAATTAATATATCTTTCAACACAATCATCAAAACTATATTGACCAAATAGTTTCTTTTCGTGTCTTTGATACAAACTATCAAAGGCTAAATATGGGTTTACGGTTGTTGCTCCAACTCCTATCAACGTTGCAAATGAATGTGTATCCATTGCCTCTCCGGATTGTACGTTTATTGAAACATAACCTCTAAGTTTTTTAGTTATTAAAAAAGTATTAATTGCTCCAACACATAAAAGCATTGGTATTGGCAATTGTTCTTTTGACAAGCTTTTATCACTTAATATTAACTGTGTTACTCCCTGTCTAACAGCTATCTCAGACTGTTTCTGAATTCTATCTATAGCGACTGACAAATTTTCTTCTTTGGAAAAAGCACAGTCTATAGTCGAAGAATTTGTTCCAAAAAAATTAATAAATTTATTGAATTGTGAATTAGATAAGATTGGACTATTTAAAACATAAATGTCCTCCTTTGTTAAGGTATCAAAATCAAGTATATTTCCTAGATTACCAAATCTTGTTTTTAAACTCATCACTTTGTTTTCTCTCAATGAGTCAATTGGCGGATTAGTTACTTGACTAAAATTCTGTCTAAAAAAATGATACAAGGGCCTATATTTATCGGATAATACTGCTAATGGTGTATCATCACCCATTGATCCTATTGCCTCTTTGGCATCTTCTGCCATTGGATGTAATATCAATTCCAAGTCCTCTAAACTTATTCCAAAAGAATATTGCCTCCTCCGTAAGTCTTCGCCTTCAAAATTATGTTTCTCATTAGAAATTAATAGTTTTTCGTCTAGGTCTACAATTTGAGAATTAAAATGTTTAAACTCTTTAGCTAAGTAATCTTTAATATCGGCATTAAAAAAAACTTTTCCTTTTTCAATCCTAACACCTATAATCTCTCCAGGACCTAATCTTCCTTTTGATAAAATTTTTTTTTCATTTAATTCAATCATTCCAGTTTCAGATCCAGCAAAAAGTAATTTATCTTTTGTTATTGCATACCTAAGTGGTCTTAATCCATTTCTATCATTTGCTGCAATAATCCATTCATTGTCTGTTGCCGCTATGGCCGCTGGCCCATCCCATGGTTCCATTGTACTATTTAAAAAATTAAATAATTGTTGATGATTTTTGGGTATTGTTTTGTTTTTTTTAGACCAAGCATCAGGCACCAACATTAACTTAGCCAAAGGTGCTGGTTGTCCAGATTTATTTAATAATTCAAATACATTATCAAGCGCTGCAGAGTCAGAAACACCTTTTGGTATAACAGGTTTTAAATTCTCTACATTATCAAAAAGTGGGCTGCTCATTTCTTGTTCATGAACTTTCATCCAATTTTTATTACCCTTATAAGTATTTATTTCACCATTATGTGCTATAGCTCTAAATGGTTGTGCTAAACTCCAACTTGGTGCAGTATTGGTTGAAAATCTTTGATGAAAAATTGCATACCTTGAAACAAATCTTTTATCTCTTAAATCTAAGTAAAAATCTGAAATAGCTTCTGCTAAATACAATCCTTTATAAATTATAGACTTAGAACTTATAGAGCAAACATAAAAATTATTTAAAGATAATTCAAAAGCTTTATTTTCAATTCTTTTTCTAGTTTCGTAAATTTTTCTCTCTAATTTTTTATCAAGTAAATTAGTATCATTTGATTTAAACAAAACCTGAATAATTTCTGGCATAGTTTGTAGAGCCTTATCACCTAAAACTTTTGAATTAACTGGTACTTGTCTCCAACCATAAATACTAAAATTATTCTTAGTAAGTTCACTTTCAACAATTGTTTTACAACTTTCTTGAGCAGCATAATCATTTTTTGGTAGAAATATCATACCAACACAAATTTCTGCATCATCATAATCATGTCCAGTCACTTCAATTTTTTCTATAAAAAAATCTTTTGGGATTTCCAAATGAATTCCAGCTCCATCTCCTGTTTTTCCATCTGCATCTACTGCTCCTCTATGCCAAACAGCTTTCAAGGCTTCAATACCATATTCAACTATCTCCCTAGACTTTCTTCCTTCAGTTGATGCTATTACACCAACACCACATGCATCATGTTCCATTTCTGTTGAATAAACATGGTTTTTTTCAAGTAGATCTAGGTTTTTTTTATAATTTGTCATTAGGCAACCTTCGATGTTTTTATTTCTAAATTTTCAAGATGTGTTTTTATTGCTGACGCTGCATCTCTTCCATCTTTTATAGCCCATACAACCAATGAAGCTCCTCTTACTATATCACCAGCTGCAAAAACACCTTTTAGATTTGTTTCCATTGTATCAAAATCAGCTTTGATTGTTCCCCATTTAGTTACTTTTAACTCATTGCTATCAAATAGTTTAGGCAAATCCTCAGGATCGAAACCCAAAGCTTTTATTGCCATATCAGCTTTTATCTCAAAGTTTGATCCTACTTGAATTTCTGGTCGTCTTCTACCACTCTCATCAGGTTCACCTAATTTAATCTGATCAACTAATAATTTTTCAATTTTATTTGTTCCTTTAAATTCTTTTGGGCTTGATAACCAAATAAACTCAACACCCTCTTCTTCAGCATTGGCAACTTCTCTTGCTGATCCAGGCATATTTTCTTTATCTCTTCTGTATAAACATTTAACAGATTTTGCATTTTGTCTTATCGAAGTTCTTACACAATCCATTGCCGTATCTCCTCCACCAATAACAACCACGTCTTTACCTTCTGCATTCAAAATACCCTTATCAAACATTTCAACTTTGTCTCCTAAGCCTTTTTTATTTGAAGCAGTTAAAAAGTCCATTGCTGGGAAAATATTATTAAGATCATTTCCTGGTAAATCTATTTCTCTAGCCTTATATACTCCTGTTGCTATTAGTATAGCGTCATGTTTTTTTCTTAATTGTTCTAAACTTGCATCTTTGCCAACTTCGAAGTTTTGAACAAAATCAATTCCTCCATCTTTTAAAAGTTTAGTTCTTCTTTCGACAACTTCTTTTTCTAGTTTAAAATTTGGAATACCATAAATCAATAAACCACCAGCTCGGTCGTATCTGTCATAGACTGTAATTTTGTAACCACTTTTTCTCAGTTGTTCTGCTGCAGCTAATCCTGCTGGGCCAGCACCAATAATTCCAACACTTTGATTTTTTTCATTTAAAACACTAATAGGTTTAACCCAACCTTTTTCCCAAGCATTATCTGTAATATACTTTTCTATTGAACCAATTGTTACAGTTCCATGTCCTGATTGTTCAATTACACAATTACCTTCACATAATCTATCTTGTGGACATATCCTTCCACATACTTCAGGCATATTATTTGTACTTTGAGATAGCTCATATGCTTCTTTTAACCTTCCTTCAGCGGTTAATTTCAACCAATCTGGAATATTATTACTCAAGGGACAATGAACTTGACAAAATGGGACTCCACACTGGGAACATCTGCTAGACTGTTCTTTTGCCTTATCATTTATAAACTCATCATAAATTTCATTAAAATCACCTTTTCTTTTATCAACCTCTCTTTTAGGTGGAGTTTGTTGACCTATTTCAACGAATTTAAGCATTTTATCATTCATAATATTTATAATTTTTAGCAAGTTATATGTTGTTTTTATTAAATAAAGTATAAAATAGGTCATATATTATGACCTAATTATAGTTTTTAAACCTTAAATATATGGTATTTCTAATAAATGCATACCTATTATGCATAAATCGAATTGTTTTAAATAAATATTTTTTAAGCTACGAAGATTAAATGTTTGAAAATATTATAGAAGTTTTAATTCTTTCTGCAATTCAGGGTATTTCTGAGTTTTTGCCTATAAGCTCTTCAGCACATTTAATATTAGTTTCAAGTTTATACGAATTTAAATCTAGCTCCTTATTGATAGATATTAGTCTTCACTTAGGCTCCTTGTTTGCAATAATTTATTTTTTTAGAAAAGAATTATTAAATGTTAAAAATAATCAAAGACTTTTAAGTTTAATTATTTTTGGATCCATACCACTTATAATTGTTGGGTATATTTTATATACAACAGGTATCATTTATAGTTTAAGAAATATCAAGGTAATAGCTTGGGCAACTTTAATATTTGGTGTTATTTTATATATTGCCGACCAAAGTCGTATTGATAAAAAAATTTCTTCGAATCTCAATATAAAAACAATTCTTATAATAGGATTATTTCAAATATTTTCACTCATACCAGGAGTAAGTAGAGCAGGTATCACGATAACAGTTGCGAGAATTTTAAAATTTAACAGAGTAGACTCAAGTAAAATTTCATTTTTACTTTCAATACCAGCCTTAGCTGGAGCAAGCTTTCTTGGATTAAAAGATGTATTTCAAAAATCTTTTGAATTTAACTATTTGGTAATCATTGCAATAGTATCTTCATTCATTTTTTCTTTTACAACAGTGAAATTTTTTTTAGATTACATTAATAAGTTTTCTATGAATGCTTTTGTAATTTATAGAATTATAATAGCTTTAGTTTTATTCTTTATAATTTATATTTAGTTTTATTAATTTCAGGAGCAAGTTGAGAAAAAATAACAGCCATTAATATTAAAATACATCCTATAATATTATCAATATCTAGTATTTGGTCTAAGATTATCCATGCTGCAATTACTGCGAAAACTCCCTCAAGAGAATATATGATTGCTGCTGGAGCTTCTTCAATATTTTTTTGTGCAAACATTTGCAGAGTAAACGCAATACCACCAGATAAAACACCAGCATAAATTATAGATGAGCTTTCTAAAAGAATATTTGATAATACAACATCTTCAAAAGTATAAGCTGAAATAATTGATAATGTGGCTACAAATATTGCTTGCAATGCAGCATAAAACATTGGGATATCAAATACTTTCATAAATTTACCTGCAAAAATTATGTGAAAAGCCCAAAATAATGAGCATAAAATTACTAAAGCATCACCTTTCATGATTTCTGCATCAGAAAAATTACTCAATAAATACACACCATACACACAAAGACCAATGGAGGGCCAAATACTCCAATGAACTTTTTGAGAGTACATGAAAAATAATAATAACGGAACTAAAGGTACATAAAAAACAGTAAAAAATGCAGCATTTGCAACGTTTGTGTATTGAAGAGAGGCTTGTTGCAAAGATGTACCCAAAAATAGTGAAAAGCCCATAAAGACAAGATATTTAAAAAATTTTTTTTTATTTACATTAATTTGACTAATAATTTTTTTTTTTTCAAATAATAATGCAAATGGTAATATTGCTATAAACCCAACAAGAAAACGTGCGGCATTAAAAGTTAAAGGACCAATATTGTCCATTCCTGTATCTTGAGCAATGAAAGCGGTTCCCCAAATAAATGTTGTAACTAAAGCGCAAACTATCGATAAAGATTTTGTCATACTTGATTTATAAATTTAAGATATTTTAATACAGCTTGTTAACTTTACAGATACTTTCAAAATCTTCCATATTAATATAACAACCAGACATTTTTCTTTTTCCTTTAAAAGAACCTCGTCCATGTAGAATTCTCCAATTGTTAAAAATTAAAAGTTCTCCTGGTTTTAAAATATGTCTCCATTGAAATTCAGTTTTATTAGATAAGTTATCAAATTTTTTAATTGCATCATAAAATTTGATCATCAATTCATTTTCAATTCTAAATTCAGCTCGGTCATAATTATTAAAACTTACTTGAAGTAATTCTTTTTTAGAATTTAATCTAAAAATCGGTCTACTAGCTTCTAATATTACACCATCACCAACATATCTTCCTGGAACTTCTATATTTGAAAGAATATCAAATATTTCTTTTTCTTTTTTTAAAGTTTCTGCAATTTTAAAGCCATCAACCATAATAGACTCTCCACCAGTTGCACTATAATCACAACACAACAATAGCTGAAGTCCTGGAGCATCCTTACTATAAGTAGAGTCGGTATGTGGTCTAAGTTCCTCTTGAGTATAAGCACTATCAGCCATATTTTCATTTGACTCAAATTCCCACAATCCTCCAAAAATCGATTGTCTTATATACCCAATCTTATTTGCAATTGTTTCAACTGATTTCATGCTAGTTTCACAGTTAGTTATTACACAAAAGCCATATTCGTATAAATTTTTTAGAAAAAATTTAAAACCATCTTTAGACAATACATCGTTATAATTTAAATAAATTTGATCACTTATATCTTCGTTTTTCCATAAAAAAAAATTTTGATTTTTAGTATCTTTATTTATTGAATTATTTTGTAAAAATTCAGTTGAGTATTTAATAACACTTTTAGAATCTGACCAAAGAATATTAATATAATCACCATTTTCACTAACAGATGCATTTTCAATAAACAATTTTGGATCCAAGTTAGCAGTATGTGTTTTTCTTTGGTGGCTTCTTTGATCCCAATTTTCATCATCTTTTGCGTGATCTCTTAACCAAATGTTTGGAAAATTATCATCAAGCTTATTTTTAAATTTTACATGTAAACTGTCAGGTAAAATTTTAATATTTTCTATCATTTTTTGAATTTAATTTATTTTTTTGAAAAATTATATTGCTAATTTATATGCAAAATTGCTACCTAGATTTTCTTTTAAATCATTATTAAATCTTGCAGCTTCTGCTCCATCAATAATTCTATGATCATAAGATAAAGATATTGGCAACATTATTCGTGTTTGAAACTTTCCATCAATAAATATTTGTTTCTTTTGTGATTTACCCACTCCAAGAATTGCAACTTCTGGAAAGTTTATTATTGGTGTAAAAAAAGATCCACCTATTCCTCCTAAACTTGTGATAGTCATCGATCCACCAAATAATTCTTTTTTATCAATTTTAAGATTTCTACAAAGTTCACTTACTTCTTTTAACTCCCTACCTAGTATAGAAATTTTCTTATTATTAGCATTTCTAATTTTTGGAACCATTAATCCATTAGTTGTATCGACTGCAATTCCAATATGATAATATTTTTTAAGTGTCATTTTTCCGTTTTCAATATCATCAATAGATGAATTAAAACTCGGAAATTTTTTTAATGAAGCGACAAGCGCTTTTATTATAAATGCTAAAGGGGTAATTTTTATTTTTTCCCCTGTATAAATATCAGTTAAAGAACTTCTAAAATTTTCCATTTCTGTAACATCAACTTCATCATGATTCGTTACATGGGGAATAGTATTCCAAGAATTAACTAAATAAGTTGAAGCTAATTTTTTTACTCTAGGAATATCCTTAATCTCAATTTCACCAAAATCAGAGTGTTCAAATTCATTTTTTATTTTATCTTGTTTACTTTGTTTGGTTTCATTATTATTTTTAGTTTTAGATGAGACATATCTTTTAACATCATCTTCAATAACTCTTCCACCCTTCTCACTTCCTTCAACCTGATTAATATCTACGCCAAGTTCTCTTGCAAATTTTCGAACCTTTGGACTCGCAGGCAAAATATCGTTGACACTATTATTGTTTTTTAAAATTTGTTCTATTTCTGGTTTTATTACTTTGATTTTTTTAAACTCTTTTTCGGTTTGTGGTTTTTCTTTAACATTTTCTTTTATTTTTGATGTGTTCTCTAAAATTAATATTAAATCCCCCTCTGAAACTTTATCTCCTACTTTAATATTAATTGATTTAACTAAGCCCTCATAAGAGGCTGGAATTTCGACACTAGATTTGTCACTTTCAATTGTAATCAATGGGTCGTTTTTTAAAATTGATTGACCTTCAGAAACTAAAACTTCAATTACCTCTACATTTTCAAAATCACCTATATTTGGAACTTTTATTTCTTGATTAGACATTCTAAAGCTTAGTTGGCATTGGTTTTTCGCCATCAATATTATATTTCTTTATTGCTTCTTTTGCATATTTCGATGCTATCAACTGCTCCTTTGCCAATACACTTAAACCATAGGCAACTAAATGCTCTTTATCTACTTCAAAAAATTTTCTAAGATTTTTTCTAGTGTCACTTCTACCAAAACCATCAGTTCCAAGAGAGTAAAAACTTTTATTTGTATATGGTCTAATTTGGTCTGAATTCATTCTCATATAATCAGATGCTGCCATAATTGGTCCTTCAGATTTACCTAAACATTTTTCCACAAAAGGAATTTTTTGTTCTTTATCTGGATTTAAAAGATTATATCTTTCAACTTCCATTCCATCTTTTCTTAATTCGTTAAAGCTAGTTACACTCCAAATTTCACTATCAATTTGATATTCATTTTGAAGTACTTCTGCTGCAGCCATCATTTCACGTAATATCGTGCCTGACCCTAAAAGTTGAATTTTTATTTTCTTAAACTTGTTAAATTCTGTGATTTTATACATTCCTTTAAGAATTCCTTCTTCACAATTTTTATCTTTTGGCATCTCAGGATGTGAATAATTTTCATTCATGGTAGTTATATAATAAAAAATATTTTCTTTCTTTTCATGCATTCTTCTTAAACCTTCTCTAAAAATTACTGCAAGCTCATAATGAAAAGTTGGATCATAAGTTACACAATTTGGAATAGTTGAAGCTATTAAATGACTGTGTCCATCTTGGTGTTGAAGACCTTCTCCTGCTAAGGTTGTTCTACCAGCTGTAGCTCCAATTAAAAATCCTCTTGCTTGACTATCTCCTGCTGCCCATGCAAGATCACCTATTCTTTGAAAACCAAACATTGAATAAAATATATAGATTGGTATCATTTCAACATCATGATTAGTGTATGAAGTTGCAGCTGCTATCCATGAGGACATTGCACCCGCCTCATTAATTCCTTCTTCTAATACTTGTCCACTTTTATCTTCTCTATAAGAACTTAACTGTGCTGAGTCTTCAGGTTCATACTTTTGACCTTCGTGAGCATATATTCCAATTTTTTGAAAAAATCCTTCCATTCCAAATGTTCTTGCCTCGTCAGGAATTATTGGAACCAGTCTTGGAGAAATATTTTTATCTCTAAGTAAGTTAGTAAACATTCTAACCATTGCCATTGTGGTAGACATTTCTTTTTCACCTGTTGATATTTTCATAAAATCAAAAATATCTTTTGATGGAGCTTTAATAGGTTTTGCGTAAGTTGTTCTTTCAGGTAAGAAACCACCTAAATTCAATCTTCTCTCCTTTAAATATTTAATTTCTGCAGATTTTTCATCAGGTTTAAAATATTCAATATTTCTTACCTGCTCATCAGTTAAGGGAACATCAAAACGATCTCTGTAATATAATAAGTCATCTACATCTAATTTTTTAGTTTGGTGGGTGGTATTTACACTTTCACCAGTTTTTCCCATGCCATATCCTTTGATAGACTTGGCTATAATAACAGTAGGACTGCCCTCATTTTTTGAAGCTTTATCATAGGCTGCATACACTTTATGGGGGTCATGACCTCCTCTATTTAGTCGCCAAATATCTTTGTCCGACAAACTAGAAACTAATTCTTTTGTCTCAGGATATTTGCCAAAAAACTTCTCTCTGACGTAAGCTCCATCTCTAGCTTTCATTGCTTGATATTCACCATCAACTGTTTCATTCATGATTTTTACTAAATGACCAGTTTTATCATTAGCAATTAAAGAGTCCCAATAAGAACCCCAAATTACTTTTATTACATTCCAGCCAGCGCCTCGAAAGCTACCCTCTAATTCTTGAATTATTTTTCCATTACCTCTTACGGGGCCATCTAGTCTTTGTAAATTACAATTAACAACAAATATTAAATTATCTAATTTTTCTCTAGCAGCCAGTCCTATTGCACCCATGGACTCTGGTTCATCCATCTCACCATCTCCTAAAAATGCCCAAACTTTTCGACCCTCATCTTTTATAAGTCCTCTATTAATTAAATATTTCATGTATCTTGCTTGATAAATTGCAAGCATAGGACCTAGGCCCATTGAAACTGTTGGAAACTGCCAAAAATTTGGCATCAACCAAGGATGTGGGTACGAGGAAAGCCCACCTGGTTTTACCTCTTGTCTAAAACTATCTAATTGTTTTTCATTTAATCTTCCTTCTAAAAATGCTCTAGCATACATACCTGGGGCACTGTGGCCTTGAAAATAAACTAAATCTCCCCCAAATTTATTATTTTTAGCTCTCCAAAAATGATTCATTCCAACATCATATAATGTAGCAGCTGATGCAAAAGTACCTATATGACCACCTAGTTCAGGGAATTTTTTATTTGCTCTCACTACCATCGCAGCTGCATTCCATCTAATTAAAGATCTAATTCTTCTTTCAATATTTTGATCTCCATTAGATTTTACTTCTGACTCTGGAGGGATTGTATTTATATAAGGTGTATTTTGAGTATATGGAATATTTGCACCCTCACGATATGCTTTGTTGATTAATTCTTTAATTAAAAAATGAGCTCTTTGATTTCCGTCTTTTGAAATAACTGCTGATAAAGATTCTATCCAATCTTGAGTTTCAAGTGGATCTAAGTCACTATCATTGTTTACTTGAATAATTGATTGCTTTTTTTCTTGAGCTGGTTTTTGAAGAGTTATGTTTTCTTCTTTTTTTTTTGTCATAGCTGCTTCGGCTTGCTTAATAATGCTCTCGGTATCTTTTGGTATCGGTTTATCTAAATGGCCTTGATCAGATAAGTTAAGATTTAAAAGTAAATCTCCCTTTGAAACTTTATCTCCAACTTTAACCGCTACAGTTTTAATGGTTCCAGAAATATTTGATGGGATTTCAACACTAGATTTATCACTCTCTATTGTAATTACTGGATCATTTATATTTATTTGATCACCTTGTTTTACAAGAATTTCAATAACTTCAACTTCTTCAAAGTCTCCAATGTCTGGGACAAGTAATTTTTTACTCATTATTTAAAATGCTTTATATACCTTTAAAAAACTATGTTTAATGTTAATTTAGCACATTATTTAGTGTTTTTGTTCAAACGTGTAGATTTTTTGAACAAAAATAATCAAAAAATACAGTAACTTTGATATGTTGCTGAAATTATTAAACTATGGACCGCTGGCCAAATTGGATAAGGCGCTCGGCTACGAACCGGGAGATTCCAGATTCGAGTTCTGGGCGGTCCACCAAAAAGGGAATTTAAATGTTAGATTGGTTACTAAAAGCATCACTACAAAAATCTGTTATATATTTTTTTATAATTATTATAATTATTTTGTTAATTTTAACTTTTGTATTATAAAAAACTATGAGTAATGAGTTTGAACAAATAAGTATTAACCCTGGATTTATGAAACACAATGGGGGTGTTTTGTTTAGAGCAATATCAGAAACAGAATATGAATTTAAATCCACAATTACTGAAAACCATTTAAATGCTGCGGGGATAACTCATGGTGGCTATTTGTCAGCTTTAGTTGACGCTGGGTCAGGGACTGCTGCTCACAGAACATCAGGTAATGCACCGTGTGTTACCATTTCTTTAGATTTAAAATTTATTGGAGCATCTAAGGTAGGTGATGAAATAACTGGATATACAAAAATACTAAAAAAAACAAATACACTTGTATTTTTATTTTGTGAATTGAGATGTAATGATAAAATTATAACTTCAGCATCAGGTGTGTGGAAAATTCTAAAAATTAAAACCTAAAATTTAGATCCTGGTGGTTAATTATTTTTTTCTTCTATAATTAAAATAACCAAATATTATAAATAATAAAATTGCTATTGGATAAATGATTCCCTTACTAGGTCTATTTGAATTTTCTATTTTAAGTTCGCTTATGTAATCACCCATTTCAAATCCACTTTTCTTAGCTTCTCCATTCCATTTCAAAGTATCAACAACAATTCTACCTTCCTGTTTTATCAAACTAATTCCATAATCTTTCAAATTATAATTTTCATTAAATGTATTTTTACTAATTACAAATAACTTATATCTCTCTCCATATGGGCTAAGTCTTGTAACCTTAAAGCGAACTTCTTTATCATAGTCTAATGTAGATACATTGATTTGATTTATATCTTGATAATTATATTTTGGATAAAATTTATTAAGAACAAATTCAGGAGATAATAATGAAATAGAAATTATTAGAAAAATAACTATTTCATACCATCTCAATCTATTTACAAACCAACCTTGTGTTGCTGAAGTAAATACTAATATCCCAGCTAATGAAGTTACAATTACAACTATTCCATGCCAAATATCTTCGATTCCTATCAGAAGGAGCTCGTGATTAAACAGAAATACAATTGGAAGTATCCCGGTTCTTAAACTATACCAAAAAGCCTGCAGCCCAGTTTTAAGTGGATCTCCTCCAGAAATAGCTGCGGCAGCATATGATGCAAGACCAACAGGTGGGGTTACATCAGCCATTAATCCAAAATAAAATACAAATAAATGAACTGCAATTAATGGAAAAATAAAACCTGATGCATTGCCAACATCAACTAAAACTGTTGCCATTAATGAAGCAACCACAACATAGTTTGCTGTTGTTGGTAAGCCCATTCCAAGAAGTAAACATAAAATTATTGTTAAAAATAATAAAATTATAATATTATCTTTAGCAATAGACTCTATAACTATAATTAAATTAGTACTTAATCCTGTAGATCCTACGGCACCTACTATTATACCTGCTGTTGCTATGGCTATACCAACACCAACCATATTTAAGGCACCTTTTTCAAAACCAACTATAGTTTGGTTAAACCAAACTTTAAGAGCCTCCTTTAAATTAGAATTTTTAATTAATAAGTAAATTAAATTCACAAAAATTAACGAAATAGTTGCATAAAAAATAGAATAAGATGCTGTAAACCTTAAGTAGACAAGCATGTATATTAAAACAAAAATTGGTATTAAAAAATGCAAACCTGATAAAAATGTTTTTCTTAAGTTTGGAACATCTACATCATCCATACCTTTTAAATTTAATTTTAACGCCTCAAGATGAGAAATATAAAATAAAGCAATATATGAAATAATTGCTGGCAAAAAAGCATGTTTAACAATTTCAAAGTAGGTAACTCCAATAAAGCTTGCCATAACAAAAGCGGCTGCTCCCATCACTGGTGGCATTAACTGACCATTTACAGAAGATGAGACTTCTATTGCACCAGCTTTTTCCTTCGAAAAACCAGTTTTTTTCATTATTGGAATTGTAAAAGTTCCAGTTGTTACTGTATTTGCAATTGAAGATCCTGAAATTAAACCTGTCATACCAGAGCCTAAAATTGCAGCTTTTGCTGGACCACCTCTCATTTTTCCAACCATAGCAAATGCTAAATCCAAAAAGTATTTTCCACCCCCTGCTGTTTCTAAAAGAGCACCAAATAGAACAAATAAAAAAATAAAATCTACAGAAACACCAATAGGAATTCCAAATATAGCCTCTTGATCAAACCATTGAAAGCCAACCAATCTATTTAATGAAAGTCCACCATGTGAGATAATTTCTGGAGCGTATCTTCCAAAATAAGAAAACAATAAAAAACAAACTGCAATGATAACAAGTGGCAAACCTATTGCTCTTCTAGTTGCCTCAAGCAAAATCAAAATACCACAACTACCAATAATTAATTCAACTGGTAGATTAAAATTTTTTTCAATTATAATATTTAAAAGTACTCCTCCTCGATCAACAAGTTGATCGTAAAAAAAGTAAATATAGAGACAGCATAGAGCTCCCATAATACTAATTATAATATCTAATATAGATATTTTTTTACCTTTAATAGTTGGATAAATTAAAAAGGCTAAAGTTAATGCAAATCCTAAATGAATAGCTCTTGCTGGAAGCCCCTTAAACATTCCAATATTAAACCAAAAAGGAAATGGTGAAGCATACCAAAGCTGAAATAATGACCATATAATTGCAATAGCTGCAACAATTTTCAAATGTAAACCAGTAAGATTTTTTGTTGGTGAAAGATCTTCACTAATCTTACTTTTTACTTTTTCATTGATAGCTTCACTCATTACAAAAATGATACCTTATTATAAAAAAAAGGCCTGATAAAAATCAGGCCTTTTTACTTAATTAAGTAATTGGATTACATTAATCCAGCTTCTTTATAATATCTCTTAGCACCTTCATGAAGTGGAGCTGATAAACCATCAGCAATCATATCTTCTTTTTTAAGTGAGGAGAAAGCAGGATGTTGTTTTTTGAAATCATCAAAGTTTTCAAATACTGCTTTTACTACTAAATAGACAAGATCAGACTCAACCATATTACTAGTTACAACAGTAGCTTTTACACCAAAAGTAGTGGCGTCCTTTTTTTGTCCTGTGTAAGTACCAGCTGGAATAACAGCTTTAGCATAGTAATCTGCACCATCAATTAATCCTTGAACTTCAGAGCCAGTTAAATTTATAGGTGAAGCTTTTGCTGCGCAAGTTGCTGCTTGTTCCATAGCTCCATTTGGAAATCCTACAGAGTAACCAAAAGCATCAATTTTACCATCGCACAAAGCTTTTACTTGCTCAGATGAAGTTAATTCAGTTGTTGATTTAAAGAAACTGTTATCAACACCTTTTGCTTTCATAAGCTCTTCCATAGTTCCTCTTTGTCCAGAACCAGGGTTACCAATATTAACAACTTTTCCTTTTAGGCCAGCAAAATCTTTAATCTTAGCTTTTTTTCTTGCCCAAATTTGAAAAGGTTCGTTATGAACAGAAAATACAGCTCTTAAACCTTTGTACTGTTTTCCTTCCCATTTACTTGACCCATTTACAGCATGAAACTGCCAATCTGATTGTGCAACACCAAATTGAAATTCCCCAGCAGCGATTTGACCAATATTATAGTTTGATCCACCCGTTGAAGGCGCTGTACATCTGTAAGCTTTATCTATACCTTTTTTTCTTCCGTGCTCTTTAGCAATTGCAGATTTATGCAACATTTTACAGATTGCGTTACCAGTTTGGAAATAAACACCAGTTGGTCCACCTGTTCCTATCGTAAAAAACTCTGCTGATTTTGCAACACCAGTTAAGGATAAAGATGCAGCTAATATCAGTAAAGCGCTCGATAGAGATGTAATTATTTTTTTCATTTTTTCTCCCTCTATATCGTTATTTTTATATCTCAATTCTAACAGCTATTAATTGGGTATGTATAGTAAGATTTTATATTGATTCAGACCACTTTTTTAACTTATCAACACCTTCAATAATTTTAGGAGCAAACTCATTTATGGTATTGTCATCAATTATTTGATAAACTTTGATTTGATCCATAAATTTTTGACCATCAAAATCGGTAAAACTCAATCTTGCCAGCATTCTACTTTTCTCAAAACCAAAATCAGATCCAGGTAATAAAGCTACACCAGTATCTTTTAATATATTGTCACACATTTCTGATGAGGAGTTAAATTTTTTATTCAAAAACTCAGGCATTAAATAAAAACCTCCTTGTGGACTGTTAATTAAAACTTTGTTGGATCTTAGATTTTCATAAACATAGTTGCCAACTGCTTTTAAGATATTTCTAGATTTATTGATATAATCTGAGTGATCATTTTCATAGGCTTTTATCGCTGCATATTGAATAGGGGCACTAACAGCAGAAAAAGTTTCACTTGCCAAAACATTAATCATATTTTTAATTTCTTTTAATGAGTCAGGTATTATAAAATAACCTAATCTCCATCCACCAGCCCCACACCATTTACTTAATCCTGTACTAACAATAGTTTTTTCAGGGCAAAAACTTGAAATAGATTTATAATTATCTTCGAAACTTAAGTCTGAGTATATTTCATCAGATAAAATAATAAGATTATATTTCTTAGCAACATCTGCTATTTCTTCTAAATTTTTACAAACTTGACCTGAAGGGTTATTTGGTGAATTTATAAATAGTAGATAATTTTTATTTTTATCTCTTAAAATTATTTCCTCAATTTCTTTTCCAGATGGAAACCAATTATTCTCTCTTTTTGTTTGTAAAATTTGAACTTTATTTCTGCCTAATATTGCTTGAGGTGCATAAGAAACCCAGCTAGGTGCAGGCAATATAATTTCTCCATCAAAGATAACATGTAATAAAAACATTAATTCCTTAGAACCAGGTCCAATAATTACATTTTCAGATTTATAACTATAATCTTTTTTGCTCGAATTGTGATTTGCTACAGCATCTCTTAGTTCTGACAAACCTTGCATTGGTAAATATTTATTTTGGTGAGAATTATTTTTTAATTCTTCAACAACATCTTGGGGCACTTTAAATGGAGATTGTCCGAAACCAAATTTAAATATTTTTTTTCCTTGTTCTTCTAATTTTCTAGAAGTTTCATTAATTGCTAGAGTAGATGATGGTTTTAAATTTTTTACTAAATTTTTTAACATTTAATTACTTAATTCTTTTAAATTTTTAAATTGTTTTAAGGCCTCTGGATTTGCTAAAGCTTCTTTGTTCTTAATATTATTTCCATCTAAAATATTCTTAACCGCTAGCTCTACTATTTTACCACTTTTAGTTCTTGGTATATCTTTAACTTGAATTATTTTACTTGGAACATGTCTCGGAGAAGCATTTTTTTTTATTCGAAACTTTATCTTTTTTAATAAATCTTCTGTAAGGTAAAATTTTGTATTCATTACGATAAATAGAATAATTCTAACATCATTGTCCCAAGATTGCCCCACAACAATAGACTCTTTTACCTCTTTAAATCTCTCTACTTCTGTATAAATCTCTGCAGTTCCAAGTCGAACACCACCTGGATTTAAAGTTGTATCTGATCTACCATGAATTATAAGCCCATTAGTTTCTTTTATTTCAGCAAAATCACCGTGATGCCAAATATTGTTAAAACGATTAAAATATGCATCTTTAAATTTTTTATCTTTTTTATCATTCCAAAATTTTAAAGGCATGGATGGAAAAGGATTTTTACAAACCAACTCGCCCTTGTTATTTTTGACAGATTTTCCTTTTTCGTTAAAAATATCAACATTTAAAGCTAATCCCTTATTTTGAATTTCACCTATATGGACTGGTTGATATAAATTTCCCAAGACAAAACATGATACTATATCAGTTCCTCCTGAAATTGATGATAAATGAACATTTTTTTTTATATTTTTGTAAACATAATTAAATCCATCATTAGATAGTGGTGAACCAGTTGAGCAGATTGTTTTTAATTTATTGAGTTTATATTTGTATTTAAGTTTTGGTTTTAATTTACGCAAAGCATCTATATATTTTGCACTCACACCAAATAATGTGATTTTTTCTTTTTCAACGATCTTTAATAGTAAATCATCTTTTTTGAACATTGGAGAGCCATCAAATAAAACAATTGAGGCTTTTGATGCTAAAACACTCACAAGCCAATTCCACATCATCCACCCACAAGTAGTAAAGTAAAAAACATTATCTCCCTCTTTAATATCACAATGTAGCTGGTGTTCTTTTTTGTGTTGAATTAAAACTCCTCCAGTTCTATGACAAATACATTTTGGTTTTCCGGTAGTTCCACTTGAGTAAAGCACGGCTAGTTCATGTTCAAAATCAAAATTGGGATAACTAATATTTTGAGAATTAATTTTCATTATTTCACTCCATTTAAAAATTTTCACTTTTGGAAATTTTTTATTACTAAGATAATTTTCACCTGGATATTTGATAATTACAACGTTTTTTATAGATGGTATTGCTTTTAAAACCTCTGGAAGTCTGTCTAAAACATTTATTGTTTTACCATTATAAAAGTATTGATCTGTAATGAATAACACTTTTGGATTAATTTGTGAAAATCTTTCTACCACACCTTTAACTCCAAAATCTGGTGAACAAGAAGACCAGATGGCACCTATTGAAGTTGTAGCGATGAAGGCTTCTACTGTTTCAATTGTGTTGGGTAAGTATGCTGCAATTCTATCCTTTTTTTTAATCTTTCTGCCCTTAAAAAAATTAATCATTTTACTAGTATTTTCATTTAATTCGTTCCAGGTTCTTTCTTCTCTAAAATTGTTTTCACTAATAAAAGTAATCGCTTTTTCACTATTATTTTTTGATAACAAGTTTTCACCAAAATTTAATTTACTATTAGGTAAAAATAAATTTTTATAGAATATTTTTGATTTCTTTATTTTTTTATCACTTTTTATTCCTTTTATTTTAGTAAAATCCCAAAAAGAACTCCAAAATTCTGGTGAATTTTTGATACTCCAATCTAATATCTTTTGATAATCACCACTAAAATTTTTATTAAATTTTTTTGAAATATAGTTTTCAAAACTAAAAAGAATTGAATTTTTTTTCTGTTTTGAGGATGCTTGCCAAAGTTTCTGGGTCATATTTATTAGTAATTACTATTATAGAATTAATCTTATTTATGCTAATCTAACCCTACTTTATAAGCAAAATGAGAACTTTTTACCCTCCGATTCGATCATGTTTTAGTCTATTTTTGTTCTTTAACAGCAACAACATCTGGTAGGTAAAAAAAAAGGTATACCAAAGATAGAAATGACTAAATATAAAATTACAGCTGTTCTCGGACCAACCAATACTGGTAAAACCCATCTTGCAATAGAAACTATGCTCTCATTTGATACTGGTATGATTGGTTTTCCCCTAAGATTATTAGCTAGAGAAGTTTATGACAAAATAATTAAAAAAATTAGTGTTGATAAAGTTGCTCTAATTACAGGTGAGGAAAAAATTATTCCTTCAAATGCAAAATATTTTTTATGTACCGTAGAATCTATGCCAATCGATAAGCATTTAGAATTTGTCGGAGTTGATGAAATACAAATGTGTGCCGATCATGAAAGAGGCCATATTTTTACAGATAGACTTTTAAATATGAGGGGTGAAAAACTTACAATGCTAATGGGTTCAAACACTATTAAAAATATAATATCTAAACTAGATGCTGATATAGAATTTATAAACAGAGACCGATTGTCAAAACTTACATATGCAGGTCATAAAAAAATTTCAAGAATAAGCAGAAAAACAGCTATAATTGCTTTTTCATCAGAAGAAGTTTATGCAATAGCTGAGTTAATTAGACGCCAAAAGGGTGGGGCTGCAATAGTTATGGGGTCATTAAGCCCTAAAACTAGAAATGCCCAAGTAGAATTATATCAATCTGGTGACGTAGATTTTCTAGTAGCGACTGATGCAATTGGAATGGGAATTAACATGGATTTAGACTATGTTTTTTTTTCTAATCTTAAAAAGTTTGATGGCAAAAAATTAAGAAAATTAAACTTATCTGAAATGGGGCAAATTGCTGGAAGAGCCGGCAGATATTTAAATGACGGAAATTTTGGTATTACAGGTGAATGTAAAGAAATAACTTCTGAAGATGTAGAATTATTAGAAAATCATAAATTTGAAGAAATTAGAACTCTGTTTTGGAGAAATTCAAATCTAAATTTTAACAACCCGTTTAGTTTAATTAAATCACTGGAAGAAAAACCTCAAACTGGATGGTTAAGAAAAATTCATGAATGTGAAGATGAGAGAGCTCTTAAATATTTTTTAAAAGATAAAAGTTTCATTAATTTAAAATTTGAAAAGAAAATACTCGAACTTTTATGGGAATGTTGCCAAATACCAGATTTTGTTAAAAAAACTTATGGAAATCATTATGAAGTCATTGGCAACGTTTTTAAATTTTTGAGCAGTGAAAAGGGACAAATTACTGATAAATATATGAGATTACAGCTTATTAAGCTTGATAAATTAGAGGGAAATGTTGATTCTTTATCAAATAGAATTGCAAATGTTAGAACTTGGTCTTATGTTTCAAATAAAAATAATTGGATAGAAAATCAAGAATATTGGATTGAAAAAACTAAACACTTAGAGGATAGACTGTCAGATAGACTTCATGAAGAACTTACCAAAACATTTATCGATAAAAGAGCAAGTGTTCTCGCGCGAGGATTAAAACAAGACATGGAATTCAAAACAGAAATCTTGGAAAATAATAATGTTATGATTGATGACCATTTTATAGGAAAGATCAACGGTCTTAAATTAGAACTAGATTTAAAAAAAGGTGCTTTAGAAACTGATATTAAGTCATTAAAGAAAGCAGCAAGACAAAGTATTGGCCCTGAGCTTGAAAAAAGAATCCAGATAATTGTAGACACAGGATTAATTGAATTAAATGATGACTTCAAAATTCATTGGAATAATTTTCCAATAGCAAAACTATCTGCAGGAAATGATTATTTAAACCCTAAATTTGAACTAGTTATTGATGAAACTATTGAAAAAGATCAAAAGCAAAAATTAACAGATTTTATACATAAATGGCTACATAACAAAATTAATATAGTTTTAAAAAGTCTAATTGATTTAAAAAATCTTAAAGAAAAAAATTCTTCGATTAAAGCTCTTGCTTATCAGCTTTATGAAAATAATGGAGTTCTAAAAAGAGAACAGGTTTCTTCATACTTAAAAACTCTTGGTCAAAATGAAAGAAAAATTCTAAGAGAGCTAGGTGTTAAATTTGGAAGATATCATATTTTTTTGTATCAATTAATTAAACCTGAGGCTGTATCTTTAAGAACACTATTGTGGAAAAATTTTCATCAAAAATATTACAATCTAAAACCACCCACTTTTGGATTAAATTTTTTAGATGATAAAGACTCTAAAAATAAAAATTTTATGCTTCTTTGTGGTTTTGAAAAATTCGACTCTTTATTTGTTAGAATAGATATTTTAGAAAGACTTTTTATGCAAATAATTAATACAGACACAAAAGATAATAAAGAAATAAAAATGATACCAGAGATGTTAAACCTTTTAGGCTGTAATAAAGACAATTTTAAAAAACTTTTACAAAAAATGGGATATAAGATATTTGATAAAGAAAATGAAACATTTTTTAAATATACTCCTATAAAAAAATTTAAAAAAAATTCTATTAAAAAAATTGATAGTGAAAATCCATTCAGAGTATTAAAAAATTTAAATCTTGGATAATTTTTATGTTTTTTAAAAAAAAGGGGAATGAAATAGAAAATAGTTATTTAGTTAAAGTTTGTGCTTTATTAATTCATGCAGCTAAAATCGATGAAAATTTTACAGTACATGAAGAAGAGATAATTAAAAAAACTCTATTAGAATTAGGTACCTCTCAAGAAGATTTATCTAAAACCATCAAAGAAGCAAAAATTATTGAAGAAAATTCAAATCAAATTTTAGATTTTACTAGAGAGGTAAAAAATTTGTCTGAAAATAACAAGATTAAAATCATTGAAGCTTTGTGGTCTATAATTTATTCAAATAAAAACGCTGATATATATGAAGCTAATTTAATGAGACGACTAGCAGGCCTGCTTTATATTGACAATAAGACCATGGGAGATATTAAGAACAAAATCCAAAAAGAAAACTCATAATGACTTATATAGTAAATGATAAATGTATTAAGTGTAAACTAACTGACTGTGTTGATGTTTGTCCGGTAGACTGTTTCTATGAAGGAGAAAATATGCTTGTAATTAAACCTGATGAGTGTATAGATTGTGGCGTTTGCGAGCCAGAATGCCCAGTTGATGCCATAACTGCAGATACTGAACCCGGTAGCGAAAAATGGTTAGAAATCAATACAAAGTATTCTGAAATTTGGCCAAATATAAGTGAAAAAAAAGATCCCCCAATGGATCATGAAAAATTTAAAAATGAGCAAAATAAGTACGAAAAATATTTTAAAGAAAATCTTTAAAAGTAAAGCAGAAATAAAAGTGAAAAAAAAAGTTTCAAAAAAAATTGTTAAAGTAAAAAAAGTAAAAAAAGCTTCTGTTAAAAAAACTAAAGTTGCTTCAAAAAAAACTAAAGTTGCTTCAAAAAAAACTAAAGTTGCTTCAAAAAAAACTTTACCAAAAATAAAAAAAATAACTAAAGCAACTAAAATAAAAGAGGAAGCAAAAGTAGATAACTTAAGAATTTCCAAAAGCAATGAAGTAAAACCTGAAATCAAAAAAGTAAAAAAACAAGAAACTGAAAAAAGAGAATATAAAATTAAAGACCATATTGTTTATCCAAAACATGGTGTTGGACAAATCACTGAATTTAAGAAAATTAACATAGGTGGTATTGATGTTGAAACCTATGTGATAAAATTTGAAAAAGATAAAGCTAACGGCATGGTTCCAGTGAATAAACAATCACATTTGAGACTTTTAGCAACGATCAATCAAGTAAATAAATGTATTTCTATTCTTAAGAGTAAACCAAAAATAAAAAGGTCAATGTGGAGCAGAAGAGCACAAGAATATGAAGCTAAAATCTCATCTGGTAAAATTTATGAATTAGCAGAAGTTGTTAGAGATTTGAATAAAGGTGATGATCTTATGGTTGACCAGTCTTATAGTGAAAGACAATTATTTGAAAAAGCATATGAAAGAATTTTATCTGAATTTCAAATTGTATTAAATGTATCATTGGAAGATACTCAAAAGAAATTGGATAAAGCTTTAAAAAGAAATCTGAGTGGGCAAACTCAAGCTACTATAACTGCTCCTAAATCTCCAGCTACCGAATTACCAGTTGAAGAACCAATTTCTGATACTGATGAACCCGTAGAAGAATAAAAAAAACGCCTCTCATACAAATTGTAATGAGAAGCGTTTTTAGTAAAGATTAGTAATTTACTATCTTTTTCTCTTTTTAGCTTTTTTAGCCTTTTTTGCTTTTTTCTTAGTTTTCTTTGCTGCTTTTTTCTTAGTTTTTTTAGCAGCTTTTTTTCTTTTCTTAGGCATCTTTAGCTCCCTGTTTAAGTTTAACGAATCAAATTGATTCGTTGTTACTATATTTTTATTTTTTTATACAACTTATGTCAATTCATTAATTAAAAAGTAAATTTATAAAAAAATTTTTTTTTATAAATTTTTTTTTCTAATTAATTATGTTAATGTTTATGCGGATAATAAACAGTTTGTTAATCTAATTTAATAAAGATTTTCTATTTGATTTTTATATTTTTGAATTATTTTATATCTTTTTAATTTTAATGTTGGTGTCATTAATCCATTTTCAATTGTAAATTGATCTTCTATGACTAAAAACTTTTTAATTTTTTCTATTTTTGATAAATTTTTATTTATTATTTCAATTTCGTAAATAATATTTTCATTAGTAATTTCTTTTTTTTCTTTATTTAAAACTAATAAAGCTACTAAGTAAGGTTTGTTATCTCCATATACTAATGCTTGCTCTATAAAATTACTTTTTATAATATCATTTTCTAATTTGACTGGTGAAATATTATCTCCTCCAGGTGTAATTATTATATCTTTTTTTCTGTCAGTAATTTTTAAATAGTCATTTTCAAAATGACCAATATCTCCAGAATATAACCACCCATCTTTTAAAACTTTATTTGTTTCTAAATCATTATTCCAATACCCCAACATTACATTTTCACCTTTTATTAAAATTTCTCCATCGTCAGCTATTTTAACTTCATTGTTTCCAAAAGGAGGCCCAACCGTTTCAATTCTAATATCGTTTATTGGATTACAACTAACAACAGGAGATGTTTCTGTTAATCCATAACCTTGTAATGTGGGAAGACCAATCGAATTTAAAAATACACCCACTTCTTTATCTAATGCTCCACCCCCAGAAATGAAGGCTTTTAATGCACCACCAAATTGTGATTTAATCTTTTTTCTTACTAATTTTTCACAAATTAAATTTTCAATATTTTCAAAAAATGTAAGTTTTTCATTTAACAATTTTTTTTTACCAAGTACTAACATTTTACTAATTAGATATTTTTTAAATCCCTTAACTTTATTAAAATTTGAACTAATTTTTTTAAATAAATTTTGATAAAATCTTGGAACAGCTGTCATTATATCAGGATTGCAATCGCTCATATTTTTGATTAACTTATCAATACTTTCGGCATAAAAAACCTTTGCACCTATCGCTATTTGAACAAATTGTACAGTATGCTCATATGAATGAGATAAAGGTAACCAAGTCAAGAATTTAGGTTTTTTTGAAATAATTTCTTTAAGCAAATAAATGGATCCTTCGCAGTTACTTAATATACCTCCATGACTTAACATGACACCTTTTGGATTTCCTTGAGTTCCTGAGGTATAAATTATACAAGCAACGTCTGTTCTTTTAATTTTTAAATTTAATAAATCTTTTTCTTTAAATTCCTTTTTACTAAAAATCTCTTTAATAAAAATTATTTTGTTATCATTTTGAAATTCTTCAAATGAAATTATGCTTTTGATAAAAGGTTTTTTTTTTATAATATCTTTTACTTTATTGTACTGAATTTTATCTGAAACAATAATTACTGATGGTTCACAATCGTCAATTAAGTATTCATAATCCCTCTCTGCATAAGTAGTGTAAGCTGGTACTGTAATACCATTTGCTAACATTATAGCTAAATCAGAAACCATCCACTCTGGTCTATTTTCTGAAATTAATAAACATCTATCATTATTTTGCATTAAAGATTCTAGCTGATCAGATAACTTTAAAATGTTAAGATAAGTTTGTTCCCAAGTGAATTTTTGATTTGGGTCTTTTAAAGATTGAAGAAAAACTTGATCAAATTTCTCTTGTTTATATTGACTATAAAATAACTCTAAGAGATTATTATAATGTTCTATTTTCATAAATTTTGGTGGGCGAAGAGAGAATCGAACTCTCACTTCTTGCGAAACACGATTTTGAGTCGTGCGCGTCTACCAGTTCCGCCATTCGCCCTTTATTAATTAAATAATATTTTAAATAGTATAAGAACTAAAATTATAATAAAACCAAAAAATGTTTAAAACTCTTTACCAAAAATGTTTAGATTTAGCTTCTCATAAAAGTTCAAATTTTTTTTTAGGTTTAATATCATTCATAGAAAGTTCTTTTTTTCCAATACCTCCCGATGTCATGATAATTCCAATGGTTGTTGCAAAAAAAAAGAGTTATTTAAAAATATTTTTAATAGCATCCTTTTTTTCAGTTCTAGGTGGTATATTTGGATATATCCTAGGTTCAATTTTTTTAGATATGGCTATGAATATAATTGAATTTTATGGATATGAAAATAAAATCAATACTTTAATTAACCGCCTAGCCCAGGGAGAAGGTTTTATTGCATGGTTAAGTATCCTTTTTTTAGCTGGTTTTACACCTTTACCTTATAAGGTATTTACTATTGCAAGTGGGTTAATTGGTTTCAATTTATTAATTTTTATAAGTGTTAGTCTAATTTCAAGAAGTCTAAGGTTTTTTATTATTGCCTATTTGTCCTATAAGTTTGGTGATTTGTTCACAGAATTTGTGAATAGAAATGGTTCTAAGTGGTTTACTGTTTTTGGTATATTGTTAGTTTTAGTATTTATTATTATATTTCTAGTCACAAAATTTAATGCTTAATTTAATCCAAAAAAATTATATCAGAATTATTTTTTTAATAAGTTTTGTCGCCTTAATATCTGCTTATTTTATTGAATATGTTTTGGGTCACCAACCATGTAATTTATGTTTATTGGAAAGAATACCTTACGCTGTAGCATTAGTAATAGTTATATTTAACTACAAGTTTAATCATTTAGAAAAATATTTTATCCTCTTGTTGTCTATAGTATTTTTAGCTTCTACACTATTATCTCTATATCATTTAGGTATTGAGCAAGGTTTTATTGAAGAATCTCTTGTTTGTGATCTTCAAAATAGCTCTAAAATATTATCAAAAGAGGAAATATTAAAACAATTACAGGAAAAAAGAGTTAGTTGCAAAGATGTAACATTTAAAATTTTTGGTTTATCGCTTACAACTTTAAATATAATAATATCAATCTTAATAACAATTATTCTTACAAAAATATATTTGAGCTATGAAAAAAACAAATAAGATAAAAGTTGAAGAATTTATAAGAGTGGATCATGCTGGTGAGCGTGGTGCCATAAAGATATATGAAGGCCAATTACTGGCTTTGAATACTTTTGTTAAAAACGATAAGTTAAAAAAGACAATTGAAGAAATGAAAGAACATGAAAAAGAACATTGTGATTATTTTGAAAATGAAATTAAAATAAGAAATATTAAACCAACAAAGCTCTTACCATTATGGGATTTGTTGGGTGTGGGATTAGGCTTTGGCTCAACAATTCTTGGGAAAAAGACTACTATGTTGTGTACAGCTTCAGTTGAAGAAGTTATTCAAGAACATTATGCCAATCAAATAAAACAGCTTGGGTCAGATGAAAATAAATTAAAAAACAAAATTATCAAATTCAGAGAGGATGAAATTGATCATAAAGATATTGCTTACGAAGAAGGTGCAACTAAAGAAGGTCCTTATTCAATATTAGATAAAATTATCAAAACAGGTTCAAAGATTGCAATTAATATTTCTGAAAAAATTTAAGACTCCAGCTCAACATCCCAATACAAATAATCCATCCAACTTTTATGCAAAAAATTTGGTGGAAAGTTTTTACCATTTTTATGTAAATCTTCTGTAGATGGTCGATATGGATTTTGATTAAGCATCATGCCTGAATGTTTTAATAATTTTCCACCTTTTCTTACATTGCACGAAGAACAGGCTGTCACTACATTGCCCCAATTAGTTTCACCTCCTTTTGATCTTGGTAATAAATGATCAAATGTAAGCTCTTCATTACTACCACAATATTGGCAGGAGAATTTATCTCTTAAAAACACGTTAAATCTAGTAAAGCTTGGCTTTGATTGTGGGACTATATAATCTTTTAGAGCAATAACACTTGGTAATTGCATATTAAATGAAGGGCTTCTAATTATTCTGTCATAATTACTTACAATTACAACTCTATCCAAGAAAACAGATTTTACTGTATCTTGCCATGACCATAAAGATAAAGGGTAATAACTTAATGGTCTATAATCAGCATTAAGAACTAAAGCTGGACATTTTTCTAATGAAACATTGTGTTCAAAAAAATTATTCATTAATTGATCTTAACTCAGTTAAAGAATTTTATCAATAATTAGAGATATTAAATTTTTTTTAAAATATAATTAAGTGCTGTACTTGATGCCTCCATGGGAATATGGTGATCACAATTTTTGATTAATAGTGTTTGAACATTTATACCATTTCTAATTAAAAAATCTTTAGCTTCTAATAGGTATGTGGAAGGTACAACTTGATCTGCATCCCCATGGATTAATAAGACATCTGAAAAATTTTTTACTCTTCCTTTTAAATTATTTTGATCAATTATTTTTCCAGAAAAACCAACAATACAAGAAAACTTTTCTTCTGTTATTAGACCAACATTTAGTGACAACATACATCCCTGGCTAAATCCTGCTAAACATATTTTATTGTTTGTTAAATTAAACTCTTGTTTAATCTCGTTAATAAATTTTTGAATTTTATTTTCAGCTTTAATTGATTGTTCAAGTATGTAATCAGGATCGTCTTTAGTAAGATCAAACCATTGAAAACCCGAGGGATTTATTTGACATACCTCATGTCCATTTGGACAAATAAAGACTGTGTTTGGCATATATCTTTTCCAATTCAAAGATAACATACTTATATCCTTGCCATCTCCTCCATAACCATGAAGTAAAATAATAGCATTTTTTATCTCAATCCCATTTTCAGGTTTTATTATTATGGAGTCTAGGCAAAATGTCATAGTCAATTAATTATGTTTTTTATTTTTTAAAACACTCTACAACAATTATATGGTTTCAGGAATATTTGTAAAAATTCTATCAATAGTTCTTTTGTTGGCAGTAGGTGTTGTTTTAATTTTGGGTATTGGCACTCTTTTTAAAGGTGGCGAAACTAGTAAAAAATATTCTAACAAATTAATGCAGTGGAGAGTACTTTTACAATTTATTGCAATAATTGTTCTTGTAGTATTCGCTTATTTTTTTAAAGACTAATTGTACGTTTTTAACCATTCAATAAATTCTAAGTTATCAAAATCAATTGAACCAATAATTCTCGAAAATTCTTTGCCTTCTTTATTAAAAAGTATTGAAGTTGGAACCCCTCTTAAAGAAAGTGTTTTAGCTAAAGTGATTGGTGCATCAAAATATGGCTCTAAATGTTCAATATTTAATTCTTGAAAGAAATCATTAATTTTTTTTAAACTTTCTTTACTAATATTTATTGCAAAAATTTTTATATTATTAAGTTCTGAGTTATTTTGTAGTCTATCTAAGGATGGCATCTCTTCTTTACATGGCTCACACCACGTTGCCCAGAAATTCAGTAAAACTAAGTTTCCATTAAAATCTTCAATATTAATTTTTTTATCTTTTTGATCTAAAAAAATAACATTATCATAAGTTTTTAGGTCTTTATGAATGACTATATTTTTTATTTTAGGCAAATCGTCAGCTAAGACATTTGAAATGAAAAAAGTAAATAATATTAAAAATCTCATGTTAAATAGGTATAATTACATATCATGAGAAAAAATAAAAACAACCAAGCAGTATGGAACACTCGAATTAAAAAGAGCTCGTCAACTTTATTCCAAAAAATTGGTAATTCTATAGACATTGATAAAAGACTTTACAGAGAAGATATTCAAGGATCAATCACACATGTTGAAATGTTGTTTAAACAAAAAATCATTACATTTAAGATTAAAAATAAAATTATCTACGGCCTTAATAAAATAGAAAAAGAAATATCTAATAAAAAGTTTGAGTTTAATAAAAAATATGAAGACATTCATATGAATATTGAAAAACGTCTTTTTCAAATAATTGGTGATGAAGCAGGTTACATTCACATTGCAAGATCTAGAAACGATCAAGTGATTACAGATTTTAAAATTTGGATAAGATCTGCAACCAAAGAGATTAATTTTACTATAGATAAGGTAATAATGAGTACATTAAAATTAGCTGAAAAAAATATAGAAACTATCATGCCTGGTTTTACTCATCTTAAAAACGCACAGGCTATTTCTTTTGCTCACTACCTAATGGCTTATGTTGAGATGTTTAACAGAGATAAAAAAAGATTTATTAATAATTTAGAAAGTTTAGATGAGAGCCCCTTAGGTGTCGCCGCTTTAGCTGGAACCTCTTTTAATATTGATAGAAACTATACAAGTAAAAAACTAGGTTTTAAAAGACCAACAAGTAATTCAATTGACACTGTTTCTGATCGAGATTTTGTTTTAGATTTTTTATATAGCGTTTCAGTTTGTTCAATGCATATATCTAGAATTGCAGAAGAGTTAATTATTTGGAATTCAGACGGATTTAACTTAATAAATTTATCAGATAAAGTTGTAACAGGCTCATCAATAATGCCTCAAAAGAAAAACCCTGATTTACTAGAATATTTAAGAGGAAAAGTTGGAAGCTGCTATGGAAATTTATTTTCTATGCTTACAATTTTAAAAGGGTTACCACTATCATACTTCAAAGATCTTCAGGATGACAAAGAAATTGTTTTTAAATCAAATGATACACTAGTTAATTGTCTTAAGATTTTTGATGAAATACTTAAAAACTCTAGTCCCAACAAAAAACGAATGCTCGAACTCGCAAACTCTGGTTATATTACAGCAACAGATTTGGCAGATTATCTAGTAAAAAATCATTCAATGTCATTTAGAATAGCTTATCAAAAAACTGCTGCCGTAGTTAATTTGGCTGAAAAGAAGAAAAAAAAACTCAATGAATTAAGTTTGGAAGAATTAAAAAAAATTGAACCAAAATTGAATGATGATGTTTTAAAAGTGTTTGATTTAAAGAATTCTATAAACTCTAAAAAATCTTATGGAGGAACATCTTTTGATAATATTAAAAAAATGATAATGAAATATAAAAAACAAAAATGATAAAAAAAATTACTTTAGTTATCTTGCTTTGCTGCCTATTAGTTTCATGTGGAAAAAAGGGAGATCCTGAATATAAAGATCCTGATAAAAAAGCAAAAATTCAAACTATCATTAAAAATAAGGCTTAATGAAATATAGCAATAAAAAACTATCGATTGAAAATATTAAAGTACAAAGTATTGCCAAAAAATTTGGTACACCAGCTTATTGCTACTCATATAATCAACTTAAAGAAAATATTAATAACTTTAAAAGAAGTTTTAAATCATTTTCTCCATTAATTTGTTTTGCAATTAAATCGAATACTAATGTAAATTTAATCAGTGAAATAAGAAAATTAGGTCTTGGTGCTGATGTGGTTTCTATGGGTGAATTAATGAAAGCTCTTAAAGCAGGAATTAAACCTAATAAAATTGTTTTTTCAGGTGTAGGCAAGACTGTTGAGGAAATTAAATATGCAATTAATAAAAAAATACTTCTAATTAATGCTGAGTCAAAAAGTGAAATTTTTGAGATAGAAAGAATTGCTAAAATAAATAAAAAAAGTGTTAATGTTGGGGTTAGATTGAATCCTAATGTGGACGCAAAAACTTTAAGTCAAATTTCCACAGGTAAAAAAGAAAATAAATTTGGAGTTAGTGAAAAAGATTTTTTAGAACTGGTCAAATATATAAATAAATCCAAATTTGTGAATTTAAAGTGTTTAAGTGTTCATATTGGCAGTCAAATACTTGATGTTAAGCCATATGAAAATATGCTCAAAGCATTAGACAAAATAATAAAAAAAACTAATCACTCTTTTGAATATATTGACCTTGGTGGTGGAATGGGGATTGATTATAGAAATAATAAAAAAGTACTTAATCTAAAAAAATATTCACTAAGTATTAAAAAATTTCTAAAAAATAATAATTCTAAAATAATTTTTGAACCTGGTCGCTCTATTGTAGGAAATACAGGAATTTTAGTCTCAAAAGTCACTTATATAAAAGAAGGTCATAAGAAAAATTTTATTATTCTAGACGTTGCCATGAATGATTTAATGAGACCAGCATTATATAATTCTATACACAGAATACTTCCAGCTACTAAAAGTAGAAAAATATCAAATAAAACTTATGAATTTGTTGGACCAATCTGTGAAAGCACAGATAAATTTTTAACTATAAAAAATTTTCAAAAACTAGATGAAAAAGACTTAATCGTAATTTGTGATGTTGGGGCATATGGAATTTCACTTAGCTCAAATTACAATGTGAGACCAAAACCAATAGAAATACTTATTAAAAACTCTAAAATTAATGTAATCAATAAAAGACAGAAGCTTGTTGATTTAATTTAGCTTCTGATAAAAATGATTAGAAACGTCATATTCTCAATTTTTTTCTTTTCTGGAATAATAATTATCTCTTTAGTCTTTTTACCTGCATTTTTTTTACCTCAAAAGATTGTTTTAATCGGAGGAAAATTAATGGGTTATTGGACTAGCTTTTGTCTAAAAATTTTTTTATCAACAAAAATTGTGATTAAAGGTAAAGAAAATATTATTAATAATGAAAAATTTTTTATTGCCTCATCTCATCAGTCGATGTTTGAAACATTTTATCTACAAACAATTTTTAATTCTCCAGTTTTTATACTTAAAAAAGAATTACTTTTAATTCCTATTTTTGGATGGTATTTGAAAAAAATTGGATCTATATCAATTAAAAGAAATAAAATTACTAAAGATAATTTAGGTTTTTTTGAAGATATCTCTAAAATAATTAATAATTCGAAAAGACCACTTGTAATTTTCCCACAAGGGACAAGAGTTCTGCCAGATGAAAGAACACCTTTTAAAAAAGGAGCATCAAGAATTTATGAAGAATTAAAGGTTACATGTCAGCCGGTTGCAATTAACTCGGGTTTCGTTTGGCCTAAAAAAGGCTCAAAAATCAGCCATAGAACGATTACTGTGTCTATTTTAAAGCCTATAAGCTCTGGACTCGCTAAGGAAGAATTTATTAAAGATTTAGAAAATAATATTTACAAAGAGCTTGATTTGCTAAACTAGCCTTTCATCGGCATTACAACAAATATACTATCAAAATCACCAGGATCTTTTATTAAAGCTGGTGAGCCCGTATCATTAAAAAATATCTCAACTCTTTCTCCGTCTAATTGAGAGGCAACATCAATTAAATATCTTGAGTTAAAACTTATTTCTAAATCGTGATCAAATTTTACATTCAAAGTTTCCTTACCATCGCCACTATTTGTGTTATTTACTGAAAGATCCAATGTATCCTTTGATAAAATAAATTTTACACCATCTTTTTTATCTAAAGAAACTGACGCAACTCTATCTACTGAATTTAAAAATAGTTTTAAATCTATCTCTAATTTTTTTTGATTATTTTTTGGTATTACTTGAATATAATTGGGAAACTTTCCATCGATAAGTTTTGAAATTAATATACTATTATTTAATTCAAATTTAATCTTAGATTTAATATTAGAAACTTTTACATCTCCATCATAACTATCTAATAAGGAACATAGTTGAAAAATTGTTTTTTTTGGGAGTATAATTGGCTCAAAATCAATTTTTTGATCTAATCTTATTTTTGAAATAGACATTCTATGACTATCAGTTGCAGCAGCTGTTAAGTAATTTTTATCTTCAACTTCAGTTTGATGAAAATATATACCACTCAAATAATGTCTTGTTTCATCATTAGAAACTGAAAATTTACATTTATTTAATAATTTTAAAAGCTGTTTTGATTTGATAATAAATTCATTTTGATTAAAATTTTCATCTGTTAAGGGAAATTCTGCTGCACTAATACAATTTAAATTAAAAACAGATTTTTCTGACTCTACTTGCAATTTACTAATGTCTGTTAAAGAAAGATTTATTTTTTTTCCTGAAGAAAATTTTCTTATTATATCGTACATGATTGAAGAAGTTGTTGTTGTTTTTCCTTCTTCTATTACTTCAACATTATTTAACTGATGAATAAATATTAAGTCCAAATCTGTTGCTGTTATCGTTAACTTCGAATTATTTGCATCTAATAAAATATTAGATAAAATTGGTAGGGTACTTCTTTTTTCAATCACACCTTGGCAGTAATTTAGAGCTTGCTGAAGATCCTGTTGATTAACGTTAAATTTCATTTTCTTTATTATTATATAGTATCTGATTTTTTAATTTATTAATATTATCAACCATCTCTGAGTCTTTTTCCTTAATTTTTTCAATTGTTTTAACTGAATGAATTATGGTAGTATGATCTCTATTTGAAAACTCTCTCCCTATCTCAGGCAAAGATTTTGATGTTAAAATTTTTGTCAAATAAATAGCTGTTTGTCTTGGTCTTACCAAATATCTTGATCTTCTAGATGATAACATTTCATTTTTGCTTATTTTAAAGAACTTACAAACTATTGTTTGTATTAAGTCTATTGTTACCTTGTTTTCTGCTAGATTAAGCAAGTCTTTTAAAACTACTTTTGTTTCTGATAAATTGGGTACCTTATTATAAATTCTTGAAAATGAGACTACTCTGTTTATTGCTCCAACTAACTCTCTAACACTTGCTGTAATTTCATTGCTTATAAAGTCCTGTATCTCTTTAGAAACTTGGAGTTGATCAACATATAAACTATTCAGTTCCTCTGTTTTCTTTTCAACAATTTTTTTTCTAAGTTCAAGGTCTGGTTTTTGAATATCAACCACTAAACCACCTGAAAATCTAGATTTAATTCTATCCTGAATTCTTGATAATTTATTTGGCGCTCTATCAGCTGATACAATAATTTGTGAGCCTTTATCTAGTAATGCATTAAATGTATGAAAAAATTCTTCCTGCATTGCTTCTTTACCACTAATAAATTGAATATCATCAATCAATAAAATGTCTGTATTTCTAAAATATTCTTTAAACTTAACCATATCATTCGCCTTAATCGATTTTACAAATTGATACATGAAACGTTCTGCAGATATAAACATTACTTTATTATTTTTTTTCAACTCTATTCCAATAGAATTTAAAAGGTGAGTTTTACCCATTCCAACTCCACCATAAATATAGAGAGGATTGTAGTGGGATATGTTTTCTGAAACTTTTAAGGATGCTTCATAAGCAAGTTTATTACTTGTACCAGTGATAAAATTATCAAATCTTTTATTAGGATCTATTCGATTATATTGTAAATAAGAATCTTCTATAAAAGAAACATTTTCACTTCTATTATTAGGCTCTTCAATAATCTGTTCTTCATTTCTATTTTTATGCTGATCGTCTATTTTAAATTCAATTCTAATTATATCTTTTTTATAAAGACGAATAATTTGTAAAATTTGGTCTAAATATCTTGAGGTAATCCAATCTCTAATGAATCTTGTTGGAACAGATAATAATAAATAATTATTAAATTCATCAACAAATATAATTTTTTTAAGCCAACTCTCATAAACATCAAGCCCCAACTTATTTTTCATTTCAGCTTGAACCAACTTCCAATCAAAGTTTTCAGACTTAAAATTGTTTATATTTTTTGTATTTGTAGATTTATTCATAACTTGTAGAAGAATCTCAGTTAGAACGATTTAAAAAAATTTGCAACAACTTAATAAATAAAAAATAAAAAAAATAAAATCTATGATTGTAGTTTTTGATTACCACAAAAAAAAATTAGTTTATTAAATTTAAAATTAAAATTGTAAATTGAATCATTCACAGATTGAATCATTCACAGATTGAGTCAATAATTCTTAATTATTTACCAAATCTAAATGTGGTAACTTTTTTAAATTTTTTTAATATATAGAGTGAGTACTAAAAGTTGTTTTATCTAAATATGGATGATTTATCGTTTAGATTGTAGAAATTTTTTTTGTTATTCTTGAAACGTTTCTTGAAGCATTTTCTTTTTTAATTATGCCTGTCTTTGCAATTTTCATTAGCTCCGAATTTAATTTTGGCAGAAATTTAAGAGCCTCTTCTTTCTTCTTGTCTTCAATTAAAAAGTTCATTTTTTTAAGAGCGTTTCTAAATCTACTTTTTCTTGCCTTATTAACGGCTGTTTGCTTAGAAATTCTTCTAATTCTCTTAATTGCTGATTTTGTGTTTGCCATATCCGCAGGGGTATAACTTGAGAATTTATGGTGGTCAATAAAATAATTGTTTATTTTTGACAAGAATTACAAAAAAAAGTCGACCTATTACCGATTATCTTTTTTTTTATAAGATCAAAACATCCTAAATTTTTACACCTCTCACCTTCTTGCTGATAAACTTTAAATTCATTTTGAAATCCACCTTTTGACCCTGAAGTATCCTTAAAATCTCTAATACTAGAACCTCCTTTTGCAATTGCTTTTAAAAGAATTTTTTTGGAATTTAATATAATTTTTTGACATTCTTTTTTACTTAATACTCTTACTTTTTTACATGGATTTATTTTACTTAAAAATAATATTTCACTTGCATATATATTACCTATTCCTGATACAAATTTTTGATCGAGTAAAAAGCTTTTTATATCTTTATTTTTACCCTTAAAAAATTTAAAAACATAAGTCAGATTAAAATTTGGATCAAATGGCTCTGGACCTAAATGATTAAATCTTTTTTTTAAATTTAAACTATTTTTAATAAGTTGAAAAAAACCAAATCTTCTTGGATCATTATAAATAATTTTGAAATTATCAAAAATTATTTCTACATGGTTATGTTTTTTTGGGAGATAAGGTGAATTATAAAAACTACTGTTAGTAAAATTTTTAATGGATTTATTATCAACAATATGAATTGTACCCGACATACCTAAATGGATTAAACAATAACTCCCTTTAAAAAAATATATAATTAAATATTTAGAAAATCTCCCTACTTTAACTATTTTTTTATTCTTAAAATAGCTTTCAAAATTTAAGGGTATTTTAAATCTTAAATTTCTATTTCGAATTATTA
>JACWEQ010000029.1 GCA_014653365.1 Pelagibacterales bacterium SAG-MED49 | reverse complement strand
TAGAGAAAAAAAGAATATTAATTTTTTTTTTAACTTTAATATTTTTGATACCTAATGTTTTAAATGCTAAAATATGATTAGGTTGAATAATTGTATTTTTTTTAACAACTATCTCTTTTTTTTGAAAATCAGATCCTGCAAATCTTACATGGTTATGTTTCTTTATTTTTTTATTAATTAAAATATATTTTTTGTTATTTTCATTTGGGTAAAAAATAATTTGTTCAATTGGAATTATAGTATCAAAACCCTTTGGAATAATACCACCAGTCATTATCTCTACTGCATCATATCTTTTTATTTTTTTTTTAAATGGTTTGTTTCCTGCTGCAATTAATCCAATAATTTTAAATTTTTTAGGTAAGTTTTTTTTAATATTTTTAGTATCTTGTGAATTAATTGCATAACCATCAAATGCAGCATTATCTCCTGTAGGGTAATTAATGCCACAAGAGATATTTGACGACACAACTCTATTTAAAGAATTTACACTTTTAATATTTTCATCCTTAATTTTAATTATCGCTTTTTTTAAAACTTTTTTTGAATACTGATAACTAATCATTTTCTAAATTTTCCATAGCTTTTTTTAAATCATCTTTGGTATTTATATTAAAGAAAGGATCTTCATTTTCAAACTCCATATTAATACTTTTAACACCAATACTATTTGCCCATATTTCTACTTTTCTTTCTCCTTTATTTAGATCTTCTTCTAATTTATCCATTAAATCTATAGACCAAAGTCCAAATATATTGTGTCTAGTATTATTTGATTTTATAAAAAAGAGTTTACTCTCATTTAGATTTATATTTTTTAAAAAATCTTTTAATATTTGATTTTTAAAAAAAGGAGTGTCAGCTGGAAAAGTTGAAATCCATTGATAGTTTTTATTATTATCCTTGGCCCATTTCATTGCAGTTAAAACTCCACCCAGTGGCCCTAAGTCTTTCTTAAAATCTTTAATTAATGAAATTTTTTTTGAATATTTAAATTTAATTAGATTATTAGAAACCACTAGTATTTCATTAAATTCATCAATGATTTCAGACAAAATATAATCAATCAATAATTTATCTCCTAATTTAACTTGTGATTTATCTTCACCAAATCTTTGTGACTTTCCGCCTGCTAGCACTGCGCCTAAAATATTGTTATGATCCATTTATCAAAATATAAAACATTAAAGTTTGAATTAAAGAAATATAATGGACTTAAGAATTTTAGAAATAGCCTCTCATACAGAGAATAATAAAGTCCTTGAAAATTTTACACATAAGTCAAAAAATAAAAATCCATTATGTGGAGATGAGATGGAAATAAGCTTAATAGTAAAAAATGATGTAATTAAAGACATGGGTTACCAATGTAAATCCTGCGTTTATTGCCAAGCTTCAGTGAGTCTACTCTCACGAAAATTAAAGAACAAAAAGATAGAAGAAATAAAGAGTTTTATAACTAATGGTGAAAAATTATTTGATGATGCTAAGGTTATAATAGAAAAACATTGGATAGATTTTAAAGAAATTTTGGATAAAAAAAATCTAACCAGAAAAGAATGTCTGCTGTTGCCATTAAGAACAGTTTTAAAGGCTTTAAAGATTTAAATGATAAAAATTACAAAACCTATATTACAAAAAGCATTAATTGCAGGATTTTTTTCAGCATTTACTATTGGAGTTCTAACAGTGCTTACATACAAGAGTACTCTAGGTTATTTTCTAGCAGGTTCTTTTGGTTCATCAATGGTATTGCTGTTTGGTTTTCCTGATAGTCCATTTGCTCAACCTAAAAATGTTTTTTTTGGTCATCTATTAACTGCCTTTGTTGGGGTAATTTTTGTAAATTATATTTCTTTACCAATATATATTAATATTGCGCTTGCAGTTGGAGTTGGAGTTTTTTTAATGATTTTGCTAAGTGTGGTGCACCCTCCCGCAGGTGGAAACCCTATTATGGTAATTATAGGAAGTGTATCTTATGAATATCTAATTAATCCAATCATTTTTGGCTGTATAATAATTTTATTACTAGCCATATTAATTAATAAATATCTTTTAAAAAAAAATTATCCTTTAAAATAATTTTATGAATTCTAAATATAAAGTTTTAAAATTCAGCTCAGAAAAATTTAAAAATATAGAAGATTTAGTTTCAATTGAAGAACCTTTGGAAATTTCTTTAAAATTTAAAGAACATGAAAAATGGATTACTCAAAATTTATCAATCACAATGCGAACACCTGGAAATGATGAAGATTTAGTAAGAGGTTTTTTGTTCAATGAACAAATTATTGAAAATATTAAAGATATTGAATCTATTGAGAATTATGGAGATAAAGTTGGTCAATACAATATACAAAATAAGATTTTAGCCACACTTAATAATTCTCAAAATGTTAATATTTCTAAAATTAAAAGAGATTTCCTAACTAATTCATCTTGTGGTGTTTGT
>JACWEQ010000028.1 GCA_014653365.1 Pelagibacterales bacterium SAG-MED49 | reverse complement strand
CCCAGTTGCTCCTGTTAATAATATGTTAGACACTTTTTTTAATAATTTTTTTTAGATAATTTGAATATTCACAATTGCCATAAAATTTCACCTGTTTCATTACTTGAGATTTTGTTATCCATTTGTTTAATAGAGCAATCTCCTCAAGACACGCTATTTTTAATCCTTGTCGGTTTTCAATTGCCTGGACAAATGCCGAAGTTTTATAATAATCTTCTATGGAGCCTGTATCAAGCCATGCGCCACCTCTTCCTAAAAACTCTGCAGAAAGTTTTTTCTTTATTTTATATTTATTTAATAAATCAATAATTTCCAATTCATTTCGTTTAGAGGGTTTTAAACCCTTTGCATAATGAACTACATTGTTGTCGAAAAAATACAACCCTGTTACTGCCTGGTCAGAAATAAATTTTTTAGGCTTTTCTTTTAATATTTTTATTTTTTGATTTTTCTTATCAATTTTTGCAACACCAAATAATTCAGGATTATTTACTTTGTATAATAAAACTTTTGCTCCGTTTTTAAGATTGGTACATCTTTTGAGTGTGTTCGATAAACTTTGACCATAGAAAAAATTATCACCTAAAATGAGTGAAACGTTATCTGACCCAATAAACTTTTCACCCAGTATAAATGCATCAGGTAATCCTTTTGGTTCATCTTGCTCAATATAAGTTATTTTTATTCCAAGATTTTCTCCATTAGGTAATAGTTTTTTATATTGATTAAGTTGACCTTTATTTACTATAATTAAAATATCTTTAATCTTTGATAGCATTAAAATAGATAATGGATAAAATATTAGAGGTTTATCATAAATTGGCAATAGTTGCTTATTTACAGCTTTAGTTAATGGACTCATTCTTGTTCCTTTTCCACCTGCAAGAATTATTCCTTTTTTAATCATAACTTACCTAGTCTTTTTATTATTTGATTTTTTTTTAATGAATTAAAATAATTTTGATTATTTAAATACCATAAAAAAGTTTTTTCTAATCCATCACTAATTGTTGTTGAAGACTTCCAAGATAGATTTTTATTAATTTTACTACTGTTAAGTGCATATCTTTTATCATGTCCTGGTCTATCTTTGATATAATTAATATTAACATTTTCACCAATAACAAGATGCTTTGAGGCAATACTTAAAAGTTTTTTTGTAATCTCCAAATTATTATGATTTTTATTAGATCCTATGTTGTAAAATTCACCTAATTTACCTTTTATAAATACCTTAAATAATGCTTCGCAATGGTCTTCAACATATATCCATTCTCTGGAATTTTTACCATCACCATATATAGGTAAAGAAATATTATTTATTATATTGTAAATTAATTTTGGAATTAATTTTTCAGGATGTTGCCTGGGACCATAATTATTTGAACAATTTGTAATTATTGCTGGAATATCAAATGTGCGTATATAGGATGAAACTAGATGATCCGAGGATGCTTTGCTTGCTGCATAGGGAGAGCTAGGTCTATAAGGATACTCTTCATTAGTTCTTCCTTTAAGTATATCACCGTAAACTTCATCAGTAGAAATATGTATTAATTTTGTTTTTTTAGACTTTTTAAAATAATCTCTAAAAGCTTCTAATAAATTAAATACACCCAAAATATTACTTTCTATGAATGGCTCAGGTGAGTCAATTGATCTATCTACATGAGTTTCAGCTGCAAGATTAAAGATAGTATGAGGCTTATATGTTTTAAAGATGTTTAAAAGTTTTTTTTTATTATTAATATTACATTTAATTAATTTATAATTTTTATTTTTTGAAAAGTCTTTTAGATTGTAAAAATTTGATGAATAAGAAATGTTATCAATATTAATTACAGAGTAGTTTTTTTTAATTAGCAGTTTGATTAAATTACTTCCAATAAAACCTAAGCCACCAGTTACAACTAAATTTTCTTTCATTTTTTCAATTATCACAATATATTAGAAATTGTAAATGAATTATAATCAAATTACAGTCGGTATTGTTTCGTTTAGAAGTGAAAATGTTATATTTAATTGTCTTAAAAGTATAAAAAAAATAAAGAATATAATTATCTTTGATAATTCTAATGATATAAATTTAAAATATAAAATTAAAAAAAAATATCCCAAAGTGAAGATTTATTTATCCAAAAAAAATTTAGGATATGGTGTGGCAAATAATAAAATAATTAAAAAATCAAAAACACCATTTGTATTTATATTAAGCCCAGATGTAATTTTGCGTAGAAATTGTGAAAAAAATTTATTAAAAGGTGCAAAATTGTTAAAAAAAAATTTTGCTATAATATCAGCTATACCAGATATTAAAGATTATATTTTTTTAAAAAATAAAAAAAAAATAAAAGATAAATTTTTTGAAGTAGATTACGTACATGGTTTTTCAATGTTAATTAATAAAACTAAAATTAAAAAAATAGGAATGTTTGATAAAAACATTTTTTTATATTATGAAGAGGTTGATTTATATAAAAGAATTAAGCTAGTAAATCAAAAAGTTTATATTATTAAAGATGCTAAAGTTACTCATTTAGCAGCAAAATCAACTAACATAGGCTATGAATTTGATAAGTGTAGAAATTGGCATTTTATGTGGTCGCAAGTTTATTTTGCTAAGAAATATTCAAATAATCTTTTAGTTTATATTAGATATTTAAGTTTTTTATTTATTCAATTATTTAAATTTTTTTATTATATTCTTCTGTTTAATAAAAAAGAAATAGTTAATAAAAAAATGAAATTTTCAGGCACATTAAATTC
>JACWEQ010000027.1 GCA_014653365.1 Pelagibacterales bacterium SAG-MED49 | reverse complement strand
AGATTTAGGTGCAATGAAAGATTTAGGTTTTAATGACAAACAAGTTGGAACTATATTTGATAGACGTAATTTGGGTAGAGACTTTAATAGTTTACGTGCAAATAAATTTAAACCTTTTGAATTACCTGAAGGATTAATTGATGCTTACATAAGAAATGCAAAAGAAAATAATTATGCTAATCCTTTAACATCAAATACGTTTAGACAAATTAATAGTGTGTTAAGAGATTTATATAAATTATATTTAAATCAACCATATCCAAGTTTAATGAGAGAGCTAAATATTGGTAATACTACTGCATTACCACCAACACCTATGCCAATGGCACAACCAAGAGCACAAGTGGTAGACCCAAATACCAACTTGACACAAACAGAACAGGCGTTACTATCGCCGGAAGAACAAGTTATAGCGAGTAGAACATAATGAAAAAATCGGCGTTACAAAAAATAGAAGATCACGAAAAGCTTTGCAGGATAATGCAAAAGCAGACCTTTGAACAAATAAAAGAAATCAAAGAACGTGTATCAAGGATGGAGAAGATGATCATGGGTGGAGGCGGAGCTATAATACTTGCCTTAATCATGAACATGCTTAACTAATGCAACTCACACGTAATTTTAATTTACAAGAACTAATTAAATCAGACACTGCAATACGTAAAGGTATTGACAATAATCCTAACGCAGATCAAGTAGAAAAATTAAAGACACTTTGTGAAAAAATTTTACAGCCCGTACGGGATCATTTTGGCAGAGTAAAAGTAACCAGCGGATTTAGATCTCCTGAGTTGTGTGTAGCCATCGGATCGAGTTTGACCAGTCAGCACTCAAAAGCTGAGGCTTGTGATTTCGAAGTAATGGGCGTAGACAATGCAGAGGTTGCTGATTGGGTGTACTCAAACTGTGAACCAGATCAATTAATTTTAGAATACTACACACCTGGAGAACCTAACTCTGGGTGGATACATGCAAGTTACATACCATTTCAACCAAGAGGTCAATATTTAAGAGCATACAGAGAAGATAAAAAAACTAAATACAAACCAATTATTGGTAAAGCAGTAGATTTAGTTTAAATCCAATCTTTTAATTCTTCACCCAATACTTCAGATGCAATATTTATTTTTTTACGCAAAGCTTCAACAATTTTTTCGTCAACCGTATCTTCAGCGATTAGGTCGATATAAGTTACATTTTTCTTTTGTCCTATTCTATGTGCTCTATCTTCTGATTGTAGTCTTTTTTCTAAATCATAACCATTAGAATAATAAACAACAGTGTTTGCTTTTGTAAGTGTGATACCATAACCACCAGTTTGTGGTGTGCCTATTAAGAATCTACACTCTGGACCGTTTTGGAATTTACGTATATTATCTTGCCTATCTTCTTGTGGTGTTAAACCATAGTAGTCTACAATAGAACCTTCTCCGTATTTTTCAGTAACATTTTTTATTATTTGATTTACATCCCTTTGATAGTTAGCCCAGATAATAACTTTACCCTCAGTCTCTTCTAATATGTTCATCAATTCTGTAATTCTATTATTTGGTATAAGTTGTGTGGTGCCATCGTCTGCAGTAAAATGACCACAAGTTATTTGATGTAGTCTCATTAGTTGAGTTAATACTGTCATTGTGGTTGTAACTTTACCGTTTAACACAGCCATAGCAGCTTTTTTCATCTGTTCGTATATTTTTCTTTGATCGTGTGTAAGAATAATATGTCTCTTTGTAAAATTTTTAGGTGGTAAATCTAAACAATCTTCTTTTAATACTCTATCAGAAAATGTTTTTACAACATCTGATAACTCACTAAGATTTTGAAACTTACTTACAACTTGTATAGATCTTCCTCTAACATGCATTGTTTTCATTATAGCGTATCTGTTTCTAAAAGAATAATAAGAGGCATGATCTAATAAATAAGGATCTAAAAAATAACATTGCGTGTATAAATCTAAAGGGTTTTTTGTAATAGGGGATCCTGTCATTATTCTTCTGTATTTTGCTTTTTCTCCTAAGTCTATTATGTTTTTAGTTCGTTTAGCGGCAGGTGTTTTAATAGTGGTAGACTCATCAATAGCCATTAAAACTTTATGTGAGTTTAAAAATTTATAAGCAAACTTAACACCTTTATCTGTAGACAGAGCTTCAACATTCATAATTAAAATATGTAAAGCTGTTTCTATTTCAAACAAAGAATTTAATTTTTCTTCTTGGCTTTTTGTAATATTCGGTTGCCACAATACAGTCACATTTTCTATGTGATTAGGTAAGTGTGTTGGAAGCTCTTGTTCATACCAAGTTTTTACAACACCTTTTGGTGCAATAATTAAAGCACCATCCACTTTACCTTTGTCGTACAACATTGCTAAATTATCTATTAGCACTTTTGTTTTACCGGTACCCATTTCCATAAAGTATGCAAAATTTTCTTTATGCCATGACTTTTCTAAAGCAGTCAGTTGATGCTTATATGGTTTTGTCTTAAATTTATAATTCATATTTTTCTTCTTTCTGGGTTGACATATAATCCTACATGCACTATATGTCAAGGCATAATGTCAGAAAGTACGAAATACGAAAACTTAAAAAATAATTATGTGTCTACTGTTTATGTAGTACAACATATTCCTGGAACACAAGCAGGTAATCCTAAAATAAATATTATAGGTGCCTCTCAATATGGACAATTTAAATTTTTATTACCGGAATTTTCTCAAATGATTTTTTCTCCTGGTCCACTTATTTATAAGTTAAGAGAAGGATTAAAAAATTATAAACCAAGAGATTATTTATTACTCACAGGAGATCCCGCAATAATAGGAGTTGCATGTTCTATTGTATCTGACATTACAAATGGTAAATACAAAGTGTTAAAATGGGATAAACAAGAAAGAAAATATTATCCTATTGAAATTAATCTATACGAGAAAGGAGAAGTAGATGACAATTGATTTTGAATCAGATCAACAAGATGCAATGAAAAAGACTGAGGGTATTAGCTCTCTTGCAGATCAAGTTG
>JACWEQ010000026.1 GCA_014653365.1 Pelagibacterales bacterium SAG-MED49 | reverse complement strand
TTCTTATCAAAGTTTTTTTTTGAATTTATCCCAGTTCCTACAGCTGTCCCACCTTGAGCAAGATAATAAATTTCTTTTAATGCATATTCTATTCTTTCAATACTTTTTGTAACTTGTACATAGTATCCTGAAAATTCTTGTCCAAGAGAAAGTGGTGTTGCATCTTGTAGATGAGTCCTTCCAATTTTAACTATATTTTTAAACTTAGTAGATTTTTTTTTTAATTCCTTCTCTAAAATTCTTAAACTTGGTAGTAATTTTTTTATAGTTTCTCCTGCTACAGAAATATGCATTGCTGTTGGAAATACATCATTAGTTGACTGAGATTTATTTACATGATCATTTGGATGTACTGGCTTTTTTGTACCTTTTTTACCACCTAAAATCTCTATTGCTCTATTAGCAATTACCTCATTAACATTCATATTTGTTTGAGTTCCTGAGCCTGTTTGCCAGACTTTTAGAGGAAAATTTTCATCCAAATTACCTTTAATAACCTCATCAGAAGCTTTGATAATTGCTTTAGATATTTTATTCGTAATCAGTTTATCTTTAGAGTGAACTATTGCAGCTGATCTTTTAATAATTGCAATAGATTTGATTATTGAAATATTAACTAGAATTTTACCTATATTAAAAAATTTATTTGATCTTTGGGTGGAAGCTCCCCAATACTTGTTACTAGGGACATTAACACTTCCAATGCTGTCGAATTCTTTTCTTAATTTCATTGCTTAATTTATAAGTAATAAATAATTATAAACATACATTAAATTTTTAAAAACTTACAGGAGCAAAATGTCAAATTTTAATAAAGTAGGAATTTTCATGAAAACTTTTGGCCAAGAAGTCAAAAGCAAACCATCATTTAGTACAGATAAAGTCAATAAATTAAGAATTGATCTAATTAAAGAAGAGTTAGATGAACTAAAAGAAGCAATGGATAATAATGATTTATTAGAAGTAGCTGATGCACTAACAGATATTTTGTATGTAACTTATGGAGCAGGTCATGCATTTGGTATTAATTTAGATAAGTGTTTTGATGAAGTTCAGAATTCAAATATGAGTAAGTTGAGTGAAAATGGCGAACCTATTTATAATGAATCTGGAAAAGTAATGAAGGGGCCAAATTATTTTAAACCTGACTTAACTAAATTTATATCTTAGATTTCTAATTTAAAATCAATAGCTGCAGCACTATGAGTAATACTGCCAACGGAAATTCTATCGACACCAGTTTTAGCAATTAATTTTACTGTTTTTAAATTAATATTTCCCGAAGCTTCAGTTTCGTAATATTTTTTAGCAATCTTAATTCCTGCTTTTAAATTTTTAATAGACATATTGTCAAATAAGACAGTATTAAATTTAAGACCCATAATTTCTTTAAGTTGTTTTAAATTATCAACTTCAACTGTAATTTTTCTTCCCTTCTTATTCTTAATAGCTAATGAAACTATGTTTCTTATATCTGATGAGGCGATGTGATTATCTTTAATCAAAAATTCATCACTTAAGTTAAATCTATGATTAGTACCACCACCTAATTTAACAGCATATTTTTGAATAACTCTAATGTTTGGGATTGTTTTTCGTGTGCAGCAAATTTTCGATTTTTTACCAGCTAATTTTACAAATTGATTTGTTTTATTTGCGATACCCGAGATATGAGATAAAAAATTTAAAGCAACTCTTTCTGCAATTAATATATTTTTTGCTTTACCTTTAATTGTTGCAATTAATGAACCTTTTTTTACTTGTGCGCCATCTTTTTTTTTAGATATAAATTTAATTTTATTATCCACCAAATCAAAAGCATGTCTTGCAAATAAAAGACCACCAATAATTGTATTTTGATTTGATAAAAGTTTAACTTTTATAACTTTATTATTTTTAACTAAATTTGAAGTTATATCTCCATAAGGGTAGAGATCTTCATTTAGTGCTCTCTTAACAGTGTTGCGTATAAAATCTTTACTAAGTTTTATTTTTGACACTTAATTATCTGCCTATGGCAGCCATTCTTTCAACGGGAATTCTTGCTTTTTCAATTGTTTTTTTATCCATGATTATTTCACCAGTTTCATTTTCTAAACAATCTAATATTTTTGGAAGAGTAATTTTTTTCATATGAGGGCAAAGGTTGCATGGTCTTATAAATTCTACATTAGGATTTTCAACCTGAATATTATCACTCATTGAACATTCGGTTACCATCATAACCTTCTGAGGCTGATTATTTTTAACATAATCAATCATACCACCAGTTGAACCAGCAAAGTCACTTGCCTTTATAACCTCTGGTGGGCATTCAGGGTGTGCTATAATTTTTATTCCTGGGTTTTTTTCTCTAATGTCATATATTTCTTTTTCGTTAAATTGGTCATGAACCATACAGATGCCTTTCCAGGCAATTATTTCAACATCTGTTTGAGAAGCAACATACTTTGCTAAGTAGTCATCTGGTAAAAAGATTACTTTTTTAACACCAAGAGACTCAACAATTTTTACTGCATTTGCTGAGGTACAACAAATATCTGTTTCCGATTTGACATCTGCTGACGTGTTAACGTATGACACAACTGGTACGCCTGGATATTTTTCTTTAAGCAATCGTACATCTTTACCTGTGACAGATGATGAGAGTGAACAACCTGCATCCATATCTGGGAGTAAAACTTTCTTTTCAGGACTCATTAATTTTGATGTTTCTGCCATGAAGTGAACTCCGGCCATTACGATTATATCTGCATTTGTTTTTGCAGCTTCAATTGCAAGAGCTAAGGAGTCAGCTGCAACATCTGCTATACCATGATAAATCTCAGGAGTTTGATAATTATGCGCAAGAATAATTGCATTTTTTTCTTTTTTTAATTGATTAATTCTATGAATATAAGGAGCATGCACTGACCATTCTATTTCAGGCATAACCTTTGAAATTTTTTGATATATGGGGTCTGTAGCTTTTTGAACTTCTTGAGTAAATTCCATATTAAAATTTATCAATTTGAAACATAATTGTCATTAATTTATTATGAGACATATTGCGGTTGTGCTGAAATTGGTAGACAGGCACGGTTGAGGGCCGTGTGGACCTAGTCCATGAGAGTTCGAGTCTCTCCGACCGCACCAAAATGAATTTTTTATGGGAATTTTTTTTAAAAATCTAATTAAACTCCACTAAATCTTAAGACTTATTTTAAGGACTCAAAGATAGGTTCTTGATAATATTTTCTAATGAAAAAAAATGGATTTACACTAATTGAACTTTTGGTTGTTGTAGCAATCATTGGTATTCTTGCTGCTGTAGGAGTGGTTGCTTATAGTGGGTATACTAGTGGTGCTAAAAAACAAGCAACTAATTCTAATCATAAGGC
>JACWEQ010000025.1 GCA_014653365.1 Pelagibacterales bacterium SAG-MED49 | reverse complement strand
ATCCTAAAAGCTTATATATTACAGAAACAATTGGACATGGGACTAATCTTGTAACTGGAGATTATTCGGTAGGAGCAAATGGTTTTTTAGTTGAAAATGGTGAGCTTAAATATCCAGTGAGTGAAATTACAATTGCTGGCAATTTTAATGACATGTTTAAAAGTATGACTTTAGCTAATGATTTAGATTTTAAATATTCTGTAAATTCACCTACTATGATGATTGAAGGTATGACAGTTGCTGGAAAATGAGCAATGTTTGTGTAATTGGTTCTGGAATTTCAGGAGCAACAATTGCAAATCTCTTAAGTAAAAAATATTCTGTTGATTTATTTGATAAAGCAAGAGGCCCTGGTGGCAGGGCATCTTTTAAAAGATTGGATCAACTAAAAGGATTTGATCATGGAACTCAATATATTTCACCTAAAACTCCAGCATTCAAAAAATTTATTAATGAATTAATAAAAAAAAAGATATTAAAAAAGTGGGGTGGCAAACATTTATTTTTAAATCAATTTAAAAAAGAAAAAAAAAACCATACTAAAATAATAGGCTGCAAGGGCAATAATGATATTAGCAAATATCTTTTAAAAAGTATTAATTGTTATTTTAAGAATGAATTAAAGAAAATTGATTACAAACAAAAAAAATGGATTTTAACTTTTGCAGATGGTCAAAAAAAAATTTATGAAAAATTAATTTTAACCTGTCCATTTCCACAATTATTAAAATTATCTAAAAAATATATTAAAAATCCCTTCATAAATAAAAAGATTAAAATGGATGCAAATATTACTGCTATGATTGTTATTAAAAAAACTAATAACAATATTAGTAGCTATTTTTTTAATGACAAAATTTTAGGCTGGGCTGCAAAAGAAAATAGTAAAAAAAGATTTAAAAGTAATTTAGATTTGTGGACATTACAAAGTACCTATAATTGGGCAAATAAAAAAATTAACAAGAATAGAGAAAATAAAGAGTTAAATTCTAAAGTTTTGATTGATAAATTTTTTAAACTTACAGAAATAAAAAAAACCAAAATACTACTTACACTTAATCATGGCTGGAAATATTCATCAAATTCTAGTCCATTAAAAATTAAAAGTTATTGGAATTCCTCAGTAAATCTTGGAGTTTGTGCAGATTGGTTTGTGGGGCCTAGATTAGAAGCTGGTTGGATAAGTGCAAATGATCTTTATAGAAAGATTAAAAAATAATTTTTTATTCAAAATTTTTAACTCTGTATTCCCAATTTCCCATTCTTGAATAAGTAACTTTCAATATCAAGGCATTTTTTTTATCAAACCAAATATCAAAATTTAATCTTTTATCTTTGGGTATAGACATGTCTTTTGATGTTAATTTGAAATGTTCTACATCGTAAGATGTACCGTAAAGTTCTAACTTTTCTTTACCAATAAATGTCACCACTTGTTCCTTAATACTCCCTGATATCGGGCTTATTTGACTATTAGACTGAAGTATTTTATGGCTCCACCAATTACCTACCACGTTATCTGTCGATGCTTTTCCTGAGTAGGATGATCCTTTTATTTCAAATTCATTTCTTTCCTCATTTAATTTGAGATTTACAAATTTTTCCTTCTTATTTTGGCGAGTTTTTGAATTAAATGAAATTAACTTATCTTTTATATATTTTTCTTCTCCATATCCTTCAATTTCAAACACAGTTGCACCTAAAATTTTTACAGTAAATTTTATTTGATTAGTAACTATTGTTTCATTTTTATTTTTTTTAAAAAAATAATAGTTATATCCAATAACCTCACCATCTTTTAAAATTTCCATTTCAATTTTATTAAACTTATTATAGTGAGCCATATGGGTAGTGCCATTGAATGAATACGTTAAGAAAAATATTAATAATAATAATTTTTTCATAAAATAATTACTTTAATAGACTTTAAATTTAAAAGAAGTAATTTATTAAGAAATGTTTTTAAAAATTAAGAATATACCAAGCGTATCATGGAGTTCAGATAAACCACTAAATTTAAAACCTAAATTTTTAACTTCTTTTTACCTTTGCGTTGGATTAATTATTTTTGGCTTAGGTGAGGGACTATTAATTGTTTCCTCATCTGGAGCATCACCTTGGAGTGTGTTAGCTCAAGGTTTATTCTTAAACATAGGTTTTTCTGTTGGTCTTATAACTATTTTTATAAGTATTGCTGTTTTGTTGCTTTGGTTTCCATTAAAACAAAAGCCTGGTATAGGAACAATTCTAAATGCTCTGATTATCGGACTAATGATTGATGCATGTATAAGGTATGTGCCAACTCCAGAAAATTATTTTAATCAAGTCTTATTAGGAGCTATTGCAGTTTTTACAGTAGGATTAGGAGGAGGAATTTATTTAGTTGCAAATTTAGGCCCAGGACCAAGAGATGGTTTAATGATTGGTCTTCAAAAAAAAACAAATTTACCTATTGCATCGGTAAGAGCAGTTCTCGAAATAACTGTAATGTCTATTGGTTGGTACTTAGGTGGTACTGTTGGTGTTGGAACTCTGTTGTTTGCCTTTGGAATTGGCCCCTGTATAGCTTTAAGTTTATTTTTAGTTAATAGATTGTTCAGTTAGGCAGCAGCGCCAGATTTTTCACTCTTTTTTCTATCGTGAGGATTAAGAATAGCTTTTCTTAGTCTTAGAGACTTAGGTGTAATTTCTAAAGCTTCATCAGTATTCAGCATACTTAATTGTTCAGCAATTGACATTTGTCTTACTGGAGTTAGTACAACATTTTCATCTGTGCCTTGAGTTCTCATATTTGTTAATTGCTTGCCTTTCATAACATTAATAATCATGTCGCCAGGTTTTGGAGTTAGTCCAACAATCATTCCCTCATAAACAGGATCGTTATGAGTTACAAACATTTCACCTCTTGCTTGAAGGTTAAATATTGCAAATGCTACTGCTTTTCCAGTAGACATTGAAATTAAAGCACCATTTTTTCTTCCATCCATTTCACCTTCAAATTTTCCATAACCATGAAAAATTCTATTTATTACGCCAGTACCTTTAGTTAAAGTTAAGAATCTGCTTGTATAACCCATTAGGCCTCTTGTTGGTGCGTGGAATACCAATCTTTTTTTATCTTTTCCAGTATCTTTAAGGTCAAGCAGTTTTCCTTTTCTTCTATTCATCGAGTCAATTATTTTTGATGAGAATTCTTCATCTAAATCAACCGTAATTTCTTCGATTGGTTCCAACTTGTCACCGTTTTCATCTTTTTGGAATAATACTTTTGGAGGGCTCACTGTCATTTCAAAACCCTCACGTCTCATTTGTGTAAGTAAAATTTCTAGCATTAATTCGCCTCGACCACTGATAACAAAAGAATCGACATTTGCATTTTGGGAAAATGTAATACCAACATTATTTTGTGCCTCTGAAATTAATCTATCTCTAATTTGTGTACTTGTTAATTTTTTACCTTCAGTTCCTGCTAGAGGAGAACTATTAACACTTATGGTAATAGACATAGTGGGTGGGTCTATTGGGGTTGCAGGTATTGGATCATTTAATTCAGGATCACAAATAGTGTCAGCAACATTAGCTTTTTCTAGTCCAGCAATTACAACAATATCTCCAGCTTCTCCAACTTCAATTGGAACTTTTTTAGTTCCTTCGTATCTAAAAATTTTAGTTAATTTACCTTCGTCAACTTTTTCACCTTTAAGATTTATTGCTTTAATTGGTTGGTTAGCTTTTGCAGTTCCTTGAGATATTCTTCCAACTAGACTTCTTCCTAAAAAACTATCTGCATATAATAAAGTAGATAGCATAGCAAAAGGTTTAGTTTTATCTAACTCAGCAGGCTTAACATGTTCAATAATTAAATCTAATAGTGGGTGAAGATTTTCTCTTGGACCATCTACTTCTTTACTGGCCCATCCAGATCTTCCACTTGCATATAAAACTGGAAAATCTAATTGTTCTTCATTTGCATCTAAGCTTACAAATAAATCAAAAGTTTCATCTAAAACTTCGTTTGCTCTTTGATCTGCTTTATCTAATTTATTTATTACAACAATTGGTTTTAATCCTTGTTTAAGAGCTTTGGCTAATACAAATTTTGTTTGAGGCATTACACCTTCTGCTGAGTCAATTAAGAGTAATGCACCATCTGCCATACTCAAAACACGCTCAACTTCAGCCGCAAAATCTCTGTGTCCAGGTGTATCTATAATATTTACTCTCGAGTCTTTCCAGTTAATTGAAGCAGGTTTAGCTAAAATTGTAATGCCTCTTTCTTTTTCTAGCTCTCCTGAATCCATCAACCTTTCATCAACCACTTCATTCTCCCTAAATGAACCACTTTGTTTCATTAGGTTATCAATCATGGTTGTTTTTCCATGGTCAACGTGTGCAATGATGGTGATGTTTCTGATGTTATTGCTCATAATTTGTGGCTCTTATACATTAATTCTTTGATTTGAAAACTTAAAAAAAGATAGTATTTATGGGGTAAATATAACTTAATAAAAAATTCATTTCTTGTGATTGTTTTAAAAACATATAGATATCACTATGAAATTAGACGTATTAAAGGATTAAGAGCACATTTCCTTAAATTTTAAAAAATCTAAACATAAATGGAAAATTTTAAATTATTCAAAATAGAAGATTCGTTAAAAAATTCATTACAAAAAATGAATTTTACAAAGCCAACCCCTATTCAGGGTATGGCAATACCTGTTGCCTTAAAGGGAAAAGATATTTTAGGAACTGCTCAAACTGGTACAGGTAAGACTTTAGCTTTTAGTATTCCATTAATTAATAAATTAATTTTAGATAAAAATGCCTTTGCGTTAGTTATGTGTCCAACTAGAGAGTTAGCTACTCAGGTAATGGCAGCAATCAAGAGCATTATTAGTGATAAAATTAATATTAAAACAGCTTTGCTTATTGGCGGTGAGGCAATGCAAAAACAACTAAGGCAACTAGGAAACAGATCAA
>JACWEQ010000024.1 GCA_014653365.1 Pelagibacterales bacterium SAG-MED49 | reverse complement strand
AATGATACATTTCTAGTTAAACTATCTACCGCTATTGCTCATTTGATTGGAATACCAAACCACGACTCTATGGCAGGTAAATATTATGCGAGATTTACTGTTAAGCATGAGGACAAAAGTGACTCGTATTTAAGAAAAGCTTATAAGAACATGGATTTACATACAGACGGAACTTATGTCAAAGAAGTTACTGACTGGTTATTAATGACTAAAATTGATGAACAAAATGTAGAAGGTGGAGAAACAGCAATGTTACATCTAGATGACTGGGAGCACTGTGAGGATTTATACAATGATCCTGTTGGTAAACAAAATTTTATCTGGAGCTCACCAAAAAGTAAAAATATAGATTATAAAGTAAAACATCCAGTGTTTTCATCTGATGAAAACGGTAAACCTAATATTTCTTACATAGATCAATTTCCTGAGCCTAAAAATATGGAGCAGGGTAATTTTTTACAAAGATTATCAGATGGCTTAGAAGAAAGTAAAAACAAAACTATTACTAAACTTCCTGTTGGATCTGCAATAATTGCTAACAATTACTTTTGGTTACATGGAAGAAAACCTTTCAAAGAAAATGAAGAATTAAGTAGAGAATTATTGAGGATTAGAGGCTCTTTTTTTATTAATTAATTCAATATAATCAATATAAAGTAATCAAAATTTATGAATTTAGGATTTATTGGCACTGGTAAAATAGCATCTTCAGTAATTACTGGTATTTGTACATCTAAAATTTCATTTAATAAAATTATAATTTCACCAAGAAACAAAAGGATTGCTAAGAATTTAAAACAAAAATTTAAAAAAGTAATAATTGCTAAAGATAATCAACAAATAGTTGATAAGTGTGATTGGGTGTTTTTGTCAGTTACACCTACGGTAGGAGATAAGATAATAAAAGAGTTAAGATTTAAATCAAACCAAACTATAATCAGCTTTATTTCTACAATAACTTTATCTCAATTAAAAAAAGAAATAAAAGTTAAAGCAAAAATTGTAAGAGCGATACCTTTGCCACCAATTTCAATAAAAAAAGGACCAGTACCTATTTGCCCTCCTAATAAAAAAGTTAAAGCTTTTTTTGATAAACTTGGAACAACAGTTGAAATAAAAAATGAAAAATCATCAATTAACTTTTGGTCTACCTCAGGAATGATGGCACCCTTTTATCAATTATTAAGCACAATGACAGACTGGTTAGTTAGAAGAGGTGTTAAAAGAACTAATGCTCAAAAATATATAACTTCTTTATTTTTAGCCTTGTCAGAGGACGCTGTTGCCGACTCAAAAACAGATTTAAAATATTTGGTAAAAGAATCTCAAACACCTAAAGGATTAAATGAGCAAGGAGTTAAAGAACTCACAAAAGCTGGTTTTTATAATTCTTTAGAGAAAACACTCAATAGTATACATAAAAGATTAAATAAATAATATTTAATGGACCAACAACAGAATATTTTACAAATAGAAAATCTATCTAAATATTTTGGTGGGTTGGCTGCTGTTTCAGATTGCTCATTAAAAATAAAAAAAGGATCTATTACAGGAATTATTGGACCTAACGGATCAGGCAAAACTACTTTGTTTAATCTAATCGCAGGAAATTTAAAATCTTCAGAGGGAAAAGTTTTATTTAACAATGAAGATGTAACAGATGTTCCTTCCTATGAATTATTTTCCAAAGGTATTTTAAGAACATTTCAAATAGCACATGAGTTTACAAATCTATCTGTTCTAGAAAATTTAATGATGGTTCCAGCTGATCAATCAGGTGAAAAATTAATGACGGCATTATTAAAACCAAGTTTGGTAAGAACAGAGGAACTTGCTATAAAACAGAAAGCACAGGATGTAGTTGATTTTTTAAATTTAACCCATCTGTCTAATGAATTAGCTGGAAATTTATCTGGTGGTCAAAAAAAACTCCTAGAGCTTGGAAGAACAATGATGGTTGATGCAAAATTGGTATTACTAGATGAGGTTGGTGCAGGGGTTAATAGAACATTGCTTAAAGATCTAGGAACTGCAATCCTTAAGTTAAATAAAGAACAAGGGTATACGTTTTGTATGATTGAGCATGACATGGAGTTTATAAGTAGATTGTGTGATCCTGTTATTGTTATGGCTGAAGGGTCAGTCTTGTTTGAGGGTACAGCAGAAGAAGTGAAAAAAGATGAGAAAGTTATAGAAAGTTATTTAGGTAGAGGGTCAAAACTAAAGGATGAAAATTAATGGCATTTTTTGAAGGTATAAAAATGACAGGTGGATATGGCAATGGTCCTGATATCATTAATTCTTGTTCAGTTGATGTTAATAAGGGAGAAATAGTTTCAATTCTTGGTCCTAACGGAGCTGGGAAATCAACAGCAATGAAAGCTATGCTTGGGTTGTTAGATTTGAAATCTGGTTCTGTATTAATTGATGGAAAAGACATTTCAAACCTCTCACCACAGGAAAGAGTTAGAGCTGGAATTTCATTTGTACCACAAACAAAAAATGTTTTTGCTGGAATGACAGTTGAAGAAAATTTAGAAATGGGTGCCTATCTAAGAGATGATAACTTTCAAAATGTTATAGAAGAGATCTACGAACTATTTCCAATATTAAGAGAAAAAAGAAATCAGTTGGTTGGGGAGTTATCAGGTGGTCAAAGGCAACAAGTTGCTCTTGGTAGAGCATTAATGATTAAGCCATCTGTATTAATGTTGGATGAACCAACCGCAGGTGTTTCACCAATAGTGATGGATGAATTATTTGATCATATTATCAAAGTTAAAAAAACAAATGTTGCAATTTTAATGGTTGAACAAAATGCAAAACAGGCACTTAATATTTCAGATCGAGGATATGTACTTGTAACTGGAGAAAATAAATACGCTGGTACTGGTAAAGAATTATTAAATGACCCTAGAGTAAGAAGCTCTTTCTTGGGAGGATAAAATGGATTTTTTAAACGCAATTATTTTATTATTAAATTATATTTTTGTTCCAGCTTTAACTTATGGCTCACAATTAGCACTTGGAGCAATTTTTGTAACTTTAATTTATGGAATTTTAAGATTTGCAAATTTTGCAACAGGAGACATGATGGCTTTTGGAACTATGGTAACTATTTTATTCACATGGTATTTTCAATCAATTGGAATTTCTTTGGGAGTTTTGCCAACAGCTCTTCTTTCAATACCTTTTGCTATAATTTTTATGATTGGTTATATGCTTTTTATAGATAAATTTGTATTTAGATATTATAGGGTTAACAAAAGCCCTCCAGTCCAACTTGCAATGGTTAGTATTGGTGTAATGTTTGTAACACAAGCAGTAGTCAGAATAATAATTGGTCCATCCGATAGAAGATTTTTTGATGGAGAAAAATTTATTATTAAAGCAGGTGAATTTAAAGAAATGACAGGACTTAATGAAGGATTAGCAATTAAATCAAGTCAGGTAATAACAATATTTGTGACACTTGTATTAGTTTCAATTTTATTTTGGTTCTTAAACAAAACTAAAACAGGAAAAAGCATGAGAGCTTATTCAGACAATGAAGATCTAGCTTTACTATCAGGAATTGACCCCAAAAAAGTGGTCATGATTACATGGATTATTGCAGGTATTTTAGCAACAATTGGTGGTGCTTTATATGGTTTAGACAAAAGTTTTAAGCCTTTTACGTATTTTAACAACATGTTACCCATTTTTGCTGCCGCAATTGTTGGAGGTATTGGCAACCCCTTTGGAGCGTTTTTAGGTGGATATGTCATTGCTTTTTCAGAGATATTTATAACATACGCATACAAGAAATTTTTCATGTACATTCTGCCAGAAAGTATGGAGCCTGAAACTCTGGTTCAATTATTATCAACTGATTATAAATTCGCTGTATCGTTTTCTATACTGGTGATTGTTTTGCTTTACAGACCTAATGGAATATTTAAAGGAAAAGTATTGTGAGAAAGAATTTGAATATAATTGCAGCTTACACAATTATGATGGGTTTAATTATTTTAGTTGGAATATTTCAATCATGGAATGTTGCTCTTTCAATTTTTAACATGTGTTTAATTTCTGCGGTAATGACGATGGGGGCAAATGTACAATGGGGTTATGCTGGTTTAATTAATTTTGGTCTTATGGGTTATGCAGCACTAGGTGGATTAGCTGCAGTTTTGATATCAGTTGATCCAGTTCAAGAAGCTTGGCGAGCAGGGGGTTTCGATATCTTAATGTGCTTATGGTTAATAATTGTAATGATATTAGCTATTCGCTTCATCTTAAAAAATTTTGCAAAATCAAATTTTAGAACTTATGGAATTGCTGCAATTATTATTGCAGGTATTATAATTATTCGAGTAACTGCTGAACCTGGGATAGAGGCGATTGAAGCAGTAAATCCTGCAAAAACAGGATTTCTCGGAGGCTTTGGATTACCAATAATGTTTTCATGGATAGTGGGTGCTTTCTTTGCTGGAGGACTTGCGTTTATAGTTGGAAAAGTTGCCCTTGGTTTACGAGCTGACTATTTAGCAATTGCCACATTGTTAATATCTGAAATTGTCATTTCAATTATTAAGCATGAGGACTGGTTATCAAGAGGTGTTAAAAATGTAATTGGATTAGATAGACCTGTACCTTATGAAGTTAATTTACAAGCTAAAGAATGGTTTATAAATTTAGTTGCAAAATTTAATTCAGGTAAATTGGAATTAATTTCTAACATGGCAGATAAACAAACTGCACTTAATCAATTGGTAATTGAAGGATCTTCAGTCTTTGTAAAACTTTGTTACTCAGGTTTATTCTTAATTGTAGTTATGGCATTATTAATCGTTACTCAAAAAGCACTTTATTCACCTTGGGGAAGAATGATGAGAGCAATTAGGGATAATGAAGAAGCAGCAAATGCAATGGGAAAAAACGTTGTTAAACAACATTTGCTAATATTTATTTTGGGATCTGCAATTGTTGGAATAGCTGGGGCAATGTTGGTTACACAAGATGGTTTGTTTACTCCAGGCAGTTATAGACCTATGAGATATACTTTTCTTATTTGGGTGATGGTTATAGTTGGCGGCAGTGGCAATAACTTTGGAGCTATATTAGGTGGTTTTGCAGTATGGTTTTTATGGATAGAAGCTGCCCCAATAGCGTTATTCTTGATTAATTTATTCACTGTTGGAATGTCTGATTCTCATGCTCTAAAAGTTCATTTAATTGAGAGCGTACCTTACTTTAGGTATTTGATGATGGGGTTAGGTTTGCTATTAATTATGAGGTATCGACCCAAAGGTATACTTCCTGAAAAAATAGAAATAAAATAATTTAAATATGAAATATATCATTTTAGGTGCTGCATTAGCTTGGGCCATGTATATGGCAGACAAGTATATGTTTTAATGAATAAAAATCTTTGGCTTCTGATTTTAAGTCAGATTTTTGCTTTTACAGCAGCGCCAGTTACAGTTTTTTTAAGCGGAATTATTGGTTCACAGTTTAGTCCCATAAAATCTTTAGCAACTTTGCCAATGGCATTATCAATTGTAGGAGTTGCTATCTTTGC
>JACWEQ010000023.1 GCA_014653365.1 Pelagibacterales bacterium SAG-MED49 | reverse complement strand
ACAAGTGCAAGTTTGTTAACAATTAAATAATTAAACATATTATCTACAAATGATAAAATTATAATAATAAAGATAAAGGAAGTAATAAAAATAGTTTTTGAGCTTAGTTTAAAAATTGTAATAAATTTATAAATAAAATACGTAACAAATAAAATAATAGTTGACGCATATAATGCTTTTGAATTTAGTATTATTATTCCAATCATAATCAAAAAATATATAAAATATCTTAATATAAAAAAAACTTTTAGTTTATTTACTATAAAAAATAATAAAACATATAAAGCTCCAGTAAGCTCAGGACTTAAAATAAAAGAGTATTGTCTTTGAAAATTGACATTATATAAATTAACTATTCTGGTAGGGTCTGTAATTATTTGTGAAAAATAAAAATTAATAATCAAAAGTGTAAAAATTATTAATGCAACAATTAAGTCAAATTTTTTTGATAAATTTATATGGCTTAAATTAAACTTTATAAAAAGAAAAAAAAATAAAACTAATAATGATGTATGATTAAGAATATCTGAAGAAAAATATTGTAATGATACTATTAAAACAAATATGTAAAAAAAAAAATAATTTATAAATGGAATTAAAAATACTTCTTGATTAAAACTTATTTTTTTTAATCTAAACGCAAAAGTTATAAAAGCTAATAATATTATAAAATTAGGTATAGCAGTTACAAAATTAAATGATGAGTTGTAAAATAAAAATATTAAAAAAATTTCTAAAAAAAATAAAATTTTAAAATAATCAAACATAGTGTTTGAATTATATTTTGATGTAATATCCATTTTTATTAAGAATAAAATATTTATTAAGTATTTTTATAATTTAAATTTTACAAAGTTAAATTAATTAATAAGCTCTAGTATATTTGAAGTTATTGCTGTTATTTTTAATTTCATTATAAATCCATTTATAAGTTTTCGTAAGCCCATCAATGAGTTTAATCTCTGGTTTCCATCTTAGATCATTAAATATTTTTGTGTTATCGCTTGATCTTCCTCTCACACCTTTTGGTTTATCTAGAAGATAATTTTTATTAATTTTATAATCAGCTATTTTGGAAATGATATCTATCATTTGGTTAATTGATACTTGTTCCTCGCTCCCAAGGTTAAAAGCATCATTACTATTGAAATTTAAAATTTTTTTTGTACCTAAAATACAATCATCAATAAACATAAAACTTCTTGTTTGTTCACCATCCCCCCACACATCGATAGTGTCTATTTTTTTCATTTTTGCGATTGCAATTTTTCTACATATGGCAGCTGGTGCTTTTTCTCTACCTCCATCATATGTTCCTAATGGACCATAAACGTTATGATATCTTACAATCTTAGTATCAACATCAAAATCTTCTTTAAAATGTCTACACATTCTTTCGCTAAATAATTTTTCCCAACCATAACCATCTTCTGGATCAGCTGGATAAGCATCTTCTTCTTTTAAACCTTTGATAAAAGTATGTTTTTGCCTATCAGCATTATACACACAAGCACTTGATGAAAATAAATATTTTTTTATTTTATATTCAGCACAGGCTCTTAACATATTAGTGTTAATTAAAACTGATAACATGCATTCAGCTTTATTATTTTCTATAAACCCCATTCCACCCATGTTACATGCCATGTTGAAAACATAGTCTATATCTTGCTGACAAACTATCTTGCAATTTTCATAGTCTTTTAAATCTAAAGAAAAGTTTTTATTTTTTTCAAAAATTTGAAACCAAAATTCTTTTGGTTTTACATCAGCACAAATTACTTCGTGGCCTTCATCCATTAAATTTTTGACTAAATGTCCACCTATAAATCCTCCAGCGCCACAGACTAAATATCTCATAAAAGTTCTTAACATATGAGATCGATAATTCAATATTTATATAAGTAAAAAACCAAACAAATAAATTCATTTTCATTTTAGATAAATTTTTTTATTATTATTATTATTAATTTGATCTTTTTCTTCCTCAATTACTTAATAAAAGAGACGTCCGTTTGTAGAAAAAATATATAATAAAGATTTATAACTTAGTTTTTTTTGTTTGAGTTTTTTTTGTTTTTGAAGACTGTTAATCTTTTTAATTGCCAAAATAGGAAGTTTGAGTGAACGTGAGTCAAGCCAAGTTTTTATAAACCATAATAAATTTGAGATATTGGAAATTGGTGATGGTATATATTTATAATTTAAGATCATTTTATGAAAAAAGTTATTAAATATTACCTGATTATTTGACAACCTTCCTTTGGGGTCTCTATAATGATGAACAACTAATTTTGGATTATATTCCATTACGTAGTTCTTATTTATAATTCTATAGCTCATCTCAATTTCTTCTTGTGTATAAAAAAAATTTATATATGAAAATTTTTTATAAATTTCTTTTTTAAACACCACACCAGCGCCAATAAAATATGAAATATTTAATTCTTTATTTAAATTTTTTTTATTATATCTTTGAGGAAATTCTCTTTTGATTACTTTTTTTTTTTTATTATCAATAATTTTAAAATTTATTAAAGCTAATTTTTTATTTTTATCAAAAGAATTTTTAATTTCAGAAAAAACTTTTGAAATATTTTGAATTATTGCATCATCATCAATAAAGATTAAATATTTAGAGTTTGATTTTTTAAAAACTACATTTTTAGTTACCACACCATAGTTTTTATTTAGATTTATAATCTTAAATTTAGAATTTTTAGAAAAGGATTTTAAAATATCTTTTGTATTATCAGGGGAACCATTATTTACTACTATAATTTTATTTATAAATTTTTGATATTTAGATAGCTTAGTTAAATTCTTTTTGAGCATATTAGCTCTGTTGAATGTTATGATACCAATATTAAAATCACTCATTTAATTTTTTTTGTCAAATTAATATACTGAATAATTTTGTATGATATTTTTAAAGGATATAAAAAAATATTAATAAAATTTTCTTCTTGAAGAATTTTTATATCTTCGATTGCTTTCTTAAATTGGTTTTTAAATTTTGTTGAATTCCCACCATCTCTTTGAGCAACAGAATTTATATCTAATGGTATATAATTGATATTTTTGTTATTAAATATATTTCGCAAGTATTTAAAGTCAGACGAAATTCTATATTTTTCATCAAAATAATAATTTTTGTAAATACTCCCAATAAATAAACCAGTGTGAGGTGGTAATAATATTCTGTTGATTTTTTTTGGCGCTTTCCACAACCTAGATCTTTTTAAAGATTTTTGGTTAACAATTTTTACTGATGTTGCAATTATATCATTATTTGAAAAAAAATTTTCGTTGACTTTACTAAAAAGTTCTTTGTCAATTAATAGATCATCACTACAATATAGAAAAATTAAATCACCAGTTACTTTTTTTAAGCATTTATTTAAAGCAAAGAATATTCCTTTATCTTGTTCTATATGTAACTTAGTTCTATGATCTTTATATTTTTCAATAATCTTATGAGTTTTATCAGTGGAACAATTGTCATAAATTATATGTTCAAAGTTTTGATAAGTTTGAGTTTTTAAAGCTCTCAAATTTTCCTCTAAATACTGCTCTGAATTGAATGTTGAAGTAATTACAGATATTTTCATATTAGTTGTTTTTAAGAAACATTTTAATGTATTTCTCTATAATTTTTTCTGTTGAATAATAATTTCTAATGAATGAACCACCCTCTAAACTTTTTTTTTTATATATGTGGTAATTATTTTTTACTTTAATAATCTTTCTTCTTAAACCAGCAACATCATCTTTTTTAAAGTATATTCCATACTTACCATTCTTAATAGTTTCTTTTGGTCCATATTTACAATCAGATACTATTACGGGAATATTTTGACATAAAGCCTCAATTACAGTATGACCAGGACCTTCCCACCTACTTGGCATTACAAATAAATCATAATTTTTTAAACTTTTCCAAGGCTTATGTTTCCATCCCAAAAAATTAATTTTATTGTCAGCACATAATTCTTTTTTTAATTTTGTAAGTTTAATTTTTTCTTCACCATCTCCTATTATATCTAATTTAACATCAGAGATTTCAGATATTGCTTTAATTAAAACATCAAATCCTTTTTGACGACTTAGTCTTCCTATACAAACAACTTTAAATATATTGTTAGATTTATAAATAAAATTTTTCTTTTTTAGTTTTTTCATTTCATCTGTAAGTAAAGGATTAGGAATTTCATATATCCTTTTTGAGTTTGTCCAATTGGATATATTTTTTCTCATATCATTTGTGGGAATAACAATACCTTTATAATTTTTTAAGATATTTTGCCAAATAAGTTTTCTAAGAAAATTTTTATAGACTAATCCAGCAATCCAAACATAAAATTTAACATTCTTATTGAAAGAGAAATAGAGAGAAACAAAAGCAACTGCTATAGTTGACATTTGGGAAACTATTATCACTTCTGAGTATTTTTTTTGTTGTTGATTAATTACTATTGGTAAAACTACCTGTAAGTGGACAAATACTAAAATCATCCAAATTCTGTAATATAACCATGGTATTTTTTGTTCCAAAAATCTAAATACAAAATTAAATTTTAAAGGATTTTGAATTATGTATTTTTTTTTTAAGTGATTAAATTCATCAAAGTAATTAAAAACTTTAAAGGTAATATTATTAGATTTTTCAGATTTATTACATGCTGAAAAAAAATTATGATAATTGTCAGTAATACCACATCTATTATAAAATGGTGCAATAAATAATACTAACTTCATAAATAATTTGTTTTAAATGTTTAATTTAATTTTAAATAAAATTTAGGAATATATTAATAGTTTTTTAAGGAGAAAAGAAAAGTAATAATTACAATATTTACTAGAGAGTAAGTGACACTAAAAAGACGTAATTTCAGAACTTGTTATTTATAAAAAATCTAAATTTAAAATTTGATTACTTTTTAATTTTATTTGGCTTAATAATGAAACTTTTATCAGATTTGTTATCATGTTGATAACTTTTCTTTAAGAAAATTTTTTGAAATATTTTATTTATTATAAGGTTATTTCTTTCTTCAATATAATTTGGTGGATTTAGTTTTTCACCTAAATTATTTAATTTTTTAAAAATTCCTAAACCAGTAGAACCTCTCATAATTTCAAAATCAATTTTATCCATATTAGCTCTAAAAATTGCTTCTAATAATTTTAAAATTTCTCTGTTGGCAATTTCGGTATTAATAGAGTCTTTTCTCTGATTGGCCATGTATGGATTACTATCAATATCATCAAAAAATATATATGCATTTTTATTTAAATATTCATAAAAATTATAAAATTCCTTTTTTACATGAGTAGCCGTATGCAATGAGTCGATATAAAGAATATCTATACCTTTTTTGATTTGAGGTTTGTTTGATAAAAGTTTCTGAATATCAGCGGAGTCCTGCTGAACAAATTCCCAATTTTCATCGTTCACTGCATCTTTACAATCTTTAATATCAACTGAAATTAGTTTAGCATTTTTTTTTTCATCAATTGAATTGATAAAAATTTTTGTACTTTGGCCACGATCAACACCTAGTTCCACAATTAGAGGATTATCTTTCAAAGAAGTTTCTCGATGCATTCTCAAAAGTTGTTGAGCTACAAAACGGGATTCATCTGATTTGGACAAATGTATTGTGAGTTTATCGATATATGACTGATATTTTTTCATATTAAAATAGTTGAAGTTATATCTAAATTTTGAACTTAAAATATTTGGCCCACAGAGTCATTAATTTATTATATTAAACTTTTAAAATTAGAATTATATAGTTAAAAATTATTTTATTATGTGTATAATCAATCTCTTTAATGAGTTAATATTTTATTTAAATCTATGAATATAAAAATTGATAAATTTCTAGGTGATTATCTAGATAAATTAAATAAATTTTTATTGTCATCAAATATTGAAAATATTTATAAAGCTAGTCAAGCAATTATGGATGTTTCAAAAAGAAGAAAAACTATATTTGTTTGTGGAAATGGAGGTTCTGCCGCAATATCAAATCATTATGTCTGTGATTATCTTAAATTTTTAAGACAAAAAAGCTCATTAAGACCCAAAGTAGTAAGTTTATCAAGTAATCTTGAAACTATAATGGCTATTGGTAATGATATAAATTTTGATCAAATCTTTAGATACCAGGCTGAAAGTTTAGCAGAAAAAGGAGATTTACTTATAGTAATTAGTTCTTCAGGAAATTCTAAAAATATAAAAGAAGTAATTAAATATGCTAAAGGAAAAAAAATAAAAATAATTGGATTTAGCGGATTTAATGGTGGTTATGTGAA
>JACWEQ010000022.1 GCA_014653365.1 Pelagibacterales bacterium SAG-MED49 | reverse complement strand
TAATTTCTTAATAAATTTAATTATTTCACCTACTTTTTTTGTATGGCCGTGAGCAGTATCAACCACTATTAAATCAACCCCTTCTTTAATTATAGCTTTAGCTCGGATAAATTCATTTGTTCCCGCCCCAACAGCTGCTCCTACTAGTAATTTTTGTTTTTTCACCTTTTTAATTTCTAAGATTTGCTTTTTAATATCTAGATTTCTATGAATTACCCCAATTCCACCAGCTTTTGCTATAGCGATTGCCATTTTACTCTCTGTTACTGTGTCCATCGCTGATGATAGTAATGGTACTTTAAGTTTAAGGTTTTTGGTTAATAATACACTAGTATTAACTTCTGAAGGTAAAATTTCTGAGTATTTAGGCGCTAATGTAACATCATCAAAGGTTAGCGCTTCTTTAATAGGAACCATGATCTTTTATATACGATTCCTTATAAATTAAAAGTCTCTATCTAAGTTTTCTGCAAATTATAAAACTTTCTTTGGAGTCTTTCCTGCTAGATTTAGGTTTAAAAACCTTAACTTCTTTAAAATATTTTTTTCCTTCTGCGACTATTTCGTTAAATGTACCACCAAGAAATATTTTTGAAATAAAAAAACCATTACCTTTCAACAAATTTTTTGAAAATAACATTGCTTCAATGCATAATTCACCGGTTTGAATTGAGTCTATGTTTTTAATTCCAGTTGTATTTACCGCCATATCTGACATTACTACATCAACTTTTGAGCTAATGTGTTTCTTTATTTCTGTTTGAATATTTGGATCTGTAAAATCTCCATGTATTTGGATTGTCTTACCAATTGGCTCCATTTTTTTTAAATCAATTGAAATTAATCTTCCACTTTTTGCAGCTTTGACAGCATATTGGGACCAACTTCCTGGAGCTGCACCTATATCAATAACTGATATACCGCCCTTGAATATTTTAAACTTTTCATCTATTTCTATTAATTTATAAGCAGATCTTGCTCTATAGCCGTCTACTTTTGATTGTTTAACATAAGTGTCTCTTCTCTGTTTATTAACCCAATTTTTTGAAATTTTATTTTTTTTCAATTAATTATTAAATCTTAGTTTTAAATCTATTATTTTACCATCAACTGTTTCTACTTTAGAAATATGATTTTTATTATTTCTAATTTGATCATTATTTTTTCCAGCAAAATGCACTATACCAATCTCATGATTTGGTAAGTAAGGTTCAACTAAAGTATTTCTTTCCTCATCAAACTTAAGTCCATCGATCAAAATCCAATTACAATAAGCAGGTAATATTTCAACTGCTAAATTATCTGAATAAATAGTTATGTTCATAGCAATTTGTTCTGAGCCCCAAATTTTACCTGCTTTTAAAGCAACTTTTAAATTTTTTTGCCAGATTTCCCAGTGAGGAGCGTTAGCTTCTAAAGCAAATACACCTATATTTAAATGAGGCCTAAGTGCTACTTGTCTTGCAATTTTTTCTGAAAACCCTGAAGATTTTGCATGTTTATAATTTTGTGATTTAATTCGTGCAAAACTACCAAAAAACCATTCTGCTCTTAAAACTCTTATGTAAGCCCTGTCTGCAGATGTTGCTATTGATAATTTTTCCTTTTCACAACCTTTAAAATATAATTCAATAGCATCCCAAGAATTGACCCATGCATCTGCATCAATCCATAAATATTTTTTATAATTAGGAAAATATTTTGGCAGAAAAGCTCTCGACACCTGACTCTTTAACCACTCTCTCCCCTTAATCTTAAAATTAGGAACTTCAATATCCCAGTCTGCTGGTTTAATTTCATCAACTTTAGGTGATAATATTAACTTTTGCTCATCAGTTAACCCCGCATCCATTATGCAAATTGCTGTATTTTTGCTCTCTTTAAATCTTTTAATTGAATCTACTAATTCATTCAATAATTCAAAGTAATTTGAATCTGCCAAAGATATAATAACATTTTCTTTCATTATAAAATGTCTTCAAACTTATCGTCTTCAACATTATCTTTGTCTTCATTTTTTTTTTTCAATTTATTGTAATGAAAATAACTTATTGGAAACATAAATAGATATACAGTTGCGCTTATTGATATTGCAACAAATGGGTAAATTAGAAGTAATCCAAAAAATAAAACTATACCAAATAGTAAAAAAATTGTTGTTTTTCTCTGTATAACAATTTTTTTAAATGAGTATGTGGGAAATTTACTAATTAATAGCAATGAAGTGGTAATAAAAAATATTGGTGCAATAATATTATTATCCAATTTTATATAATCAAAATTAGTCATGCTTATTACTAAAGGTGTTAAAACTAAAATACCTCCTGCTGGAGAAGGAACTCCTTCAAAAAAATTATCTCTCCACGAAGGCTCTTGATTAGAATTTATATTAAACCTTGCTAATCTTAATGCCACACAAATTACATAAATTAAACATATCAACCAACCAAATCTACCTAGAGAACTTAATGTCCAAAAATACATTATAAATGCCGGAGCAACTCCAAAACTTATCATATCAGTTAAAGAGTCTAGTTCTTTTCCAACTTTTGATGTTCCTTTAATTAATCTAGCAATTCTGCCGTCTAGACCATCAATTAAAGCTGCAATAATTATAGCTATTATGGCTAAATCAAACTGTCCGTTAAAAGAAAATCTTATGGAAGTTAGTCCTATGCAAACACCTATTAGTGTTAACATATTTGGCAAAATCATTCTTACATTTTTCTTTTCTGAAATTACTTTCAGATTATTTTTTGGTTGCTCCATAATTATTTTTTAGCCAGTAATGTTTCACCTGAAATCGCTTTTTGACCAACTTTAACAAGTGGTTCGTAATTTTCATAATATACATCTGCACGACTTCCAAATCTAATCATACCTATTCTTTCACCTTGATTTAGTGTTTGACCGTTATTTGTTTCGCATACTATTCTTCTTGCAATCAAACCAGCTATTTGAACTACTATTATATTATTTCCACTTGTGTCTTTTATTTTATAATAATTTCTTTCATTATCTTCACTTGCTTTATCAAATGATGCGTTTAAAAATTTTCCTGGTTTATATAAAATATCTTCAACCGTTCCTGCACATGGTGTTCTATTCACATGACAATCAAATACATTCATAAATATGCTTATTTTTTTAAATTTTTTATTTTCCAAACCCACTTCTTTGGGTCCATCCACTTCTTCAACTTTAATGACTTCACCATCTGCTGGACTTACCAAATAATTATCATCTTCAATTATAACTCTTTCTGGATCTCTAAAAAAATAATAAACCCATACAGTTAAAAGCAATCCTATAGTTCCTAAAAAACTACTAAAGACCATCAGAACAATTGTAATAAAAACTGAAATTACTAAAAATTTATATCCTTCTGTATGTATTGGTGGAAATATCTTGCTGAACATATTCTTCCTATTTGCTAATTTTTGATTAATATGTATATAAACCAATCAAATTCAATTAATAAGATAAATTTATTTTAATGAGTAAAATCAAGGTAAATAACCCCATTGTAGAGTTGGATGGTGATGAAATGACCCGTATCATTTGGGAGTTTATAAAAAGCAAACTAATTCTCCCCTACCTTGATTTAGGAATTGAATACTATGATCTTGGTATGAAAAGTCGTGACAAGACAGATGATCAAATCACTATCGACTCTGCTAATGCTATAAGAAGAATTGGTGTAGGAATTAAATGTGCAACAATCACCCCTGACGAAGAAAGAGTGAAAGAATTTGATCTAAAAAAAATGTGGAGATCTCCTAACGGAACTATAAGAAATATTATTGGAGGTACCGTATTTAGAGAACCAATCATTTGTAAAAATATTCCAAAATTAGTTCCTTCATGGACAGATCCAGTCGTAATTGGAAGACATGCTTTTGGTGATCAATATAGAGCAACTGATTTCAAAGTACCTGGCAAAGGTAAATTAGAAGTTAAGTGGACATCTGAAGATGGAAAAGATGAAATAAAACATGAGGTATTCAATTTTACAGGTCCCGGTGTAGCACTATCAATGTACAATTTAGATAAATCAATCGAGGATTTTGCAAGATCTTGTTTTAGTTATGGATTAATTAAAAAGTGGCCTGTTTATATGTCTACTAAAAATACAATTCTAAAAAAATATGATGGTAGATTTAAAGATATATTTCAAGAGATTTTTGAAAAAGAATATAAAGAAGATTTTGAAAAAAATAATTTAACATATGAGCATCGATTAATTGATGACATGGTTGCATGTGCAATGAAATGGAGCGGTAAATATATTTGGGCATGTAAAAATTATGATGGCGATGTTCAGTCTGATACGATGGCTCAAGGTTATGGTTCTTTAGGATTAATGACTAGTACACTTTTAACACCAGACGGAAAAGTAATGGAAGCAGAGGCAGCACATGGGACTGTGACTAGACACTACAGAATGCATCAGCAAGGTAAAGAAACTTCAACAAACCCTATCGCATCTATATTTGCTTGGACTAGAGGACTAGCTCACAGAGGAAAATTAGACAATAATGATGATTTAATCAAGTTTGCACAAACAATTGAAACTGTTTGTATTGAATGTGTAGAAAATGGAGCGATGACAAAAGATTTAGCAATCCTTGTTGGACCATCAAGTAAATATTTAACTACTAATCAATTCTTAGATGAAATTGATGGTAATCTTAAAAATAAATTAAATTAAAGTTTTAAGCTTTTCAAAAGCTTCTTCTATTTGAGATTGATCTTGTCCTCCAGCTTGAGCAAAATCTTTTCTCCCACCACCACCTTTTCCACCAATAATTTCTGAACCAACTTTAACAAATTGAACTGCATCAAATTTATCAATTAGCTTTTCAGTTACCCCTACTGCAATCCCAACCTTATCATCCTTACTTGCAAACACTATCACGATACCTTCGCTTAATTCTTTTTTACCTTTATCTACAAGTTTTCTTAATTCTTTTGGGGGAAGGCCTTCTACTTTTTGAAGTCTTAATTTTATTCCATTAATTTCTTCATCTTTAATTATATTTTTTGACTTATCTTCTATAATTGAATTAACAGATATTGTTTCTAATTGTTTTGTTAGATTTTTAATTGAAATTTTCTGATCAGTTTCATCTAAAGATGGTTTTCCGCCGAATTCTGTTATTTGCTGGCTCAAACTGTTTATTATTTCGTCATTTTTTTCTAATGAAATACTGGATAATTTTTCTTTATTTTTAAGATAATCCTCTAATTGTTTATCTCTTAAAGCCTCAATTCTTCTAACACCTGCTGCAATTGAAGATTGACTAATAATCTTAAAATTACCAATATCTCCTGTATTTTTAACATGAGTTCCTCCACATAATTCAGTTGAAAAGTATTTTCCCTCATCATCACCCATTGATAAAACTCTAACTTCCTCACCATATTTCTCTCCGAAAAGTGCTAAAGCTCCGTTTTCTACAGCTTCATCAGGTGTCATTAATCGTGTTTTAACATCTGTTTTTTTTGAAACCATTACATTTACAAAGTCTTCAATTTTATCCATTTCTTCACTTTGTATTGGTTTCATATGACTAAAATCAAATCTTAATCGAGTAGGTTCAACTAATGATCCTTTTTGGGTTACATGATCACCTAATACTCTTCTCAAAGACTCGTGCAATAGATGTGTTGCAGAATGGTAAGCTCTAGTATCATCCCTTCTTCTAATATCAATTTTTAACTCAACACTATCATTTGTATTTATTGATCCACTAATTACTTTTCCGTAGTGTACAATTAGATCACCTAATTTTTTTTGGACATCTGTCACTTCAAATTTAAAGTTATTTGAGATAATTTCACCTATATCGCCTACTTGACCTCCAGATTCTCCATAAAAAGGTGTCTGGTTAACAATGATTATACCTTCGTCATTTTCTTTTAATTCATTTACTTCTTTATTATTTGAAAGAAGTGATAAAACTACTCCTTCTGCTTGATTTGTCTCATAACCTAAAAATTCTGTAGTACTTAATTTATCCTTTATTCCAAACCAAATATTTTCAACCGCAGCATCGCCAGAGCCTTTCCAATTTTTTTTAGCAAGCTCTCTACTTTCTTTCATTAAAGATTGAAATTTATCTGTATCGATAGACATCGATTTATTTCTTAAAATATCTTCTGTAAGATCCAATGGAAATCCGAAAGTATCATATAATTTAAATGCTACTTCCCCTGGTAAAACTTTATCTATTTTTGAAATTTCATCATTTAAAATTTTAATTCCTCGATCTAAAAGAACTAAAAACTTTTCCTCCTCCATTCTTAAAGTTTCTTTAATTAAAGATTCGGCCCTAACAAGTTCAGGATAATTTCCTGACATTTCGTCTTTAAGCGTTTCAAACAAATT
>JACWEQ010000021.1 GCA_014653365.1 Pelagibacterales bacterium SAG-MED49 | reverse complement strand
GAATTTCATTTCCTATATTAATTTGAATAAAAATTTTTGGCTTTATTTTTTGTTTTAACTGAAGGCCTGAAATTATTTTTGCTAATTTTAAGTTATCCAATGAATGAATATAATCAAATAATGGGAACAAATATTTTGCTTTATTAGACTGAATTTTGCCTAGCATATGTAATTTTAAATTAGGGTATTGCTCTTTTATCTTTGGCCACTTATTTAAACTTTCTTGAATTTTATTTTCACCAAAATGGATATGCCCATACTTTACTAGTGGCATTATTTTATTCATTTCAAATGTTTTACTAACTGCAACAATATTTGGTACGTTAACTAATTGATCTCCTTTAATATCCTTTATTTGGTTTTGAATTTTTTTTAAGTTATTAATAATATTGTGCATATTGAAAATTTAAATTTTTTTTGTTTTATTGATAAAATTGATGAACAAACCATTAATACATTACCAAAAAAAACTTCTATAATATATAGAAATTATGACACCAGAATTGATGAAAAAGAAATTTTAACAATTAAAAAAATTTGTAAGAAAAAAGGTTTAAAATTTTACTTAAGTAATAACATTAGGGTTGCTGTAAAATTAGGACTAGATGGCAGTTATATACCTTCATTTAACAAAAGTGTTAAACATAATTCCTTTTCGCTTAAACCTACTTTTACTTTACTGGGATCTGCTCACAATTTAAAAGAAATTAGGACAAAAGAATTTCAAAATGTAAAAAACATATTCATCTCACCAATTTTTTTTACAAAAAAAAATAAATTTTGCTTAGGTATTTATAAATTTTTAATATTAAAAAATCTTACTTTAAAAGAAATAACTTGTCTCGGAGGTATAAATAAGATGAATATTAGTATAATAAAAATGTTAAAAATTAAAAATATAGCTGGAATAAGTTTTTTCAAAAATTTTTAGAAATTATTTTAAATGAAAAAAAATATTGATTTTGATTATATAAAATCTGAACTGAAAAAAATTCAGAAATATTTTCTTGCACAAAAATTTGAAAAAGTAATTGAGAAGACAACCAATCTTATGAAAAAAAGCCCTAATCAAGTCCCTTATTACAATTATATTGGTCTTTCTCATAGACAGCTAGGTCGAAACCATGATGCTGAAACAATCTTTAAAAAAGGGTTAGAAATTTTTCCTGACAATTTAACTATCATTTGTAATTTAGGTGCGCTGTATAGATTGATGGCTAGATTTGAAGAAGCTGATTATTTTTTAAAAAAAGGTTTAGAAATTAAAGAAGATGATTTTAATACATTGTGTAATTATGGAAATTTAAAGAGAGATATTAACCAAAATAAAGAAGCAATAAAATATTATAAAAAAGCATATAAAATTAATAATCATAATGAAACGTTGCTTATAAATCTAGCTGGTGCATACCAAATAGATGCTGAATTTGAGCAATCAAAAAAAATTTTAACAGAAATTCATGCGAATTTTCCCAGAAACACTAAAGCTGATTTTATGTATAGTAGTGTTCATAATTACCAAGAAAATGACAATCACAGAAATGAGATGATTAATAAATTAAATCTTGATCTTCAAGATCAAGATATTGTTTATTTAAATTTTGCTATTGCAAAATCTTACTCAGATATAAAAAATTATTCAGAGTCTTCGGGCTATTTTATTAAAGCTAATAAATCTCAATACAATCTATTTACTAATTATAAATTTAAAGATGAATTGGATAAATTTAGTATTATAAAAAATAAATTTGAAAATTTTAAATTTACAGATTTATGCTCTAATAAAAAACCTAATTTAATTTTTATAGTAGGCTTACCTAGATCAGGAACAACATTAACACATCAAATTATATCCTCACATTCAGAAGTGTATGGTGCTGGAGAATTACCTATAATTTCCAACATATTTAATAATAAAATTAAAGATGATTTATTTTTAGATAAAATTTTTAGAGATGATGACTATCATAACAATACTTTTGTTCGAGAATTTGCAAAAAAAGTTGAAAAGATATTTAACCAATTTGATAGCAAAATTATATTAGACAAATTACCATTAAATTTTATGTGGGTTGGTTTTATTAAATTATTATTTCCACAAGCTAAAATAATTCATTGCAAAAGAAATTTAAGAGATGTTGGTTTATCAATATATAGAAATTATTTTGATGGTGGTCATTTGCCTTGGAGTTATAATGACGAAACTTTGGTCCAGTTTATAAAAGCATACGATGATTTAATGAACTTTTGGAACAATAAACTGTCTAATCAAATTTACAATTGTGAATATGAAAATTTAGTTGACAATCAATTAGATGAAACTAAAAAAATTATAAATTTTTGTAATTTAGATTGGCAAGATAGCTGTATTGATTATACTAAAAATGATACAGGGATTAAAACGGTAAGCATTTCTCAAGCTAGAAAACCTATTTATAAGTCTTCAATAAAATTAAGTGATAATTATCTGGAGTATTTAGCTTTTCTTAATAAAATCTAGAAAAAAAAAGGCCCTCTTTTAGAGGGCCTTTTAAATAAATTATATATCTCTAACTAGAATGCAAAAGATACTGAGATTTCAGTGTGCTCATATTCTGCATTAGCAGCACCACCCTTGTTTTCCATTGAATTAGAATGAGCTTTAATACTCATGCCACCCATTGAATAACCAACTGAAAAACCAGAGATTTCTTCATCAAGTGCTTGACCAGTAACCTCTGTATCAATGAAACCATAAGATACAGCTAAGTCATCGTTTATTTGATAAGAGATACTTGCTTGTGTTCTCTCAGAATCAGCTGTAGCACCTGAGTTAGCAGCTTCTCTATCAATTTCAGTCCACTGATATCCAACAGTTGCAGCACCAATAGCGTATTTTATAGCAGCTGTATCATTATCGTCAGAACCATTTTGACCAGTTCCAGCGTAAAGTGTTACGCCATCAGCTAATGAATCAAGAACTACGTGTATTGATTTACCAGAGTCTTCGTTTGCTCCAGCACCACTTGTACCACCATCATCAACTCTTGCGCTTGTGTTTCCTGGTGAGTATCCAACTACTACTTTTCCCATATCCATTGAATATGTGTAATCAAAACCAGTTGCACCCATATGAGCTTCATACGCAGTACCACCACTTACACCATTACTAACTTCTTCTTCAGCAGTTGGCATTACATCATCAATAGCTTTGATACCAATATTAGATGTATATTCCATAAATCTTAATGTACCAGAAGCACCCATATCCATAGTAATAGAAGATGTTGACGAACCAGCAGCATCTGAATGCATAACGTGTAATAAAGATATATTCATACCGTTATCTAATTCACCTGAACCAGTGAAAGATATGTTTTCTTGCATACCAAAACCACTACCAGTTACTGTAGCGTCTTCATTTCCACTTTTACTAGTGTATGAAAGTTTAGCACTACCACTTACTGATAATGCACCAGCGAAAGCAGAAGTAGCAACAAGAGATCCAGCTAACGCTGTAAGTCCTATTTTTTTTATATTCATGTTTTTTTCCTTTGTTAGTTTATTATTAATATTAATAATTAAATTGTTTTAGAGATTTTCGAGAAGTAAGAGTAATTTTTGTCTTATTAAATAAGGTTTTTTTTCAAAATGTTGCATAAATATCACAGTATTATCCTTTAAAAACAGCAGTTTCTGTGATAGTTAACAATTTTTAATGGAAATCTCATAAATCATGTCAAAATTTTTATCCCTTATATTGGTTTTTATTTTTTTAGCATTAGGTGGTTGTGGTATTTACAAAAAAGTAGATGCAAGAAAAGTAAGCCCTAATGTCAATGATAGAGTCAAAGAAAATCTGGAGAAAGGGAAAGGATACAAAATATTTGATGCAAGAAGGAATATAATGGGTGGTGGGGCGTTTCAATTTGCTAATTCAAACGGACTTTGGAGAGCATCACTAGATGTCATTGATTTTATGCCACTTACTTCTGTAAACTACAGTGGTGGTATCATTATAACAGATTGGTATTCTGATAGTAAAAATCCAAATGAAAGTATTAAAATTTCAATAAGATTTTTAACAAACGAAATAAGATCAGATTCGTTGGATATAAAGATATTTAGCAGAAAATGTGATAATAATTCTTTTAATTGCAAATTTACAAATTCCAGCGAAAATTTAGTTGCAGAGCTTAATAAAGAAATTCTAAAGAAAGCGGCAATTTATAAAAATGAAGAAGAAAATAAAAAATAAAAATCACATCTCAAATTTAATCTAATTATCGTGGAGAGATATAATTTCAAAACTGTTGAAGAAAAATGGCAACAATATTGGGGAAAAGAAAAAACTTTTTCCACAAAGTTAGATAAGAATAAAAAAAAATTTTATTGTTTAGAAATGTTTCCATATCCATCTGGAAAAATACACATGGGACATGTTAGAAATTATACTATCGGAGATGTACTTGCCAGATACAAAGCACTTCAAGGATATAATGTTTTACACCCTATGGGATGGGACTCATTTGGCATGCCAGCAGAAAATGCTGCTCGACAAAATAATCTAAGTCCAAAGGATTGGACAGAGTCAAATATTTCAAATATGAAATCTCAATTAAAAAGGCTTGGACTTTCAATAGACTGGGATAGAGAGATATCTACGTGCTCAGTGGAATACTACAAGCATCAACAACAATTTTTTTTAGAATTATATGATAAAGGGCTTGTTTATAGAAAAGAACAAGATGTTAATTGGGACCCAGTTGATCAAACAGTGCTTGCAAATGAACAGGTAATTGATGGCAAAGGTTGGAGATCAGGCGCCCAAGTAGAGAGAAAAAAATTAAATCAATGGTTTTTTAATATCACAAAATTTTCAAATGAGCTGCTTGAAAGTTTAAATAGTCTTGATCAATGGCCAAATAAAGTTAAGACGATGCAAAAAAATTGGATTGGAAAATCCTTTGGATGTGAGGTAAAATTTCCAATATCTTCATCAAAAGATATTAAAGAAATCAAATGCTTTACAACAAGACCAGATACATTGTTTGGCCTATCTTTTTTAGCTCTATCAGTAGACCATCCCTTATCAAAATTTTATGAAAATGATCAAAAGTTTTTAGAATTCAAGAAGAAATGTTCAGAGACTGGAACCACAGAGGAGTCTATTGCAAGTGCAGAAAAAATTGGTTTTAAAACTGACCTTACTGCAATTAATCCTTTAGATAATAATATTAAAGTGCCAGTATATTTTGCTAATTTTGTTTTAATGGATTATGGATTAGGTGCCGTGTTTGGATGTCCTGCTCATGATCAAAGAGATCTAGATTTTGCAAACAAATATAAGCTTGATGTCAAAACTGTTGTTACTCCAAAAAAAAATAATTTGAATTTTAAAGTTATTGATGAAGCTTATACAGGGTCTGGATACATATTTAATTCAAGTTTTTTAAATGGCCTAAAATGTCCAGATGAGTCAATAATAAATACCATTGAATATCTTGAAAAAAATAATTTAGGTGAAAAAAAAATTAACTTTAGGTTAAAAGATTGGGGAATATCAAGACAAAGATATTGGGGCTGTCCAATTCCAATAATATATGATGAAAGTAATAATCCCCAAAAAATTCCTTTTGAGATGCTGCCAGTCAAATTACCTCAAATCAGTAAATTACAACCATCAGGAAACCCACTTGACAATGAGGTTGATTGGAAAAATTTAACAATTGATGGAAAAAAATATACAAGAGAAACTGATACACTTGATACATTTGTAGATTCTTCTTGGTATTTTTTAAGATTTTGTTCACCCACAAATAATGATTATGGATTTTCTTATGAAGATATAAAATATTGGATGCCTGTGGACCAATATATTGGTGGGGTAGAACATGCAATATTACACCTTTTATACTCAAGATTTTTTATGCAAGCTCTTTCTCATAAAAATGAAAAGTTTAATATAACCGAACCATTTAAGGGACTTTTTACTCAAGGCATGGTTTGTCACGAAACATATAAAGATGAAAATAATCACTGGGTAGGTCCAGAAGAAATATTTTCGAAAGATGGAAAAAAATATCTCAAAGCCAACACTGCTCAAGAAATTAAAGTCGGACCCTCTGAATCAATGTCAAAATCTAAAAAAAATACTATTGATCCTGAAAATATAATTAATAGTTACGGAGCAGACTCTGTAAGATTATTTATTTTATCCGATAGTCCTCCAGAAAAGGATGTGCAATGGTCAGAGGAAGGTATTGTAGCTTCTCATAAATTTATTCAGAAATTATGGACTTTAAATTTAAAAATTATAGAAGAAATAGACAAAGATCACCCTAAAGACGAAAGTGGAGAATTTACAAAATTTACAAATAAATTTATAAAAAAAATAAGTCATAATTTAGAAAATTTTAGTTATAATATAATTGTAGCAAATTTGCATGAAATGCATTCTTTTTTGATAAAAGAAATAAGTAAAGGCTACCAGCGAAAAACAATTTTAGAAAATTATAAGAAAATTTTGATTACAATGAACCCAATATTACCTCATTTATCGAATGAATGCCTGGAAATTATTAAAGAGTACAATGGAATAATTTGGCCTAGTTATGATGAAAAACAACTTGAGGAAAGCTCAAGCTTAATTGTAATTCAAATTAATGGAAAAAAAAGAGGGCTAATAAATACAAATATTAATGTAACTGAAAAAGAAATAATGGAACTAATTTACAAAGATGAAAAAATATCAAAATATCTAATAGATAATAACATAAAAAAACAGATTTATATTAAAAACAAACTTATAAATATAATCGTATAAAATTTATGAAAAATATAACATCAATTATTTTAATATTATTTTTATATAGCTGTGGCTATTCATCAATTTATAAAAATCAAAAATTACAAAATTTCAAAATTAATATTATTGAAACAAAAGGTAATAGTGAGATGAATAATCTAATTAAAAATGAAATAAAATTATATTCAAGTGAAAATACCACAAATATTTATAACTTAAAAATTGACACTGATTACATAAAAGAAACTCTTTCAAAAGACTCTGCTGGCGTAATTACAGATTATAAACTCTCTGTAATATCAATATTTACAGTTAATTTAAAAGAAAAGACTCAAGTCATAAAACTTAAAGAAACTATTAATATAAAAAATCAATTAGATTCTTTTGAACAGAATACATATG
>JACWEQ010000020.1 GCA_014653365.1 Pelagibacterales bacterium SAG-MED49 | reverse complement strand
TTAGCTGAATTTTAACAACATCTGAAGGGTTAATTGCACTATTAGGTTTTAATAGTTCTGCTTTAGAGATTGAAATTGAAATTAATAAAAAAAATAAAATTTTAAATATTATTAGCTGTCTTTTTAACATCATCTAAAAATTCTTGTCTTTTTGCATCTGATACAAATGGTACTGCAAAATATCTTCTATAGACAATGTTATATATGCCACACATATGAAACACTCCTCTTTTTAACCTTCTAATAGGTAGGTTTAAAAAAAATGTAGTAATTGCTAATCTTGGTGAGCCATAAGTACAAAAAATAATTGCTTTTTTTTGTCTTAAATTTCCAATTGGATAACCGTAGTTTCCCCATAATTGTTTAAATCTAAATGCCCAAGGTGGAGCTAATACTTTATCAATCCAACCTTCTACAATTGCTGGCATTCTAAAATTCCAAATCGGTGCAATTAAAACAATTGTATCACATTCTTCAATTCTTTTACGGTGATTTAAAACATCTTCACCTGGTTCTTCACCAGCAAAAACTGGATCAAATTTTTCTTTGTACAAATCTACAGCATCAACTTTGTTACCTTTATCTTCAGCCTCTTTTATAAATGTGTCTCTTATAGCTGCATTGAAGGAATTATCATTATAGTGACCATAAACTAGAAAAATTTTTTTCACTAAATTTATATTTTAAGATCAAGTCTTGGCTTCCAAAAAGGACGAAAGAGTTCAATTTTTGGACATCTATTCATAACTACTTTAAGGCCTGCTTCCTCTGCTAATTTTGCAGCATCATTATTTATTACACCAATTTGACCCCATAAAACTTTGGCATTTATTGCAATTGCCTCTTCTGCAATTTCATAAAGATCCTCTGGTTTTCTAAAAACTTCTACCATATCAACAGGTCGATCAATTTCTTTTAAACTTGGATAAACTTTTAACCCTCTTATCTCAGTTAAACCTGGTCGTGGATTAATAGGTATCATATCATAACCTGTTTCATTTAACACTCTAAGCACGCCATAACTAAATTTTGTTTTATCAGGACTTGCTCCAACCATTGCAATTGTCTTAACTGAACTAAGAATATCTCTTAAATAATCATCACTGTAAGGTTCGTTATGATTCATATGTGTTATTTTTTTTTATTTTTTTGAGTAGCAATATCAGCTTTTAGCTCATGGGGTGCAAGTGGGTCAAGAAAAGGATTGCGATAAAGTTTATCATGACTTTCAACCCCTATCTCAATAGTGCAATCTGTTTTAGGTTTCGCAACACATAAAATTATATATCCATTATTAATTTGTCTATTATTAAGTGCTACTTGTGATTTTTGGTCTACTTCACCTTTAATCAATTTTGCTGCACAAGTAATACATCCTCCGTATTGGCAACCGTAAGGTAAATCTACACCCTGCTCTCTCAATTCTTGAAGTAAAGACATTCGTCCAGAAACTTTGTAAACACTATTCTCACGATTTGCGATTGTGATCTGCATTAAAGCCAAATATCGCTTGTACAATCTCCACCTGGATATCTACTTTCATGACATCTACTTGGACCATTAGGTTCTTTACCAAAATCAACTATAAAATCCTTATTAATTTTCATACCACCATTTTCATTGTCACAATCGATCATGATCATAGCTCCTCCTTGTGTACGAATTTCAGGATAGAACTGATTATCCCAAGTTGAAAATAAGGAGGTTGTGACATACATCCGTTTACCATCTAATGACAATTGGTACATTTGAGGACCACCAGCAATTTTAACACCGTTTACAACAGGAGCTTTTCCTAAAAGTCCTCCCATCCATACCTGTCCTGTTAGCTTTGGATTATGAGGGTCTGAAATATCATATTGCCTCATATCTCCGTGAAGCCAATTATTAAGATAAAGATATTTATCATCCATAGATACTAATATAGCTGACATAACACCTGGAACTGGAATAGGCCAATCAGGATGTGGTTCGTTTTCAACATCTATAACTTTTTCCCATTCCCATTTTCCTTCTTTAGATTTCCAAAAATGAATAACATTCGCGCTTAAAGCTGCACCACAAAAACCATGACTGCTATCAGGGTTGTGCATGAATTTTACCTCTAAAGGTATCAAACCATCTTCACCAAGATACATTGTCTCAACAGGTTCTTTCTTTTTAAAATCCCAAATATGTAATCTACGTCCATATTTTAAATGTCCTACTTCCTCAAGATCAAAACCAGGCATAAAAGTATTAGGTGCTGCCCACTCAGAACTTACCATTACATTATGACGTGGCTGATACCAAAAATCATAACTAAAAGGAATATCACCCATTGAGTTTTCCCATCTACCAACAATTTCAAAATCTTTATTTAAATGCAAATATCCTCCAGGAGCTTCTCCTCTAGCGTTGCCAAGAAAAGAAATAATTATTTCTGAACCTAAACAATGAACAGTATGAGGGCCAGATAAATTAGTTTTTGATTTTATTTCTGAACCTTCAATAACCTTATGAATTTTTGGAGCAAATGGATCCGTTGCTGTATCAATTACATGAATATTATTAGATCTTACACCTGGAACTAAGAGGTATTTTCTACTCATACCTTCGTCACCATGACATGAAGAACAAGCATTCCAACCCATATGGTGTAATTCATCTCCTATACCTGGCATTTCAAGACGGTGAATAACTTGTGAATAAGTGGGGCTATCAGGATCAACGTCAATAGTTGCTAGGTAATCTGGTTTTTGAATTCCCGTACCAGTATAAATAGCTATTGTATATAAAAGCTTTTCATTTGGTGCTTTAATTGCATCAGAGGGACTAGCATAACCAGGACCACAACACGTCTTATCTTTAATTGCAACATCACTCATTATTAATTATCCTTTTTAATTTGTTCTTCACAAAACTTTTTTGCTTCATTTAAATCTGTAATTTTGGACTTCGATAACTTTTGGCTAGCTGCAAGGCAAGCATCTACAGCTCTTTTAAAATTATGATCATTAAAACTTAAAACAAAATACATCCCTAAAACTATAAATATACCAATTAAAATATTCTTTTTATACTTCACTATTTATTTTTCCAATTTGGTTTACGTTTTTCTAGAAAAGCTGATATGCCTTCTCTTGCATCCATTGCCATCATATTAATTGTCATCATTTTACTTGTATACGCATAAGCTTTTTTCAAAGGCATTTCTAATTGTTTATAAAATGCTTGTTTACCAATTTTAATTGTTAGATTTGATTTAGATGCAATAGTTTCTGCAACTTTTAAAACCTCTAAATCTAATTTAGATGAGGAATAGCAATCATTTATTAAACCTATGTCTTTCGCATAACTCGCATTAATAGGTTCGCCAGTTAACAACATTTTCATCATAGGTTTTCGATTAATTTTTCTACTTACAGCAACCATTGGTGTACTACAAAATAAGCCTATGTTTACACCCGGTGTAGCAAATATAGCCTCTTTAGTACTATAGGCTAAATCACAACTAGCAACTAACTGACACCCAGCAGCAAAGGCTGCACCATGAACCTTAGCAATAACTGGTTTTCTTCCTTCAACAATTTGAAGCATTACTTTTGAGCAAAGATTAAATAATTTTTGATATTTTTCTCTTTTTTTTAATCCTCTTACTTCTTTTAAGTTATGACCTGCGCTAAAACCTTTACCCGAACCTTCTAAAATTATAACTTTAACTTTCTTGTCTGCATCTAATTTTTTTAAGGCTTTTAATAAATCAGAAAGATTTTTAAACGATAACGAATTATAAGTTTTTGGTTCATTAATAATAATTGATGAAATTTCTTTATTAATTTTTTTAATTTTAATATTACTTGTCATTTAATCAGTTAATCCATCAGATCTTGTTTGATTTCTTTCTATATGAATTGGTAAAATTTTACCATAGATAGCTTTTGAATGTTCTGGGGTGTTTACTCTCCAAGGGTCTAAAACATATGCAGGTATGCACATATATCTAGATTTTTGACCCTCAACTTTTGTTACTCTGTGCAGTGTAAATCTTCCCTTAAATATTTGTAAATCACCTTGTTCTAACTTTAGTTGTCTAACTCTTGTTCTATCACCATCTAAGACTTTTTTAACTTCATCAAATTTTTCATTACCTGGTTCCCTTATATTTGGGCAATATTCAAAAATACCTCCATTTTCAGGTTTTTGTATCATTAAGCTCAAAGTAAATTCGCAACTATCAAAATGCCATGGAAGAACTCCCTCTGGCTTCATTACATTATATGCGTGACACGCTAAAGGGTCCGCCCATCTATATATTGGGGAAACACCCAAACAGGCAGAAACAAATTTTAAAAGTTCTTCAGTTTCATAAAGATATTTCATTTCTGAATTTTTTTGAAAACAGTTAGAATTTAGATATCCATTATATCTATTCATAAAATTTCTTTTAGGATGATCTTTTGGTAAAGAAGGGTCATCTTTTGCATATAAATAAGCATTTATACTTTCTTTAGACATGTAAACTTCATCAAGTTGTTTTTCTAATTCTGAACGCATCACCTCTAATGATTGAGGTAAAATAAAATTTGGGATTGTGGAGCAGCTATTCTCTTCTAACTCTTCTTTACATCTTTCAATTAATTTTTTTATGATAGGAGAATTTAAATTATGAATTGGATATTTTTCTAGATCAACAATAGTTTTAAGTCTATCATTCATCAGTTTTATTCTAATTTACCTTCTTCTCTCATCTTAGCTCTAATTTTTGTAGCTGAGATTTTTTGAGTTTCTTCATCTAAAACAATTTCTTCAATTTTATACCCAACTCCTCTGCCATAACAAATATTTGTTATATTGGGGACTATCATTATTTTAAATTGACCTTCAAATTCAGGGTTTAGTTTTTCTTCTATGTTTTTTTTTACTGTTTCAAAATCAAAAGGATTATCATCTACTCCTTGAACATCTCTAATTTGTATACAAACTTGACCAGTTTTTTTTATTATCTCTTTAAATAATGTATAATGACCTTCATGAAATGGTTGCCATCTTCCTAACATTTGTGCTGTTGGTTTTTTATTATCCCATACGTAAGCCATTATTTTATCTCCTTATATATTTTAGGTGCCCAATTTTTAGCATCTTGAGTAGTGACTTGAAAGTCATACTTGTCTGGTTTAATAAACATTTTATTAGTATCTTCAAATCTTCCTTCTTTAATTGTATTAACCCATACAATAAAATCTGCAGAAAATAGCTTTCTAGCCTCTGGTGTGGGGCAAATAAAATCAGCTACAACATAGTTCCCAGCTTCTTTTAACTTTAAAGCAAAATCAGCCATTCTTTTGGATTGTCTTTTTCTTCCTTCTTCAGAAAAATCCCAGTCATTAGCTTCTTTTCTAACTTCATCAGCATTTAATCTTTTAGCATTTAATAGTGGTGCCAACTCATTTGCTAAAGTTGTTTTTCCTGAACCTGGTAAGCCCATTATTAAAATTATTTTCATTTTAATTTAAATTATCTGCAACCCATTTATGAAATTGATGAGTTGGGTTATCCATTACAGGAGAGAAATTTCCCCCGTTATATACAGGTGAGCTTCTTCCTTCTTGCATTCCTTCAACAGCACCAATATCTTCTGACATAACATTTTTCCACATTCTTACATTTTCTTTTCTCATTTTTTCAAATTCTTTACCATTAGCACTATTGTCTCCTACATAATACATAGCTAAGTGCTCTTTAGTTTCATTAATTGAAATAGGCTCTAACCAAAATGCATAAAAATGATCAATATGCAAACCAATCATAACATTTGGAAATAAGGCAATATATTCTGAGTTTTTACTTAATTCTTTGGTCCAATTTTTAAAATTATCAAATGTTTTATTTTCTTCGATTAATTGATTATATTTTTTACTACCTTGGCCCGCAAATCTATTTGGTAGACCTTGAATATGATAGTGATCACTTATATTTGATATTTTGTTTAATTCCGGGTGGATTGTTGGCAAATGATAACTTTCACAGTAATTTTCTATTGCAAATTTCCAGTTACTTTTCACATTCAAATTAAAATACCCATAGTCTCTGGAGTGAACTAATGAATGTTGATCTTCTTTAACAATAAACTTTGACCATCTATCTTCTAATGGCTTAATATATTCATTAAAATCTAATTCATTACCATGAATATTAACAAATATTATATCCATCCAAACTGTTGTTCTAACTTCTTTTAAATTACTATTAGATTTATTAAACATTTCTGTCTCATGAATATTTAAGCCTCCAATATGTGGTGTTGCTATTAAGTTACCTTTAAAATCATATGACCATGAGTGGTAAGGACATCTAATGACATTTTTTAAAGTGCAAGGTTTATCTAAAAGCTTAAAGCCCCTATGGCTACACACATTATGAAAAACCCGAATCTTCATATCTTTATCTCTAACTATCATTAGAGGAATCCCGAGTAGATTGTATGGTCTAGCATCTCCAGGATTTGGAATTAAGCTTCCAACCCCAATCACTGTCCAGTTGTCACAAAAAACCTTGTCCCTTTCATAAGCAAAATAGTCCTCACTTATATAGCACTCATTTGGAAGGCCATTTGCTGTCTCAATTGGCTTACCTACTTGTTCTATTTTTTTAACATCTAGAATTTCTGAAAGGGCTTTTTTTTTATGATTCTGAGGCATAAAAAAAATTATCATGGGCATTATTTTTGGCAACAAATTTCAATTTAAACTTGGTTGAATTTCTTTGACAGCTTTTTCAAATAAGATAATGATCGAGAAAAATATGAATTTTTCACTCGAAATTAGTCCTAAAACTGACCTAGAAACTTTACCTCCGGTAAAGGATGTTTACGTAACAATGTTACCTGGAGGAGACTATAAAGAGACATCAAACAAATCTATTGAACTTGTAAAAAAAGGTTTTAATCCTGTGCCTCATTTTCCAGCAAGATCAATACAAAGCGATCCTGAGCTTAAAGACTATGTTTCAAGATGTAAAGATGGTGGAGTAAAACAAGCATTAATTATTGGTGGTGGTAGAGAACCATTAGGAAAATTTGATAGTTCGTTTCAACTTTTAGAAACAGGTTATTTTGAAAATATGAAAATAGGAATTGCCGGACATCCTGAAGGAAGTCCTGACATTTCTGAAACAGATTTAGACAAAGCTATGATAGATAAAAAGCCTTATGCTGATTATATAGTAACTCAATGGTTATTAGATCCTCAGCCTATCATAGATTTTATTTCTAAACAAAGCGTACCAGTGCATGTTGGAATTACTGGACCTCTAAAAATAACAAGCTTAATTAAGTTTGCTAATATTGTAGGAGCAAAAAATTCCTTAAATTTTCTTAAATCTAATTTTAGTAAGGCGTTAGATTTATTGAAACCTAAAGACCCTAATGATTTAATTGGGAAAGTTAAATCGCAAACTGATAACTTCCACATTTATACATTCGGCGGCTTGAAGGAAACTAACAAGTGGTTGAAGGAGAATAGTTATGTCTAATGAATTTGACTATACTAAGTTAAAACATGTTACTTCAGTTGATCAATCAGATCGTGCAGTACCATACAATTTAAGACAAAGTGGGCCAACAAAAGTTGAAATGCTTATTTCGACAAGGGTAAGAAAATCACCATATTGGCATTTATCAATGCAGGCTGGTTGCTGGAGAGCAACTGTTTACAATCGTATTTATCATCCAAGAGGATATGTAAAACCAGAAGATGGTGGAGCAATGGTAGAATATGATGCAATTGTAAATCATGTTACTATGTGGAACGTTGCTGTTGAAAGACAAATACGTGTAAAGGGTCCTGATGCAGAAAAATTTACAGACTATGTAATAACTAGAGATGCTACAAAAATTTCTCCTATGAGAGCAAGATATGTAATCTTGTGTAATGCTTATGGTGGAGTTTTAAATGATCCAATTCTTCTTAGAATTTCAGAAGATGAATTTTGGTTTTCATTATCAGACTCTGATATTGGTATGTACCTTCAAGGTGTAAACGCTGATGGAAGATTTGATTGTACAATTGAAGAAATTGATGTCAGTCCAGTTCAAATACAAGGGCCAAAAGCTAAAGCATTAATGAAAGACCTTTGTGAAGATCAAGTTGATTTTGACAACATGCCTTTTTATGGTTTGGCAGAAGCTAAAATAGGTGGAAGAAGTTGTGTAATTTCTCAATCTGGTTTCTCTGGTGAAGCTGGATATGAAATCTACTTAAGAGACTCTACTTTATATGCTGATGATATGTGGAATGCTGTTCTTGATGCTGGAAAAAAACATAGTCTAATGGTTATTGCTCCTGCTCACCACAGAAGAATTCAAGCTGGAATTCTTTCTTGGGGACAAGATATGGATCAACAACATAATCCTTTTCAGTGTAATCTTGGATACCAAGTTTCATTATCTGGAAAAGGTGAATGGGCTAAAAAAGCTGACTATGTTGGTAAGGCAGCCTTAGAAAAAATGGGTGCAGAACTTAAAGATGGTAAAAAACCTTACAAGTTACAATTAGTTGGACTTGAACTGGGTGGAAAACCTATTGAAGAGTATGCTCCTGATTTTTGGCTAGTATCACCTGAGAGTGGTGGAGATCCAGTAGGATTTATTACCTCTCCTTGGTATCACCCAGAAAAAAAACAAAACATTGCAATGGGATATGTGCCATTTGATGGAACTTTAAATGCAAACGGATTTCCAAAAGGTAAAGTTGGAACTAAATATAAAGTTCATCTACCTGAAAAATATTCTGCCACCCCAGGTACACCTGTTGATGCAGTAGTAGTGGATATTCCATTCAAAGAATCTTTCAACGCTAATACAAGAGAAGTTGTAAAAGGCTAAATTTATTTTGGGGGAGTAAATAACTCCCCCACAATCTCAATGACTAAAAGCTTTTTAATCGCAATTTGCATTTTAATTGTGATTGCTTTAATAATATTTCCACTAGTTGTTTCATATAAAGCACAAAAAAAAAAGAATAAAAATTAATGTTTGGTGAATTTTTAGATATAGTTTTTAGATCAATAAAATTAGATAAATCTCTATACAAAGATAACAAAAATTTTGGTGAGGCGTCAATTTATTTTGCTGGCTTGATCATGATCTTAGATGGAATTGCAGGAGCAGTAGCTGCAAATACAGTTGTTAAAACAGCAGTTGCAATGT